>NZ_CP124543.1:1872552-2184644 GCF_029953635.1 Halotia branconii CENA392 | reverse complement strand
CCGGACATTGGCAGCACCACAGACAATATTTAAAGTCTCTGCTGCACCGACATCTACTTGGCAAACACTTAATTTATCAGCATTGGGATGGGGTTGACGCTCAAGCACTTTCCCCACAACAACGCCATTTGCCCAAGTGCGGCGATCTTCAATATCTTCTACTTCAAACCCAGCCATTGTCAGAGTTTCGGCTAATTCTTCGGGGCTAAGTTTTATTTCTACTAGTTCCCGCAGCCAATTGAGAGAAATACGCATCTTGTTTGAGGAATCGTCTTTTGCTCTAATTTTAGGGTGTCTGCTAGCAAGCGATCGCAACTTCGCCAGTTCTACCCCTTCACTTGCATAATCCTACTACGTTGCACTTGCGAATCTCTATGCCTATTTTTTAGTTGTTGCTGACGCTGTATCCATTGAAAGCGGCGAGAAACTCTATTCCTTCATGGGTGGTTAAATCAGCGAACAGTAAACAGTGATAACTGGTAACTGATAACTTCTTTCCATGCCCCATACCCGAAAACTTCACCCACAAGTAGATAAAGTTTTTAATTTTTAATTTTTAATTTCGCCTTGTGGTAATAATCTGGAATACCGTGGACGACAGGGGCTTCCCAAGCAAACCTGTCCAGGAGGCATAGAAGTAAAAACACTACTACGAGCGCCAATCACAGCATTAGCTCCAATTTCCACTCCTGGCGCTACGAAACAATCTGCTGCTACCCACGCCCCATTACCAATAATAATACTTGCTGTTTTCAACCCAAATGCAGGGTCTTGGATATCATGACTACCAGTACATAAGTAACTTTTTTGAGATATTACACAATGTTCACCGATGTTAATCTCATCTAGGCTGTATAAAACTACATCATCTCCAATCCAACTGTAGTTGCCAATACTGATTTTCCACGGGTAAGTAAAGCGGGCGGTAGGTCGAATTAATACACCTTTACCAATATGAGCGCCGAATAATCGCAGTAGAAAGCAGCGCAATATACTTAATGGTTGAGGAGTTAAGGGAAAAGCGATCGCCTGCACTAACCACCATAACAAAATATACCAACCTGCACGCCCGCGATCAAACCAGGATTGGTCATACTTACGTAAGTCTACAAAAGGTTTGTCTGTTGTCATTGGTAAGTTGTCAGTTGTCAGTTGTCAGCGATGCACTGAGTTTCGACTGCGCGGCAATCGAGCGAAGTCGAGATTCAACTACCGCTTGTCGAAGTGTTGTCAGTTGTCAGTAGTTATTCTTCTTGCTTCCTCTAGTCCCCTAGTCCCCTAGTCTCCCCTGCCCCTCTGCCCCTCTGCTTCTTACTCCCTGCTTTAACTTACTGTTTGCCCAATTTCTTGAGTTAAAGATGAGGGTACAGACTTAGATGTAGTTGTATTTAATTGACCGCCACAACTGCGTAACTCATACAATTTAACTCCGATTTGATATTCATATTGACTCAGCAAACGTGCATAGATATATCCAGCTTTACCATCTAAAAAACCGCGCTGAATAATGTAGAACAAAACGAATCGCAAAAATGGTTTAAACGGCAAACGCACCCAAACTTTTTTCAAAAAGCGCTTGCGTTGTACTGCATCACCAAACAAATTTGCACCAATGGTTCCGCTGTCGTCTTTACCTGTGAGCAAATTGAAATAAACACGAGCTTCCCAGTTAGAATAACGATTATGTCGTTCTAACCAATGGAAAAGGTCACGAAAATCTTCGTGCAGCATATCATTTTTGAGATATCCGACTTGTCCTGACAAAATAACGTGTTCGTGAACTTCGTTATCTCCAGTATTGGGGATATCTTCGGTATTTAAGTTTTCGTAGCGTCCTTGTTTATGCTTAAATAAACGGAGATTCCAATCGGGATATTTGCCACCGTGGCGAATCCATTTACCTAAGAAAAATACCCGGCGATTGAGGTAATAACCTGTGTATTGATCATTTTGAATTGCCTTGGCGATTTCTTCCCACAATTCGGGAGTAATGCGTTCATCGCAATCTACAATCAGTACCCATTCATTACGAAAAGGTAGATTATCTAAAGACCAATTTTTCTTTTTCGGCCAGCGTCCGTTGAAGTGAAATTGCACAATATTTGCGCCGTAACTTTTAGCTATTTCGGCACTTTTATCAGTACTTTGAGAATCGACGATAAATACTTCATCTGCTCTTTGGACACTCGTGAGACAAGCCGGTAAATTTGCTTGTTCATTCTTTGCAGGAATAAGTACAGAAACTGGGATTTTAGATAACATAATAATTATTATTGATTAAGTAACTAAATGGGCATGGGGCATAGGGCATAGGGCATAGGGCATAGGGTACTTGTACTTAGCGTAGCCGAAGTATGGGGCATGGAGCATGGGGCATGAGGCAGAGGAGATTGAAGAGAATACCTTGAATTTGTACCATAATCCTTCTCCCTTGCTCCCTGCTCCCTGCTCCTTTTCCTCTTGTCTTCCCCTGCCCCTCTGCTTCTTTACTAGCCCCTAATCTCTAGTTCCTAGTCCCTTCTCTTCACAAGACTCTACTGCACATAAATGAGAAGCAGTATATTTCTTATTTGATGTAAACAACAGACCTTGAATAGCTGCATTTAAATAACCTACTTGACCGTAAGCATACACAAGTTTATCAAAGCGCTCTGCTGGGTCAGAAAAATATTGTAATGATTTGTATAAACCACGTATAAATCGTTCGCCACCCCGCTGTAATTGACCCATACCAGCTTTACCCGCTAGTTGTTCGCGATAGCACTCACTGATTCCTTGCCACCAGCCTCGATTTAAAAACCAAGAGCGCTTGAGACGCTCAGGAGCAACATTATGAGCGACTAAAGCTTCTGGAAGATAAGCAACTTGCCAACCCTTTTGTAAGGCAAATTCGGTCATTTGCAGTTCTTCATTCGAGAGCAAGTTTTTCCCGACTCGCCCTAAATGAGGGTCGAAACCACCAATTTGTTCTAGAAAACTGCGGCGTATAGAGTAATTTAAACCTCTAGGAGTTAAACCTGGTTGTTCGATATATGTCGTGCTGTCTCCCAAGTCGTATGCACCCAAATTTGCAGCTAGTCCAGGAGATAACCATCGCGGTTGTTGAATGTCTTGAGGCCATAAAAGGGTGACTTTGCCACCTGCGATCGCTAGTTGAGAGTTATTTTTATAGGCAGAATGCAAAACTTGTAACCAGTGAGTACTAGCTACAGCATCATCATCTAAATAAGCAAGAATTTCAGCCTCGGCAACCTTAGCGCCCGTGTTACGAGCCACAGATAAGCCGAGAGTAGGCTCATAGACATACTTTAACCGAAAATCGCTTGCTCTTTGTTCTACAACTTCGCGGGTGCGATCGCTAGACCCATTATCTACTACTACAACTTCAAAATTAGCTGCAATATCTTGTGCCAAAAGGCTATCAATTGCAGCGCCTAAATAGGTGTCTCGATTGTGAGTACAGATAATGGCAGAAATTTGGGTGTCTGGCATAGGATGGGCTGTAAATTTTATTACGCTACGCGGGTCAGTTGTCAGTTGTTAGTTGTCAGCGATGCACTGAGTTTCGACTACGCGGCAATCGAGCGAAGTCGAGATTCAACTACCGCTTGTCGAAGTGTTGTTTTTGATCTGGTTTAATACCCCCAAAGCGCAAGGAACGTGGTCTTAAAATATTTTTAACTACTAACTACTGACTACTAACTACTGACAAAACTCTACCTACAAGGGGGTAGAGTTTTTATTTTCTAATGACTACTAACCATTGATTAATGACAACATCCAATAATCGCCGACTGCCTGCTAATCTATACCAAAATTTTCCAACCCACCAACCGCGTTTTTTCGGAAATACCCATAAAAACTTCAAGTTTGTTGGATATGACTGTGTAAAACTACTAAAGTTTCAGCCAATTGACTGAGGTGAGACTCTAAGTCTTGTTTGCGGCCTAAAAGTTGACGTAACTTTTGATGACGGGCAATTGCCATACTCACTGTAGGTAACTGCTCTGGTGGACAGGGACGCGACCAAACTTTACCAGAAGTATCCAAACCGCAGAGGCGATAACCAGTCCCAGAAGATTGATAAGATGCTTTGTTGCTAGTCGTGCAAATTTCTTCTACATAGTCCATGAGGCGGTCAACTTCTGCATGGCGCAGTGTTGCTGTTCCTCCCTGTTCTGGTTCTTTAGAATTGGACTCTAACCAACCATTAACAATAGGGCCTTCTAAATAAATATCTTGTATTTGCTGCAAGATTGTTTGTAGCTCTGTTTGCCACCCAGCCACATGTTGTTGAATTTCTTGCAAAATGTTCATTGCTAATGCTGGATTAGCTCCGTGGCGATGGCTACTAAAGGTAGGATTTTTGAACTTTGGTAAGCTGGGTGTTTTGCTACCGCTATCTTGTGCCGGAAATGTTTGTACGGAGGTATGTTGAGGAAATAAACTCTGCTCAGTGGTATGTTCACTTTGGGAGTCTATATCAATATCTAGTGTCTTAATTTCCCCTTCAGATGAGTTATCCACATCCGTTGAACTTTCTGTAGTTCCTACACTAATTCTAAAAGAGAAAGGTCGCTTAGTAGCATCACTGACATCGGTGGAGTCTGTACTACGATGCCCTAAATCGTGTAGAGTTGCTTCAATGCGTTTTATACCTGATTTCATAAAAATAACCTAGATTTGCTGCTCCCATATAGTCTTGGATAATTCTTTATGGGGTTGTTGGGATTTTTAGCTTTTGCCAGTTTCGGCATAAACAATGCTGGTGCTAATTTTATCTCTTAAAAGTTATTTACGCCCAACTATCTCATCCCTGAAATAAAAAATTATATCTAATATTCAGTATTTCGCCAAAATGCCCTGACTCTACAAAGTAAAGTTAGGGAGATTTAAAACTTTGAAAATAAGCCTTAGTGATCTATCGCATTAATTCTGATAGTTCATAGAGATCAGAATCCCCGACTTTTTCAAGAAGTCGGGGATCTCGCAGCCTCACAAACTAGTCTCTAACTCAATTTCTTCTCCACTAATTCATTAGTTAGCTTAGGATCAGCACGTTTGCTAGTCTTTTTCAAAACCTGACCGACGAAGAAGCCTTTAAGGTTGGTATTACCGTTGCGATACTTTTCAAGTTCTTTGGGATTGGCGGCGATCACTTCATCAATGATTGGTTCTAACACACTAGGATCAGTGATTAACTCCTGACCAGCAAACGCTTTCTCAGGAGCGACACCTGTGAGTAAATCGGGCAGTTTTGCTTTCGCTTGAGCATTGCTAATTTTGCCCTTTTCAATTCGAGTAATCACTTCAGCTAAATTGACAGGAGTCAGAGCAATTTCAGTGATAGTAAGTTTTTGCTTGTTGAGGTAGGCAGCGATATCTTGAGTAATCCAATTAGCAGCAGCTTTAGGATTAGCTCCTGCTGCGATCGCAACTTCAAAATATTCGGCTACTGTACAATCTTCTGTCAACACTCGTGCATCATAAGCCGAAAGTCCCAATTCGTTTTCATAATGACGACGTTTTTGGGCTGGCAATTCTGGCAATTGATTACGCCATTGTGCTAGTTGTTCACTAGATACTTCAATTGGTGCTAAATCTGGCTCTGGGAAATAGCGGTAATCACTAGAACCTTCCTTAACCCGCATACTAATTGTACGTTGAGCGCCTTCTTCCCATAGGCGAGTTTCTTGTACAATGCGATCGCCTGCTTCGATGGCGGCGATTTGTCGCTCAATTTCGTGGTCAATCGCTCGTTGAATAGCGCTAAACGAGTTCATGTTTTTAATTTCTACTTTCGTGCCAAATTCCTTTCGTCCCACTGGACGCACAGAAATATTCACATCACAACGCAGAGATCCTTCTTGCATATTGCCATCACTGACACCAAGATAGCGGACGATGCGGCGTAATTCTTCGGCGTATTCAGCAGCTTCTTGTCCGGAACGCAAATCGGGTTCTGAGACAATTTCTACCAATGGTACACCTGCGCGGTTGTAGTCTACCAAAGAATAAGTAGAACCAGACAAGCGATCGCTACCTGCATGTACAAGTTTGCCTGCATCTTCCTCCATGTGCAGCCGCGTGATGCCAATGCGTTTGCGAATCGGATTACCATCAGCATTTACCAACTCAATTTCTAACCATCCATGCTCTGCGATGGGTAAGTCATATTGAGAAATTTGGTAGTTTTTCGGTAAGTCAGGATAAAAATACTGTTTACGGTCAAATTTGCTGTATGGGGCGATTTGACAATTCAGTGCCAACCCAGTTTTAACGGCATATTCCAATACTTTTTGGTTAAGTACAGGCAAAACACCAGGTAAACCCATACACACTGGATCGATGTTAGTATTGGGATCACCACCAAATGCCGTGGAGCTAGTAGAGAAAATTTTGGTATTCGTACTCAGTTGACAATGGGTTTCTAAACCAATAATCGCTTCATACTCAGTTTTGACAGTAGTAGTCGTCATAATAGAACTATCTAGACATAATCTTCTTTAGACTACTATTGTAACGGTGTCCTGAGTTGCCCTGAAAGTTTGCACCTGTTTGGCAACTTCAGCATAGAACCCCTAACGCCCCATGCCCAATACTTCGACTTCGCTCAGTACAAGTGCCTCATGCCCACTTGGCCTGAGCGAAGCCGTTCGACGGAGTCGTTCCCGAAGGGTAGGGATGCCCCACACTACTTAACTATCCCGTTGTTCATAATCGTCAGAAGACATCGGATCTAGTTCCCAGCGATTATCATCACGTCGTTCTAAAACTGTCTCAGTGCGGAGAGAGGCGTTGTCTTTCATTTCCAACCCTACTGCTGCTTCTAAATCTTCAGTGACATTTTGATCAGGAGTATGCGCTGTACCACCCACAGCTTCATCTCCTACTGTGTCGGCATCTTGCCAATAAGCATCTACATCGCCACCGGTGAGTTCTGGACTAGTGTCTGTATATTCGTGTTTTCTTTCTTGTAGCGATCGCCCACCAATATTGTATCCTGGCAGATCTTTTACACCAGTGCCGTAAGATTCGGTAATTTCCTGTGGTAAATCATCAGATTTAACTTCGTCGTGATTATTATTTTCCACCATAATATTTAGCTTTTTCTGCATCCTCACCATAACGTTTTCAACGCAAAAAGTTGTATTGCTGAAGATGTACGACTTTAGAAATAAAAAAATCTATCCCCTGAGAACGAAGCTAGGGTAGCTATTCCAGCATAACCTTATAAGTGTAAATTCACGATCAATCCTGATGTAATTTAAGCTATGAGTTAAAATTTATCAACATTTAACTCTCCCTCAATTCCAACTTTTTAACTCATTGCTATTTTCTTAGTATTTAAATTTAGTAATTTGAAATGTCTAAAAAATCAAGTAGCGAGTCAATTAGTGATTTTGCTCCCTAGAGGTGGAAAATGGAATACGAAGAATTTATTACACATGTACAAAGTCTTGCTCAGTCAAATTCTCGTGAAGAAGCAGAACGCGCTACTCGTGCAACATTAGAAACAATTAAAGAACGTATTGCTGGCAATGAAGCACAAGAATTAGCTGCTAATTTACCCCAGAAGTTAAGCGACTATCTACAAAGCGAAGAGGAAGAGAGTTTTGAATCCTTTAATTTGCAAGAGTTTATTACTCGCGCAAGTCAAAAAGAAAATATAGAACCAACTAACGCTGCTATGCATGTACGGGCTGTTTTTGCTGTGTTGCAAAATGCCATTAAACCCGAAATATTTGCTGCCTTTCACGCTCATTTATCTCACGATTATGAAGAATTGTTTGCTACATCACCAACAAATGAAATGTCTGCTTAGTAAATGTTTAGTAAACAACATAAATATCTAAGTAGGTTCAAATTTAGCTAATTAAATTCCAAAAATAGGTAAAATACATGACCAACCATAACAACTATTCCAGTAATAAAAAAGTTGCTATCCTCATTGAAGATGGAGTAGAAGATATAGAATTTATTATCCCTTCTAATGGGATTAAACAGGCAGGAATGGAGGTAGTTGTCCTCGGTTCCCGTATGAACGAAAAATACAAAGGTAAACGTGGCAAATTGACCACAGAAGCCGATGCCACTGCAACAGAAGCTGTAGTTTCAGAATTTGATGCAGTGATTATTCCTGGCGGTATGGCTCCCGATAAAATGCGGCGAAATCCCAATATGGTGCGTTTTGTGCAAGAGGCAATGCAGCAAGGAAAGTTGGTAGCAGCGGTTTGTCATGGCCCACAACTTTTAATTGAAGGTGACTTACTTACAAATAAGCAAGCTACTGGCTTTAGCGCTATCCGCAAAGACATAATCAATGCGGGTGCAAATTATCTTGACGAACCATTAGTAGTTGATGGCAATTTGATCACCTCTCGTGAACCTGGAGACTTAGCGATTTTTACCACAGCTATTCTCAGCCGCTTAGGTTATGGCGGTAAAGATGCAGCGCTGCCAAATGAAAAAGACATAAGTGCTGAATGGTGGAAATTAGCTGATGCTTGGGGTGGTTCAACCAAAGGCGATATTATCAAAGGATTAAATACTGCTTTGGGCGGTGAGCATTACTCCTTAGAAGCTTTAGAGCAATACGCCCAAAAAGAATCAGATACAGAAATAAAGTCACTCTTTCAAGAGATGATTGCTGACAAAAAACGCCACATTGAACATTTAGAAACCTATCTTCACACACTAGGCGAAAAACCTTCTTTCGCGGCAAATATTGCTAATCAATATGCCAAAGTGAAGTCTGCTTTTACGGGCAGTGATGACATATATCAGTTACGTTGCGCTTTAGGAGATGCACAAACTGGTATTGGCGATATTGGTAATTTGTGTGCAATGTACACCGACCCGGTAGCAACTGCTATTTTCAAAGGAATTTACCAAGATTTGTTGAAATCTGAACAGCGATTGGTAGAGCTATATCGAGCGCGGGTAGCAGTTGGGGCAAAACCTCCCAAACCAACAACAGGTGCGGCTGTATAGACGGGCAAGCATAAAAAGCATACCGCAGGCAACTTGCTTTGCACCCCTGCGGTTATTTGATTGTGATTAGGAGATAAAAAAAGTGGCTTCGACACAGGAAAATAAACTGACTGGTAGTCACAGTGAAGCTAGTGAAACTGAGCGTTGGGCATCTCTCATCGGTGGAGGGGCGCTAGTACTAATGGGTTTAAGACAAGGTTCCTTACGGGGAGTGCTAACTGCTTTAGCTGGCGGCGGTTTGATTTATCAAAGTGCAACAAAACATAGCACGATTCAGCAAGCACAAGAAGCAATGGGTATGAACCAACCTATCAAAGTTGAAAAGACAGTAACGATTAATAAATCGGCAGAGGAACTATATCACTTTTGGCACAACTTTGAAAATTTGCCTACATTCATGAAGCATCTCAAATTTGTGAAGGTATACAACGAGAAACGCTCTCACTGGATTGCTAATGCACCTTTAGGTAATAGTGTCGAATGGGATGCAGATATTTTAGAAGACCGAGAAAATGAGTTTATTTCTTGGGCTTCTGTTGAAGGTGCAGATATTGAAAATTCTGGTTTTGTGCGTTTTCAAAAAGCACCAAAAAACCGGGGTACAGAAGTTAAGGTTGTCTTAGAATATAATCCTCCTGGTGGAGTGCTGGCTTCGGTAATAGCCAAACTTTTTGGTGAAGAACCAGAACAGCAAATCGGTGATGATTTGCGTCGTTTTAAAATGCTGATGGAAGCAGGCGAAATCGCCACTACCGCAGGTCAGTCAATGGGTAAAGGATAAACCCTCAAACTAAGATAATTTTTATCCTGAGTTTGAGCAACTCATTAAAATTTCCTCTGTATCTTTTTAGATAGAGCAAATACATCAACAACAATATATGCGTTTGCTAACACAACTAAATATTTAAACGGCAAACTTGATCCATTCTTGGTGGTTACTCCTCAATTACCACTGAAACAAGTATTTTATGCCTAACAGATGTTTCAACAGAAACAAGACAACTTGATCAAAGTTGTTCTCTAACCATGAAATAGCTCTGAGCTGTTTTTAAATGACACATCGTAAGTAATGAAATCGAGGATAATTATGAAACACGTATTTTCTTGGCTAAAAAATGTTGTTCTACGCCAGGTTGCGATCGCTTTTCTAGTAAGTTTGGCGTTTTTGGGAATGCAAGCTTTCGGCTACGGTAATGGAGTGGTAGCTCAAGCTGATACTGTGAAAACGCCAGAGGGTATTTATTACAAAGGAGTGCCTGATAGTAATGGCACTAACATTGTTGAAAAAGCCAAAGGCAGCTTTAAGCAAAGTGCTGACAATAATGTTAGACAAAATCCTAATAATTATCGCCAGTTTTCTGGTAATACCAATATTGGTGACACTGTAAAAACACCAGAAGGTACTTATTACAAAGGAGTGCCTAATAGTAACGGCACTAATATAATTGAAAAAGCTAAAGACAGCTTACAAGGAACAGCAGAAAATATTAAACAGCAGATGAACATGAACTAACTACTGTACACAGAATTGAAACAATTTTTCTAGTCAACTTGAATCAAAAGTTGAAAATGGGGAAAGTTCAATAACTAAATAATTACTAATTTGTAATGACGCTCCTGTGTAGCTAACGCTTGCGCTCTAAGCGTAACAGGACGTAGCCCATTATCAATTATGAATTAAGTTGACTGAAACTAAAGCAGGATATTAGCGAAATCTCGTTAAAAAATTTGTTATAGGTTTTTTGTTTTTACACAAAAGGCCTATGACTAATCAACAATAACCAGGAATAAGAATCATGAAAGCAGTTTGCTGGTACGGTGAACATGATGTGCGGGTAGAAACAGTTCCAGATCCTAAAATTATCAATCCGCGTGATGCCATTATTAAAATCACCTCTACTGCAATTTGTGGTTCAGATTTACACCTTTATAACGGCTACATTCCTACTATGGAAAAAGGTGATATCCTTGGGCATGAGTTCATGGGGGAAGTTGTTGAACTAGGAAGTGCAGTTAAAAATGTCCAAATAGGCGATCGCGTCGTTGTTCCCTTTACAATATCCTGTGGTAACTGTTTTTTTTGTAATCAAGATTTGTGGTCGCTGTGCGATAACTCTAACCCCAATGCTTGGATGGTAGAAAAGCAAATGGGTCATTCACCATCAGGTCTGTTTGGTTACTCCCACTTATTCGGAGGTTACGCAGGTGGTCAAGCAGAGTATGCACGAGTTCCCTTTGCCGATGTTGGTTTGTTCAAAATTCCCAATGGGCTGACGGATGAGCAAGTATTATTTTTAACTGATATTTTTCCGACTGGCTATATGGCAGCGGAGAACTGCAATATCAAACCCGGTGATATTGTCGCTATTTGGGGTTGTGGCCCAGTTGGACAATTTGCCATTAGAAGTGCATACATGTTAGGCGCAGAACGTGTTATTGCCATTGATAGAGTTCCAGAACGCCTACGTATGGCTAAAGAAGATGGTAAAGCTGAAGTTCTGAATTACGAAGAAATAGATGTTGGGGAAGCGCTCAAAGAAATGACTGGTGGGCGTGGCCCTGATGCTTGTATTGATGCTGTAGGAATGGAAGCACATGGTACTGATTTAATGGCTCTCTATGACCAAGCAAAGCAAGCAGTTCGTTTAGAAACAGACCGCCCCACAGCATTACGGCAGGTGATTGTCTCTTGCAGAAAAGGGGGTCACGTATCAATTCCAGGAGTTTATGGCGGCTTTATTGACAAAGTACCTATGGGTGCTGCCATGAACAAAGGTCTAACTTTGAAAATGGGACAAACCCACGTCCATAAATATTTAAAACCCTTGCTAGAACACATTCAAAATGGCGAAATTGATCCATCGTTTGTTATTACCCATCGCCTACCTCTAGAACAAGCGCCCCACGGCTACCAAATATTTAAAGACAAGAAAGACCATTGCATCAAAGTTGTACTTAAACCATCAAATTAATCATGAGTGATACAAGCGTTAAGAAAATAGACTCTACTAATTCTCCTAAAGGTAAAGAGGGTCAGAAGTATCTAGCATCTGGCAAATCTCTCTCTATGCGTCTTTGGGAAAACGAGCAACCTAGTGAAGATAAGCAGCCAACTACACGGGAATACGAAACAGTTGGTTATGTAATTAATGGCCGTGCAGAATTGCATATTGAAGGGCAAATGGTTTTGCTAGAACCTGGAACTTCTTGGGTAGTACCAAAAGGAGCGAACCATACATACAAAATTCTAGAATCATTCACTGCTGTTGAAGCTACTAGCCCACCTGCTCAAATTCACGGGCGGGACGAAAATTAAGGACTTTTGGTTGATATAGCAAGCAACTTGGTTTTTAAACATGGGCTTGGCTTATTGAGTAAGCCAAGGATGTTTCCACACAAGTTCGATTTCTAGCTCGTAGCACAGGCATTTTGTCTGTGCTATGGCTCATAAAGCAAAATTTGTCCATTAGATTTTAAATGTCAGCAGAGGATAATATTTTTGTAATTCTTATCATTCACTACAATTTTCCTCACTGATTCCACAAGGTTTCCACAAATATTTTACAGGTTTTCCACAGATTTTCTACGAGGTGATCAGCTCTTGCCGTATTATTGGGGATTTTTACTACTAGAGGTTAGAAATAGGAAAGACCGAGTTTTTATTAAGAAAGGTAACAAAAAATAGCCTTAAACCCTGATGTTTGCGTATTAAAATATTTTTTATACATACGTTTTTAACATTTCGCAGCATTGACAAACCCACCCCCTCTTGCCGCACAATGATGCGACTTGCTTCTTTTGTAGTCTGTAAGACAATAGTATAAAGTAATACTAATAAATGTTGGCACAGATTTTTTAGGTAAGTGGTCTCATATTAAATAACTTGTCCCTCTTGATTGACCTCAGAGAAGGAAAATCTCATGAAAGCAACGGTTAGCATCTTTACAGAAATTCCCGAAACCCTTGACGAATCCTTAAAAATTTACTTAGAAAAGCATCCCGATTGGGATCAAAACCGAGTGCTGACAGCAGCATTGTCACTGTTTTTACTACAAAATGGAGACAGCGATCGCCGTGCTGCTCGTGTTTATTTGGAAACTTTGTTCCACCATTGCTAATTAAAATAGCTAAATGTACCAGCACCTAAGAGTGTCTGGTACATATAAACAATGCTATTATGGTTATCATCTATGGGTACGCCATGCTGTGCCTAAAGCATAGGTTTTTAAAGAAAAATATTATGCCTCTCCCCTCAAGATTAAAGGCATGATCAAAGGCATAAACTGTTTGACTTTTGACTTACACCTAGAAATACTAGTAACTTAAGTCAAGAGTCGAGAGTTAATTTATAGTTAAAAACTCTAGACTAGAGACTATAAGACTTAGGGATTGGTTTCTGTTTGGCCGTGAGGAGGACATTCAAACTTATATCCCACGCCACGTACAGTCTGGATTAATGCTGGTTGACTAGCATCAACTTCAATTTTCTTGCGAATTTGGCCGATATGCACATCCACAACCCGCTGGTCGCCTACATATTCATAGTCCCACACCTCTTGAATAAGTTCTGCTCGCCGCCAAACTCGACCAGGATGGCCAGCTAAAAAATGCAACAAATCAAATTCTAGGGCGGTCAATAGCACTGGTTGGTTATTTAGTGATACTTCCCGTCGTACTGGATCAATCGTCAACTTGTCAAATACTAGGCGTTTTTGTTCGGCGGTAGTCACAACCCGCTGCCGCCTCAAAATAGCTCCTACTCTGACTTCTAACTCTCCCAAACCAAAAGGTTTGGTGAGATAGTCGTCAGCACCTTTAGCAAAGCCACGAATCTTGTCAGCCTCATCTGCACGACTAGTGAGCATGAGTACAAAAACACCATTCCGACTTTGCATTTCTTGACAGAGGTTAAACCCAATGACATCTGGCAAATTTACATCTAAAATCACCAAATCCGGGTTAAATTGCTCAAATAGCGCTAAGGCTGACTTACCATCCTCAGCAGATTCTACTTGATAGCTCTGTTTAATCAAAAAGCGTTGAATTAAGTTCCGAACCGCAGGGTCGTCATCAACTACAAGAATCTTGGCGGGAGCCATGACCATCACTTTGCACAAAAATTCGTAAGATTAACAAGAGAATTGCGTAAAAACGCATTTGATACTTGGGGGTTATTTAAAAATCTACAAGAGCTAAGAACGAATTTCCTGATTATTCAAAATAATAGTGTAATCAGGATTCTGAACAACGAAAGCCAAGAATTTCGGTAGTTATCCCCACACTCAAGTGAAGGTACTGTAATTGTTAACTTGATGTCCAGTCACCATATATTCGGAACATTAGCCACAGTAGTTTACTAAACTAGGACAGGTTCCTATCCGAAGTACCTGTTGATTTAAAACTTTTCAATTCTAAATCTATATGCGGATCGATACCACTGAACAATTATGAGGATAATTTATAAAAATTTCCTCAAGAAATACTAAGTTACTAAATTTGTACCAAAAAAGCTAATTTTTCCATGAAAAATGCGTTTTAGGTATACTCAGTTCAAATTCTAGAGTAAAGCCCTCGCTTGTCAACGACATGAGGGGATACACGGAGTTCTGGCAATATGTTAAAGTGGCTGTAGTTAAAATTCCCAAGTCAATCTAACTAACCCGTGCTACCATTCGTGGTAGAGCATGAATATTGGGTCGGTACGTTTTTAGTTTCGATCCTGATAAAATCTAAATTTGTTTTTCCTTAAGTAAAAAATTGCCACTGACTAAGGCTAAAGTATAAACTCCCATGAGCGATCAAAATCCCTACGAAAAACTTGGGGTATCAGAAGATGCTAGCTTCGATGAAATTCAAGATGCTCGCAATCGCCTAATGGAGCAGTACGGTGGCGATTCCAAGAGTCTAGAACTCATCGAGACTGCTTACGATGCGATTTTAATGGAGCGTTTACGGATGCGTCAGGAAGGTAAAATAAAAGTACCTGAACGCATTCGGTTTCCAGAACTACGAGTACAATCGCCTGTTAAAGAAACTCCAACCCCCCGTGAACAGTCGCCAGCGTGGCTGCAACGAATGCTGGATCAACCAACGCCCACAGATGTACTATTGCCTGGAGCTTGGTACTTGGGTTTAAGTTCTATTAGTATCTTTTATCCAACTACAGGCGATCAAGTTTTGCAGTTGGTGTTAGTGGTAGGAGTAGGAATTAGTATTTACTTTCTTAATCGTAAAGAAGGTAAGTTCGGTAGAGCAGTTTTACTTACACTCGTTGCACTCATAATGGGTTTGATTATCGGGGGGCTATTTGCTAATTGGTTCTTACCACAAACGCAATTTGTCAGTTTGACTTCAAATCAGTTTTCTACAGTACTGACATTTATATTGTTGTGGTTAGTTAGTAGCTTTCTGCGTTAGATTCCTTAGTCTTATAGATTGAGAAACTGCTAAGTTGTACAAAAACTGCCCAAGAGTGTGTCTAAATTTTTCAAAAACCAACTCAGTAATATTTAAAATCTCCTGTCCCCCTTTCCTGTCTGGTAAGGGGGTTTTTGATTGGTAGTTAAATTGATGTACTAGGGTCTAAGATGAAATCTACAGCAGAGTTTAAATCTTTAACAATTAAGTCTGGGTGGTAAAGTTCTAATTGAGCGCGATCGCGGATACCAGACTCCACACCCATGACTTTAATACCGTGTTTTTTCGCAGCAGTAATATCAGCTTCTGTATCCCCCACCATCCAAGTATCAGCTGCGGGGGGTAGTTCTGCTAATGCTCTAGCCATTAACAAAGGTTTATCTTCAATATCACGAGTTTTAACATAGTCATTGCTGAGGCAATAACAGCGATTTTCGGGGAAAAATCTGCCTAAGTCGTGTTTTTTAAAGGCATAATCTAATTCCCTAACCCGACGCATTGTCATCACTGCTAAATCGATGCCAGCTTGTTGAATTTTTAATAGTGCATCGACAGCACCCGGTAATAAATTGTCATACTCAAAATAAGGTTCTGTATGCACTGTTTGTCGCCGCAACTGAGCAAATTCTTGGGCTTGCGCTGCGTCTAAACCAGAATTTAAAGCAATTTGTTTTTCAGGAATCCGCGATCGCTTCATTTGCCAAAATTCAGCTTTAGAAAGTTGTTGCACTACTTGACCTGGACGCTGTGTTTTCTCCAAACAAAATTGGTAAACATGGTAGTAACGCTCAGAAACATCAATAATAGGGCCGTCGAAGTCAGTAATTAATCTTAGCATCGGCGGAAAATGTTAATTTTTATTAAAATTATCTCAGTTGTGTGACTATTTTTCGAGAGGCAAATTGTACCTAAATTTCAGCTTGGCATTTTTTCTGTCAGCTTTTTTTTAAGAAAGTATCGACAATAACCTACTTTTTTACTTGTCAGTCTTTTAACGCAGAGTACCGCGTTTAATTTGTTCGCTTTCAATGGCTTCAAACAAGGCGCGAAAGTTACCTTCTCCAAAGCCTTGAGCTTGATAACGACGTTCAATAAATTCAAAGAAAAAGGTCGGCTCTCCAAAGATGGGTTGAGTAAAAATTTGTAGTAGCAGTGCGTTTTGGACATCTTCTTGCCAATCTACCAAAATTTCTTGTTGGGCGATCGCCTTTAGTTCTAGGGGTGTCAATGGTAGTCCTGGGCGCTGTTGCAGTCGCGAGTAGTAAGTTTGAGGAACTGAGAGCAAAGATAAACCAGAAGCCCGAAATTGAGCGATCGCATCGATGAGATTAGACATCCGCAGGGCGATATGTTGAATACCTGCCCCTTGGTTAACATCTAAGAACTCTTGAATTTGAGAATTTTGAGAAGCTGGTTCATTAATTGGCAATTGGACGCTGCCATTGTGAGAAACCATTACTTGGCTGTGCAAAGCAGAGCGATCGGTTTGAATTTTAAATGTTTGCTGGGGTTGAAAATCGAGAATTTTTTCATACCAAGCAACAGCATGTTCTAATTCACCAACTGCCACATTTAGCACTATATGATCTATGGCGATAAAGTTGCTATCTGTTGCCACTTGCAATTGATCATTAACCACTGGCTTTTCAATCAGTGTATGAGTCAATCCACCCCAAGCGGCAATTTTGCCGCACTTAACAGAAGCACCATGCATTTGCCGTTCTTGAATAGGTTGGATGATTGTAGCACCGTATGCTTGTGCTAGGGCGATCGCAGCTTCCACATCTTCAACTGCAAAAGCAACATCGGCTACACCGGGTGGGTGTTGACTCAAAAACTCAGCCACTGGACTTGTAGGTAAGAGTGGTGAAGATAACAAAAAGTAAACAACACCATTTTTGACCGCTTCAGTACAAGTGTGAAATGAACTGATGCCACTGGCTACAGGTTTAAACCCAAGATGGTGTATAAACCAATCTCGCCATGCTTTGGCATCTTTTACATAAAAGTGAACATGATCAATTTTCATAATTCCCGAAAATCCAGCACCAAAGCTTATCTATCTTTAAATTCTGCCTCTTTTGCTAGATTATCAATTCCTTCATAAGCAATAATTGTCTAGATGCACTCAAGCGTCCTTCAAACTAGAAAAACATAATTGGCAAGTTAAGGATGAATTAATGCTAGCGATCGCACCAACAACGACAACGACTTTATCCTGCATCTTTCCATTTACATTTTTTTACATACTCTCTTGAGTATATACCTGTATGGGTGGACTAAAAAACGGACTGAGTTTTAGTTTAAAACCACTTATTATACTTTTTTAGTATTCTGAAATTTCCAAGAATCACAAAACTGCAAAAATTTAAGACTCTTCATTACTTGTTATGCTAAACATGCTTAAAACCCTTGCTGTGCAAAAATGATAGTCGTTAACCTTAGTGTTTACAAAAGTAATTACATACCTTTTTTCCTGCGATGCACTGAGCGTAGCCGAAGTGTTCCCCGTTAAGAGTTCCCTGTTCTCTCCCTACGCAAATATGTTCATTAATCAAATCGGATTCCTCTGGTATTGACCCTAACACTCAGCAATTTCTACAAAGACTAAGTAATCTAGCATTATTGATTAGTTCTTATTATTACTTTCGCTAATGAAAAGCTCAGGTTAGTTACGGTTATAAAAGCCAGCATTGGGATAAATTAAGAACAAAAAATATTCTGTTATCAAGCTAATAAGCTGATTAATAAGTTAAAAAAGCATTAAAGTATAAGAGATTATGAATATTATCTAGAAATCTAGCGGCGCTAGGCTGGAGATTTCTTCCTTTGCATCTGAAGTTTTAGTGAAGATTCTTACAGTAAACAGATTTTATGACTGAATTTTTCCAGAATTTTTTTTCTAGTCAATTTATTCCTCATGGACATTGCTACCTCTGGAAACCGGAACTAGTCTGGTTACATATCATTTCCGATTCGCTAATTGCACTGGCTTATTATTCAATTCCAGCGATGTTGTTCTATTTTGTCCGCCAACGAAGAGATGTGCCTTTTGACTGGATTTTTCTTTTGTTTGGCTTATTCATCGTTGCTTGCGGTACAACACATTTGCTGGAAGTATGGACACTGTGGCATCCCACATATTGGCTATCAGGATTGATTAAAACTATCACCGCTTTTGTTTCTATATATACAGCTTTAGAATTGATGTCATTAACTCCCCAGGCACTTGCTCTACCTAGCCCTGTCCAATTAGAGGCTGCAAACTGCCAATTAGCCAAAGAAGTTGCTCAACGCAAACGAACTGAGGAGGTTCTTAGAGAAAGTGAACAGCGCTGGCAGTTAGCTTTACGCGGTAATAATGATGGTATTTGGGACTGGAACCTTAAAACTAATGAAGTGTTCTTTTCAACTCGTTGGAAGCAAATGCTTGGTTATGAAGAACAGGAGATTTCTAATCATTTAGATGAATGGTCAAAACGAGTGCATCCAGATGATCTTGAGTGTGCGACACAAGCAATTGAAGATCACTTTGCTAAAGCTACATCGTTTTACACTAATGAGCATCGAGTTTTATGTAAAGACGGCTCTTATAAGTGGATTTTGGATCGGGGTCAGGCATTGTGGGATGAGAATGGGAAAGTAATACGGATGGTAGGCTCGCACACTGATATTACAGAACGTAAGCAAGCAGAAGAAGCATTAAGTAGCCTACTCAACCAATTAGAAACCATAGTTGAGCAGCGAACCGCAGAACTAACCAAAATCAACGAATCTCTAGAGAGTGAAATCATTCATCGTCAGCAAATAGAAGAAGCATTACGGGAAAGTGAACAGCGTTTTCGCGCTACATTTCATCAAGCTGCTGTTGGTATTGCCCATGTAGAAACAAATGGAGCTTGGTCATTAGTTAACCAGAGGCTTTGTGAGATTGTTGGTTACACACTCCAGGAACTACGATTACTAACTTTCCAAGATATTACTCATCCAGATGATCTTGACACTGATTTGAAATACATGGAACAGATGTTAGCAGGTGATATTCAAACTTATTCTATGGAAAAACGCTATTTCCGAAAAGATGGTTCTATTGTTTGGATTAATCTTACTGCTTCTTTAGTGCGGGAAATTTCTGGTTTACCAAAGTATTTTATTGCCGTTGTTGAAGACATTAGTGAACGGCAAGCTGCACTACGCGATCGCCAGATATCACAAGAGCGCCTCCAAGCTTCTCTTTTAGAAAAAGAAGTCCTTTTAAAGGAAGTTTACCATCGTGTAAAAAACAATTTACAGGTTATTTCTAGTCTCCTTAGTTTGCAATCTGACTATATTCAAGAGCAACAATATGTGGAAATATTTAAACAAAGTCAGCGGCGGATTGCATCAATGGCTTTGGTTCACGAAAAAATGTATGGCTCACAAGATTTAGCAAAAATTAATTTCGGTGAATATGTTCAAGATTTAGTAGCCATTTTATGGGCTTCATACGAATTAAATGAAGATGCTATTACTCTGAATATAAATATAGATGAGCATATTTTACTAGGCTTAGATACGGCAGTTCCTTGTGGATTAATTATCCATGAGCTTGTTTCTAATTCATTAAAACATGCCTTTCCTAAAGGGAGAAAAGGTGAAATAAAAGTTGAAATTAAACAAGTTTATAAAAATAACATTTTATTCAAAGTGAGTGATAATGGAGTTGGTTTACCATCAAATTTTAGTTTTGACAATACAGCTTCATTAGGTTGGCAGTTAGTAGATGCTTTAGTAACCCAAATTAATGGAAATCTAAATATTAAAAGTGAGAAAGGATCGGAGTTTCAAATCCTATTCTCAGTATAAAATAATCATCTAAAGAGGAAAATATGAGTTCTGCCAATACTAATATTTTAGTCGTAGAAGACGAAGCTATTGTAGCTAAACATCTACTAAATAAACTCAAAAAATTTGGTTATAGAGTTATTGCAACGGTTTCTTCTGGACAAGAAGCAATTAATAAAGCACTAGAATCTCGTCCAGATTTAGTATTAATGGATATTCGCTTAAAAGGTCAAATTGACGGTGTGGAAGCTGCTCAAGAGATTCGTAAGCATTTGGATATACCTATAATTTATCTCACTGCTTATGCTGATGAAAATACTGTAGAAAGAGCAAAAAATACAGATCCATTTGGCTATTTACTCAAGCCTTTTAAAGAAAAAGAACTACAAACTAATATCGAAATAGCACTCACAAAACATCAACTAGAAAGACAATTAAAATCTAGCCAAAAATGGTTGTCTACCCTGCTTAAAAGTATCAATGATGGTGTGATCGCGAGTGATATACAAGAGTTAATAACTTTCATGAATCCTGTAGCGGAAAGTTTGACAGGATGGAAACAAGAAGAAGCTTACGGCAAAAAATCTTCAGAGGTAATCAATATTACCAATGCAGAAACTCGTAATTCTATCGAAAGCCCTATAAAACAAGTTCTACAAGATGGTCATAGTTTTAGATTACCCAGAGAAACAATTTTGATTTCTAAAAATGGTACAGAAATACCAATCGATGATAGTGCTGCACCAATTAAAGATGACCAAGAAAATATCAC
Organism: Halotia branconii CENA392; assembly: GCF_029953635.1. Classification (NCBI taxonomy): domain Bacteria; kingdom Bacillati; phylum Cyanobacteriota; class Cyanophyceae; order Nostocales; family Nodulariaceae; genus Halotia; species Halotia branconii. The sequence goes on along the minus strand of NZ_CP124543.1, from coordinate 2,163,637 downwards.
GGGTGCAGTATTGATATTTCGAGACATTACTGAGATTAAAAATGCTGTTGAAGCTCGTCAAAAGCAAATTGAACAAGAACAACTTGTAGCACAATTAGAAGCAGTAAATCAGCTTAAAAGTGAATTTTTAAATTTAGTTTCCCACGAACTGCGATCGCCTCTCAGTAATATGAAGATGATCATTCAAATGTTACAGATTTCTCCTGACCCAGAGGAAAGTCAGCGTTATCTAGAACTTTTGGAAACTGAGTGCGATCGCGAAATGGAACTGATTAATGATTTACTAGATTTACAACGTTTAGAAACTTTATCTCATCTGCTTATTAACCCTGAAATCTTACTTTTACAAAAATTGTTACCTTGGGTAATTGAGCCATTTCAAGTCCGTTTTCAAGAATATCAGCAAACTCTACAACTTAATCTCCCAGCAAATTTGCCATCGCTGTTTTCAGACCGCCCAAGCTTAGAACGCATATTGACAGAATTGCTCCATAATGCTAGTAAATATACTCCTATTAGTGGTGAAATCATCGTAAGTGTATGTCATAACTTTTCTGAAACACCCGCATCAACCATCATTACTATTAGTAATTCAGCAGAAATCGCAGCAGCAGCACTACCACGAATTTTTGATAAATTCTATCGTATTCCTAACGCAGACCTCCGAAAACAGGGTGGTACAGGCTTGGGACTAGCCATAGTAAAAAAGTTAGTAGAACAATTGCAAGGAAGTATTCAAGTAGAAAGTAGTGAAGGATGGACGACGTTTACCCTCAAATTAAATGATTTTATTACCTGATTTAACTATGTTCAATTTAGATAATAACTAAAAGAAGTGTTTTCAATTATAGATATAAATAATTTACTGTTAAAACTAGTAACCATTAATCTTGATTCCAGTTTATTTTTTAACACTAATTTTATTTAGTTCTAGGAAGTACTTCAATTAAGACGGGTTAAAACATAGTCACGAGTACGAGAATCGCAAGGGTTGGAAAAAATTTTTTTGGTGATACCAAATTCAACCATTTGACCAATCCGATTTTCATTGCTTTGAAAAAAAGCAGTAAAATCAGATATACGAGTTACTTGTTGTAAATTGTGGCTAATAAAAACCATTGTTAAGTCAGAACGCAAACGCAAACTCTGAATTAAACTTTCAACTTTCATGCTAGCAACGGGATCAAGACCAAAACAAGGCTCGTCCATTAGCAGAATTTTTGGTTTGACTGCTAAACTACGAGCAATACAGAGTCGTTGCTGTTGACCTCCAGAAAGTTCTAAAGCCGATTTATACAGTTTATTTTTTACTTCATCCCAGAGGTCAGCATCTTTGATAGCAGATTCTACAATGCCATCTAATTCTGTTTTGGGTCGCCATCCCACTAATTTCACCCCATAGGCAACATTGTCGTAAACGCTCATCGGAAAAAGATTTGGCTTGGGGAGTACCATACTAACTTGGCGACGTAATCGATTTAAATTAATTCGGCGTTCATAAATATTTTGATTAAAAAATTCTACCCGTCCTTCTACTTTTACATCTCCTTCTAAATCAATCATGCGATTTAGACATTTAAGAAAAGTAGTTTTTCCACAACCACTAGGGCCAATAATAGCAGTGACTTTACTTTGATAAATATCTATTGATATCCCTTCAAGTATTTTTTGGGTATTGTAATAAAAGTTGAGATTTTTAACTTTAATAGCGGTAATTAGTTTATTCATGCTGAAAAAACGTATGCAATAAATATTTACTAAACAAAATAGTAAAAATCATTATTTTTTATGAAGCCAATATGGATTTGTGATGGCTCTCAAGAGCGAAGTCTAGAATTGACTGAGTAGATAAATATTTTTATCAATATAAATACTAATTTGGGTATGTTATTGTCAAATGCAAGTGTTTATCTCAAATTAAAAAAATGTCTTACATTAATTTCATCAGTTTAAAATCAAGCAAGTAACAACACACTAGCTTTTTGCAATTAACTAATGAGTTAAGATTGCAATAATATATTCGTTAATTTAAGTTGTAATTCAATTATCTCATTCCTTTGGACTGATGTCAGGAGAATAGTTACTTTATCACCTTCATTACAAGAGAAAAGAGAGTTTTGTCAGTGGTTAGTGGTCAGTTGTCAGTGGTGAAGCGAAAAGAGAGTAGCGAAAAGTCAAGCCAGTAAGGTCTTCTCCCTTTATTTGGTCTACCATATACATACATACATCTCCATGCTGGGTGCAAAACGTGGTTGATACTCTTAAACCACCCCCTGCCTCAGAAAACTTTTCTTTGAAGATGTTTTTTTGAGACTACCCACAAGAGAATAGGATATTAAACCAGATAAAACACAACCGACAACTGACAACTGACAACTGACAATTAACAGTCAAACTTAACCGAAACGCCCTGAAACATAGTCATGAGTACGGGGATCTAATGGGTTGTTAAAGATTTGTTCTGTGATCCCAAATTCAACCATTTGACCGATACGACTTTCATCGGTGCTGAAGAAAGCTGTGAAATCAGAGATACGAGCAGCTTGCTGCATATTGTGAGTAACGATCGCGATCGTCAATTCTGAGCGTAAACTATGAATTAGTTCTTCAATTTTCATTGTGGCAATTGGATCAAGAGCAGAACAAGGCTCATCCATGAGTAAAATTTTTGGTTTAATAGCTAAAGCACGGGCAATGCAAAGACGCTGTTGTTGACCGCCAGAAAGCCCCAAAGCGGATTGATGTAGTTTATCTTTAACCTCATCCCAAAGAGCAGCATCTTTAAGAGCAGATTCAACTATTTCATCTAATTCTATAGGCGATCGCCTACCTGCTATTCTCATCCCATAAGCAACATTTTCGTAAATACTCATGGGAAAGGGGTTTGGCTTTTGGAATACCATGCCAATTTGACGACGTAAGCGGTTCAAGTTTATGCGGGGGTCATAAATATTTTGACCAAAAAGTTCTACACGTCCTTCTACTTTGACAGCACCTTCTAATTCACTAATACGATTGAGGGTTTTGATAAAGGTAGATTTACCGCAACCACTGGGACCAATAATTGCAGTTACTTGGTTTTGGTAGATATCTATTGATATCCCTTCAATTGCTTTGGAAGTTCTATAGTAAAAACTCAGATTTTTAACTTGGATCGCAGGGATTAATTTATTCATAAATGAAAAAATATGCAAATAAATAATTCGACGGACTTGATATTATTTTATTTATGTTAGGCGGGTCAATTGTCAGTGGTTAGTGGTTAGTTGTTTTTGATTTTTCTGTTACTTGTAATTAAACGAGAGAAGACACTAACACACAGTACTAAACCAAGTAAGATTATAGAAGTAGTCCAAACTAATTGATTTTTTTCCGGGTTGGGATCGTTGTAGAGATTAAAAATTAATACTGGTAAAGAAGCTGTAGGACTCAACAATCCGGCTGACCAATCTAAACTAAATAAAGCAGTAAATAGTAGAGGTGCTGTTTCGCCAGTTGCACGGGCTACGGCTAATAAAATGCCTGTGGTAATTCCAGGTAAAGCAGATGTAACCACGATGCGAAAAGTTGTTTGAAAACGAGTACCTCCTAAAGCGGCGGAAGCGAGGCGTTGGTCTGTGGGAATTAGTTTTAAGGCTTCTTCTGTGGTGAGAACGATTACAGGTAACATAATTGCAGCTAAAGCAAAACCACCTGCGATCGCACTAAAACTTTTAGTTACTAAAACAATAACACCATAAGCGAATATACCGACCACAATGGAAGGTACACCAGCTAGGATAGTGGTAATAAAGCGCACAGAATGAGCTGTAAAGTTGGATTGACCAAATTCTGCTAAGAAGATACCCGTTAATATACCTACAGGAATACTTAATAGTGAAGCAATAGCTACAACTGTGATTGTTCCTAGAATGGCATTACCAAATCCGTAGTCAATCACTGATTTGACAAACATTTCTGGTTTAAAACCCGATATTCCCCGTTTGAAAATTTCCCATAAAATAGATAATAAAGGAATTAATGCTAAGCCTGTAAAACCAAAGGCGATCGCATTCATTCCATAAGTAAATAGTTTTCTATTTGTTGGTAAGGGGCTATATAATTCTGCTGTTAAAGATTCATCAATTTCAGACTTTTGATAATTACTCATATTAATTTTAAATCTTGATATTATCTATTCTTCTTACTAACCCACTGTACTAATAACCCAGCCCCCATATTTACCATTAAAGTTAAAGCAAATAAAATTAACCCTAAATAACTTAAAGCACCAATATGTAATCCTGGTTCAGCTTCAGCAAATTCATTAGCTAATACAGCAGGAATTGTATAAGCCGGATCGAGTAAAGATGCACTAATTTGAGCAGAGTTGCCAATCACCATAGTTACAGCCATTGTTTCACCTAAAGCTCGTCCTAAAGCTAACATTGCTGCACTGACAATTCCTGAAAAGCCAGCTGGTAAAAGTACTCGAAAAATTGTTTCCCAACGAGTACTACCCAAAGCCATAGATGCGGTACGTAGTTCTTTAGGTGTGGCTATGAACACATCACGGGTAATTGCTGCCATTGTTGGCAAAATCATAATGGCGAGAATGATTCCCGCCGTTAACATATTTGTGCCTACGGGATCTTGGGAATTTAACAGTGGTATCCATTTGAAGTTGCTGGCTAACCATTTTTGCAAAGGTTCCAAAACTGGAATAAAAATAAAAATACTCCACAAACCAATAATTACACTGGGAATTGCGGCAATCAATTCCACAATAAATCCTAAGGTGGTTTGCACGGATTGTGGTAAGAAATTTTCACTAGTTACTAATGCAACTGCAATTCCAATTGGTACAGCAAATAAAATTGCGATCGCACTACTTACCAAAGTTCCATAAATATAGGGTAATGCACCAAAAACTTGATTACCTGTATCCCAATCATTACCCCATAAAAATCCTATGCCAAATTGAATAATTGCTGGTTTAGCTTCATCAAAAATTACCCAACTCATGGAAAATAACACTAAAACGGTAATTGTGGCAAAAACATAAACTAGCCATGTAAATCCTTGGTTAAACCAAAAATTCATTCCGTCCTTAGCTATTAATTCAATATGCTCATCACTATAATTTGGCTGAAGTGAGGAATTAAAATTATCTGATTCCGATGAATTTGCCATGAATAATTAATAAGTTAGGCTATTTTTATGTTTTTTAGGGTGAGCCGATTGATACCCACCCTGTTGTTCAGACTTACAATTAGACTTTATTTAACGGTGCTATTTACTGTTTGAAGTACCCGATTTGAAACATCAGCAGGAATTTTGGTGTAGTTGAGGTCATCATTGTATTGTTGACCATCTTTCAATACCCAATTGATCCATTTTTTGACAGCATTAGCTTTAGCAGCATTATCATACTGCTTATTAATCATCATCCAGGTAAGACCAACGATAGGATAACCTTGTCCTGGATCTCCAACAAAAACGCGGTAGTTGTTAGGAAAAGTTACAGATGATAAAGCTGCATTGGCAGATTGCAAAGAAGGAGCAATAAATTCTCCTTTTTTATTTTGTAGCAGTGCTGATTTCAATTTGTTTTGGTTAGCATAAGCATATTCTACATAACCAATTGAACCAGGAGTCCGAGCTACTAAAGCCGCTACGCCTGGATTACCTTTACCTTTTAAGACATTTGGTAGAGTCCATTTAGGAGAAGTATTTGCTCCGATTCGACCTTTAAAATAAGGACTAACAGAACTTAAATGATTGGTAAAAATGAAAGTTGTACCACTACCATCGGCACGAACCACAGATTTAATTGGTTGATTTGGTAAGTTCACGCCTGGATTATCAGCTTTGATTTTGGCATCGTTCCAGTTGGTAATTTGACCAGAAAAAATTGCTGGCAATGTAGTACGAGATAATTTGAGCCCGTTAACGTTTGGCAGGTTATAAACAACAGAAACAGCCCCGCCTGCGGTAGGTACTAATATGACACCATTTTTGACTTTAGCAATTTCTTCATCTTTCATCGCAGCATCACTACCGCCAAAATCAACAGTTCCAGCAGTGATTTGACGAATACCACCACTACTACCAATTCCTTGATAGTTAATTTTCAATTCTGGATGCTTCTTTTTAACTTCACGAGCGTAGCGTTCGTAAAGGGGAGCAGGAAAAGTTGCTCCTGCACCATTGAGAGTTTCAGCTTGAGCGATCGCTGTAAAAATAGGACTAAGGGCAACAGCAGATGTCACGACTGAAGCAGTAAATACTCGGTGCAAAACAGTAGTGGAAAAATTCATATTACTCCGTTTTTAAGCAATAGTTTCTGCTGCGATCGCAGCTTTAAAGTAAGCTATGTTATTTATTAGTTACTAAGCTTAATGTTGGGTAAAAAATAAATTAAACTATGTTTAAAAGTTACAAACTCAACAAGTATCATTCAATGATTAGATGACCAAAGTGTTATAAAATTTTGGTAAATTTAATTAAACTTTTTATAAAGCTAAATAAGAGAGATATAAATAATAGTTTATAAAAACTTACAAAAATCCCAAATGAGTTGTAAAAATCTCTGATTTCTCTCTCTGCGCTCTTTGCTGCTCTGCGATTAATTTATTTGTACAAATGATTTATGACTGCTATATGCTATTAGTCAATATTCATTTTTATAAACAATTTTTTTGACTTTTGGCTGCCATCTTGCAGTTATAGCTATAATAAAAGCAAAACACAATAATAAATTGTAAAACTCCTAGCCTTACAAAAAAGAGTTATCATTGACGTATTTATTACAGGGTATCCCCAAAAGTATGAGATATTTGACTAAATTACTAAAGATACGTAGTAAAGATGAGCGATAAAAAATTGCTAGAACGGATCAAGTTTGACAAAAATATTTTGGCTGGTAAACCAATAATTCGCGGATTAAGAATATCAGTAGCAATGATTTTAGAATTACTAGCTAAAGGTGCTAGTAATCAAGAGATTCTTGAAGATTATCCGGAATTGGAACCAGAAGATATACAAGCAGCCTTATTTTACGCTTATTATCTTGTTTCTCAAGAAGAGGTTTTAGACAGATTGACTGTACCTTAAACCATACATGAAATTTTTAATAGATGTTAATGCTAGTCACACTTTGGGTAGTGGATTGGGTAGTGGATTACAAGAAATGGGTCATGATGTGGTTTATGTAAGTGATACCGACCCTAAAATGATAGACGAGCATATTTTGGAATGGGCAGTTGCCGAACAAAGAATTATTGTAACCACCGATAATGACTTTGAACAGATGATTTGGCAGCAACGAAAGTGTCATTGTGGAGTTTTACGTTTAGAAAATTTACCTAGTGAAGTAAGAAAGGTGTTATTAATAGATGTTTTGAAATTACATAGTGAAGATTTATTTAATGGCAGAATTGTGATTGCTATGAAAAATAAGTTTCGGATTCGTCATGCTAGATTTGAATAGATTGCCTACTATTTAGCGAGAGTTATTAAATAAAAGTTAATTACGGGTCAATGTTTTCTCTCGTAAATATACAACGTCAAAAGTTTTTATAGTATGTTATGGAACCGTGCATGACAATAATAGAAAAAGCAACGTTTGGTGCTGGATGTTTTTGGTCTGTGGAGGCAGCATTTCGTCAAGTCAAGGGAGTAATATCAACCTCAGTCGGCTATATGGGCGGGCATTTTCCTGATCCATGCTATCTTGATGTATTGTCGAGGATAACGGGTCACGCTGAAGTAGTGCAGATAGAGTATGACCCACAATCTGTGAGTTATAATGACTTACTGGCGGTGTTTTGGGATATCCATGACCCGACAACCCTAAACCGTCAAGGGCCAGACAGAGGGGAACAATACAGGTCTGTGATCTTTTTTCATAATACTCAGCAACAACAAGCAGCACAGCAATCAAAGAACAAGCTGCAAATGTCTGGAAGATTTGAGCCAGACATTGTAACGGAAATTACGCCTGCTAAAGAATATTACTTAGCAACAGCAGAACATCAGCAGTATTTTGAGAAAAAGGCAAAACACCAATCAGATAGATAATTTTGCCTAGAGGATTTCCAAAAAATAAATTATCCAAATAAACGTAGACGCAAAGCGGCTTGCCGTAGGCTACCACAGAGGCGCAGCGAAAAGTTGTCAAGAGGGTTTCCCTCCGTAACAATCAAGACAAAGAAAACAGAGAGAGGACAAATACAGAGGATTTTTGCGTAAGTTTTGGGATATTTTTTGATTTTGAAGTCTATAATAACTATCTAAGTAAGTCAGTGAAATAAAATCAAACTATGTGAATAGAAGTAAATAAGGCTCAAACTCTTTCTCCCCCTGCTCCCTGCCCCCTGCCCCCTGTTTTATCCCAACGATAATTATTGACATCGACCTACTTAAGCCGCCATAAAGTCTACATAATATTAAGAAAGCGCTTCATACTTCTTAAATAATTAGATTTATTAGAACAATGGCGAGAGATTTACGGGGCTTCATGAAAATTCTGGAACAAAGAGGACAATTACAGCGAATTTCTGCTTTAGTTGACCCGGAATTAGAAATTGCTGAGATTTCCAACCGGATGCTGCAAAAAGGTGGGCCGGGTTTGTTATTTGAAAACGTCAAAGGTGCTGATTTTCCGGTGGCGGTAAATTTGATGGGAACGGTGGAAAGGATTTGCTGGGCGATGAATATGCAACACCCAGAGGAATTAGAAACTTTGGGGAAGAAGCTAAGTATGCTGCAACAACCAAAACCTCCAAAAAAGATTTCTCAGGCGATAGATTTTGGCAAAGTACTGTTTGATGTGGTGAAAGCCAAGCCAGGACGGGACTTTTTCCCTGCTTGTCAGCAAGTAGTAATTCAAGGTAATGATGTAGATTTGCACAAATTACCTTTGATTCGTCCTTATGTTGGTGATGCTGGCAAAATAATCACGCTGGGGTTGGTAATTACCAAGGATTGTGAAACAGGTACGCCAAATGTAGGTGTATATCGCTTGCAACTGCAATCTCAAAACACAATGACTGTTCACTGGTTATCTGTAAGGGGAGGGGCGAGGCATTTGCGAAAAGCGGCCGAACGTGGGAAAAAATTAGAAGTAGCGATCGCTCTTGGTGTAGATCCTCTAATTATCATGGCGGCTGCTACGCCGATACCTGTAGATTTATCAGAATGGCTGTTTGCAGGATTATATGGCGGTTCGGGTGTGCAACTAGCAAAATGTAAAACTGTAGATTTGGAAGTTCCCGCTGATTCCGAATTTGTTTTAGAAGGAACGATTACCCCAGGCGAAGTCTTACCTGATGGGCCGTTTGGCGACCACATGGGTTACTACGGTGGTGTCGAAGATTCGCCTTTGATTCGCTTTGAGTGTATGACACACCGCAAAAACCCGATTTATTTAACCACATTTAGCGGTCGTCCACCCAAAGAAGAAGCGATGATGGCGATCGCACTCAATCGGATTTATACTCCTATTCTGCGGCAACAAGTCTCAGAAATCGTCGATTTCTTCCTACCAATGGAAGCTTTAAGTTACAAAGCAGCTATTATTTCCATCGATAAAGCATATCCCGGACAAGCACGACGGGCAGCTTTAGCATTTTGGAGTGCTTTACCACAATTTACTTACACTAAATTTGTCATTGTTGTAGATAAAGACATCAATATTCGTGATCCGCGTCAAGTGGTTTGGGCAATTAGTTCCAAAGTTGACCCTGTACGAGATGTATTTATTTTACCGAATACACCCTTTGATACTTTAGATTTTGCCAGTGAAAAAATTGGCTTGGGCGGACGCATGGGAATTGATGCTACTACTAAAATTACGCCAGAAATAGACCATGAATGGGGCGCGCCTCTAGAATCAGATCCCGATGTTGCAGCGTTGGTAGAGAGGCGATGGGCAGAGTATGGTTTGGCTGATTTGCAGTTAGGAGAAGTTGATCCAAATTTGTTTGGTTACGATGTGAAGTAAAAATAAACCAATACAATTCAAATTAGATTATTTTCCTATCAGTAATCTTGGGTAGAGACCTTATCTGCAAAGGTCTCTACGTTGTTTTAATAGGAAAAAGCTGGCGAACATAAACGGATATATATATCTCGTTTTTCATCGGTAAAATCTCTTCTACCATGCATAATTCTCGTATTATCTATCATTAAAATATCTCCTTTTCTCCAAGCAACTTCCGTAGTTAATCTTTCAGCAATTTCATTGAGTTCTGTCATCACTTCAGCAGGAATCTCTGAATCATCTTCAAACCTTAGAACCTGGGGATTTAGTTGCATAGTTGGCAAAATACTATTGATAAATACTTGATGATTGCCACATCTACTAGAAATCACTGCTGGGCAAATATATTCGATGCAAACTGAATCATCGTCATATCTTTTCAAGTTAGTATAATTGCTTTTACATATTTTTTGAAACTCCTGAAAATCTTCAATCTTATACTTCTTTTGCCATTCTTCTTTAGTCATCTGCACAACAAATTTTAGCTGATTTTTAGCAAATATATTTCTGGTATCAGGACTTAATTGGGCAAAAAATTGTCTACCATCACAGACAGTTGTTTCGCCCTTTTCCAATGCCGGATTAGCACAGTAAAACCATAACATCAAAGGCATATTTTTTTGGTAGTACATTTCTCCGTGTAACTTAATGCCAAATTGATAGTCATTAACACTTAAAAGAGTATTATCTCCATTAATTACTCTTCTATTAAAAGCTCCACCTGCATAATTAATAAAGTCTTTACTAAATAAATTACTAAATTCTCTAAAAATGTTCGTGTCAGTTGTAAACCCCCTAAACAACAAAACACCATAAGTCTTAAAGATACCAATAATTTTTTCTTGATCTATTTCTAAAATGCTTTTATTGTCAGCATTAATGATTTGTTTTCCTAAACTTTCAGAAATTGGCTTTGTACAAATATTCATAGTAATTAATAAATCTTGATTAAAATTTATACTTGCTGTTAACTCGAAGGAGCGACCATATTGACAGCTTGTACTCAATTCTACCACGGGATTTAACTTAACAATCACTGCCCAGGTGCTTCAAGGTAGTAATTGTTAATACATTTATAAAATATAGTTTTAGCAATCTGCTGACAAAGTTAAATAACTTGGCTGATATAGAATCTGAGTTATAAAGGAAACACTTAATCTTGCAATTGATACTAAAAGATAGGAAAGATTATGAGGAAAAATAGTAATTATCCAGTATTAAAACTAGCGATTGGGTTAGGATTAATTGGTACAAGTGTGCTAATCAATACTGGTATAGCCAATCAAATTGTTTTAGCAAAATCAACTAATATCAAAAAGTGCGATATTTTAGCCTACGTCACTGATACAGATGCACAAGGCTTAAATGTGCGGAGTGGTGCAAATACTAGTAACAAAATTTTAGGGCGAATCCCAATTAATGAAACAGTTAAGGTAATTGCTGCGCTTCACAAATGGGCGCAGATTACGAATGCCAGTGATGGGTTTCAAGGAACTGGATGGGTTTTTATACCCAAGCTAGGTATATCAACACGGGGCTATGGTACTAATGGAGTAAATCTTTATGCCAGTGCCAATCAGCAAAGCCGAAAAATAAGGCGAGTTGCCCCCAATGTGAATGTCAAATTATTAAGCTGTCATAAAAACTGGGCGCTAGTAGAATATCAAGGTGTTCAAGGTTGGTTAGCAAGAGAAGATCAGTGTGGTGCTGCCTTGACTACTTGTTCATAATATAGCTGTTGCCAAATAGTTTAGGACATAAGCTGATCATAAAACCCTGATACCAAGAAACTTTCAAGCTTGTTCCCTGTTCCCTGTTATATCTAATTCAGGGGCAAGGCATCGCTTTGTCCCGATAATAATCTGTATTTTACAGTAAAAATATGTCTACCCAACTTCTTGAAGATATACATAACTTTCTTCAGATATCCGATAAAATTGCCACTTCTGGGCAACCAACCGCAGAACAATTTCTCGCAATTAAACAGTTTAGATACAGACTAATTGTGAATCTGGCACTACCAACATCAGACAACGCTTTAGTTGATGAAAAACAAATTGTGGAATCTCAAGGTATGGAGTATGTACATATTCCTGTGCTTTGGGAAAATCCTACTATTGAGGATGTGACAGAATTTTTTAGCGTCATGGAAGCGAATGCCGATAAAAAAATTTTTGTCCACTGTGCTGCTAATAAAAGAGTTTCAGCTTTTGTCTATCTTTATCGTCGCCTGTATACAGCCATTCAGGAGCAAGAGGCTAAACAAGATTTACATAAAATTTGGATTCCTAATAAAATCTGGAATAAATTTATCCAACAGGTGATAGAGATGAATCACGCTAGGCTAGATACTATCAGATTGCCAAACTGCGATCGCTAACTCTAGCAATAGTCAACTCATTTGAGACAATCGGCTGCGAAAACTGATGACTCAGAACTTTCTTAATAATAAAAAATTACTTTTTGATCGCTGGGCGATGAGCTATGATTGGCTCTTTCCGTCAGTGATTTACCTAGCTATCCACAAACGCTTGCTAGAATACGTCGATTTACCAGAACGAGCAAATGTGCTTGACCTCGGCTGTGGGACTGGACGTTTGTTAAATCGTTTAGTAGCTCAATTTCCTGATTTGCGAGGCACAGGATTAGATTTCTCTTCTCAAATGTTGCACGTTGCAAGATTGAGTAATCGTCACCATCCACGTTTAATTTATGTTGAAGGTAAAGCAGAGTCTCTTTTGTTCGGTGAGAGTCAATTTGATGCTGTTTTCAACACCATAAGTTTTTTACACTATTTGGAACCACAACAAGTCCTCAGTGAAGTGGCGCGGGTGCTTGCTCCTGGTGGACGTTTTTACTTGGTTGATATTACTACTAAAAAAGAGACCCAACCACAGCAGTTGCCCATATCTCCGTCAGGAATTAAGCTTTATAGCCCAAAACAACGTGAATTTCTCGCCTCTTCTACGGGACTGTTATGTTTAAACCATCACTATTTGCTGGGGCCTGTCTTGCTGACAATTTTCGCTAAACCTAGCACCGCAAGGCGGAATTAAAAATTAAAAATAAACACAGCATAAACTTTTCTTGGAATGGGTAGTTGATTTCTGCCGAGGATTTTCCTGTTCCCCCTTCGGGGTGACGCTCCTGCGTCGCTAACGCTTCGCTAACGTCAGTCGCTTATGGGGGAAACCCCCAAGACCGCGCTGACTCACCTGTTCCCTCTTCCCTCTTAATGTTGATTTACTCGCTCCAACAACCATAGAGAAGCAACAGTACCTAAAAAGTGAGCAGCAATTCCATTGACATTCGCGACTTCTACGAACACATCCATCGCTCGAATGATTTTGTAAGGGTCAGTAATGGCTACACCTGGGGGTTGAGAGATCGATTTTGCTACTAATACTCCTAGGGTTGAGCCAGCACCTAATAAAGATAGTAACATTCCTACTAAACCTACAATGATTCCTAGTCGTATAGTTGCGATCGTGTCTGCTTTACTAGGATGTAGAGAAGGGTTAGGATTATCTAAACGTTTACCTAAACGAGTGTAACGAAAATTTAAATATACACTGAATAACAATATCAAAACTCCACATACAGCCCAAAATATACCAACCCCCAGCCCTGCATTTGGTTGACTAGAAAATTCACGACCAGTAGAAACAAACAATAAAACTAAGCCGGAAACCACAGCTAGTGTTAATTGCACCCAGAAAGCAATCCAACCTGTAAGGCGAATATTATTAGCAATTCCATGAACTGATGGTGGTACAAGTGGTTTCGCTTCTGACTCAGTTTGCATATTATTTTCCATCTGATTCATATTTCTTTCTACTTAATAAATCATATTTCTGTTGGCTTGTTGTATACCCCCATCCACAGAAAGAACCCTCTGCATCTTAAAGATATAGAATTATCGGCGTTGCTGAATCTATGTATGAACTTGAAAAATTCAAAATAAAAAACTCTTAATCTTTGCGCCTTTGCGCCTTGGCGTGATACCAATTCATATCGCCATAACGTAGACCCGAAGGGGCTTCCCGCAGGGGTAATCCAACGCCTCAAAGCTTTGTAGATGTTGGGTATAACGAAGTGAAACCCAACCGACGCATCTGGTAAATGGCGTAAAAACTTCCCTGTTCCCTGCTATAAATATGACCGACTAAAGTTAGTTATCAAACTCAGGGATGATGAGCTTTTAGCAATTAAATTGACAAAATTCCTCTATAAAGAGTGATATTTAAGCGATAGGTAGCGATAGCTAAAGGATAAGGAACAGCATGATTAAATCTTGGATGGTAATTGGGGGTGTAGCTTTCTTGGTTGCTTTGGCAGCTAACTTGATTACACCAAGCGATCGCAAGTGGTTCAAACGCTTACAAAGACCCAGATGGCTAACTTTTGAAGCTGCAATTCCCGTCATCTGGACTGTAATTTTTATTTGTGGTGCTTGGTCAGCTTATATTGTCTGGGAAAACGACCCCAGAAGCACGAAAACGTGGTTAATCATGGGTTTATATCTGCTTTTAGAAATTGTCACAATTGCTTACACTCCTGTTATGTTTAGGCTTCGTAGTCTGAAAGCAGGAACAATTCTTGGTGGTATAGGTTTCATTATCGGTATTTTGTTGACATTTGTAGTCTTAACTATTTCTGGTTGGGCAGCATTGTTATTAGTTCCTTATTTATTGTGGAGTCCCATTGGTACATATACCACTTGGCAGATGATGAGTCTCAATCCTGAAGAAGTCTGAGATTCCCACTAGCGACTGATTAAACCTAGGCTACTCAATTGTCAGACTTGTAGTACACAACAGTAAGGGTGCAAGTTATGATTACATCTGAAATGATCATTGGGGCTATAACTTTTTTCGTGGCGATCGCTAGTTTCTTCATTACACCCCGCGATGTCAAGTGGTTTGGTCAGTTGAGTCGCCCCCAATGGCTAGTTTTTGAGCCAATTATACCACTGATCTGGACTGTAATCTTTATTTGTGGTGCTGCTTCAGCTAATATTGTCTGGCAAAAAAATCCTGGAAGCATAATTACTTGGCTGCTGATGGGTTTGTATCTGTTGGTAGAAATAATTACCGTTGCATACATACCTCTAATGTTGAGGTTTCGCAGCTTAAAAGCAGGAGAAATTATTGGGCTAACCGGATTAATTACAGCTATTGTTCTTGCTATCTGCGTTTTACCAATTTCTAGACTAGCAGCGATATTACTTATTCCTTATTTGGTTTGGAGTCCTGTGGGAGCATATACTACCGAAGAATTAAGGCAGCTAAATCCTGAAGATGCATAGTAAATCAATCAGATCCCCGACTTCTTGAAGAAGTCGGGGATCTAAATTAACTAAATTCAATTGCTCTATACCTTAAGACTGATATATATATTTCAATTTATTTAGTCAAAATTGTCCGCAGGATAGTTTTATTTTATCTGCGAAAACATCTAATTTAATTAAAGCGTTATTTTTATAGTGATTTAAACACAAAAATACGTTTAAGTTGGAAGTCAGTAAAACTAAATTTTTAAGTTTTGTTCTTAAAGACTAATTTTGTCGTCTAAGTATTTCACTTCTCCAGCAGTATCTCAAAAATTATGCCTAATCTATCAGGAAAACACATTTCTTACTGGATTGACTCTACACCTACAACTAATTTTTCACCACTTAGCAATAATCTATCTGTAGATGTTGCAATTGTTGGTGCAGGGATTGCGGGAATTACTGCTGCTACATTACTGAAACGCGCAGGTAAAACTGTTGCAGTAATTGAATCGCAACAAATATCTACTGGTGTTAGCGGTCACACTACAGCTAAAGTTACTTCGCTTCACCAGTTGATTTATGCAGATTTAATTAAAAATCATGGTGAAGAAAAGGCACGTATATATGCACAATCAAACCAAGCAGCAATAGAATTTGTTGCTAAAACAGTTGCAGAAGAACAAATTGATTGTGACTTTAGTCGTCAAAGCGCCTATACTTTTGCAGAGACTCAAGAGAATCTTAGTGACATTGAAAAAGAGGTAGAAGCAGCACTAAAACTGGGATTACCAGCAACATTTGTGCGTCAAACTTCTCTAACTTTCCCGATTGCTGGTGCTATTAAGTTTGATAATCAAGCACAATTTCATTCTCGCAAGTACCTGTTACATCTGATCAAGCAGATTCCTGGTAATGGAAGTTACGTATTTGAAAATACAAAAGTAGAAAAGGTAGAGGAAAATAATCTCTGCCAAGTCACTACCAACAGAGGAATTATTCAAGCACAAGATGTCATAGTTACAACTAATATCCCCATCACCGATGAGGGATTATTCTTTGCTAAAACTTACCCCAAACGTTCTTATATTATTGGTGCGCGAATTGCAGAGGATAATGCACCTCAAGGAATGTACATAGGCACAGGAGAAAAATACTATTCTATTCGTACCACTCCTGATAAAGATGGCTTATTGTTACTTGTGGGTGGTGGTGGTCATAAAGTGGGAACAGTAGAAAATACTGAAGAAAAATATCTAGATTTGGAAAATTACACCCGTTCTCGCTTTGATATTGAGTCAATTGACTATCGTTGGTCTACTCAAGATTTTGTATCTTTTGATAAAGTTCCATACGTAGGAAAATTGACTCCTTTAAGCAAGCATACTTTTGTTGCAACTGGGTTTAGTCTGTGGGGCATGACTCAAGGAACTTTGTCTGGAATGATCCTTGCAGACAGTATTTTAGGTATTAAAAATCCGGCGGCTGATTTGTACGATGCCACCCGCGCTACTCCTTTTGCTAGTCCTGAAGGTATAAAGAAAAACTTGGAAGTCGGCACTCATTGGATAGGCGATCGCCTCAAGGGATTGGGTAAATCTCTGGTAGATGTGGCAGTTGGTGAGGGACAACTAGTTACTGTTGATGGTGACAAGGTAGCCGCTTACCGAGATGAAACAGGAGAAATACACGCTGTTTCTGCCGTGTGTCCTCACTTAGGTTGCGTTGTGGCTTGGAACAGTGGCGAGAAAAGTTGGGACTGTCCCTGTCACGGTTCGCGTTTTAGTTGCAATGGAGAAATTCTGCACGGGCCCACAGTGAAAGAGTTGAAGAAATTTTAGACACCTATGCCAAACGTCCATAGCGTGCTGTGAAACAATTAGCTGGGTTGGCTTGATTACTTAGCCAAGCCCACATTTGATCGCCATAAGAAAAATGCCACCACTCTCTAGGGTTGCGCTGGAATCCTGCTTTTAACATCACCTCTCGCAATAATTGACGATTGGTATGATATTGTTGTGCTTTTGGGTGGGAACTATTGGCATAGTAATCGGGATGCGATCGCTGTGACAATTCATCAATCGGCGAACCCATATTCACTATTTGTCCTCTATCATTCACTAATGTCACATCCACTGCTGCACCAGTACTATGAGGAGGAGGAGTTTGTACATCCAAACTGGGTACAGCCCAAATCTCATAAACAGTTTGCCAAATATCTTGACGTTGGTTTGTTGATAAATCTGCCTCAGTTAATTTTTGCTGTTGTATTACTTCCTTAAAGCTATAATCCACCATAAATTGTTGTACAGCTACTGGGCGGTAAGCATCGAAAATTTGGATCTGCCAATTAGGAACAAGTGAATGCAGATAATTTTGAGCTTGGATTAAATGATCAACAACACTTTGGCGCAGATAATAAGGAGAATGTTCCCCATAAGGCGCACCCAGTTTCTGGTAAGGATGGGGAGATTCTACTGCAAACAGTTCTAAAGGAATCTTTACCAGTAATTCACCACATTCGACAATAGGGATTTGGTGATAAGGTCTCATCCTATAAATCTCAATAAGTGTTGTGTTTGCAGATAAATAGTCTCAATAAGTCTACAAGCATACAGGCGATCGCTGCAACCACTAAGTACGGGTCAAAAGTTCTAGGTTATGACCATCAATGTCATAAAAATAAAAACCACGCCCGCCATTTCTGTAATTAATCTCACCTTTATGCTGATGCATAGGGTCGCTACTGTATTCCAGACCTGCTTCTTTGACTCGTGCAAAGATGGCATCAAATTCCTCATCGTTAACGTGGAATGCATAATGATGAGACTCAAATCTATCTCTGTCGGCAAAGTCAAGCGTTAGCTTATCGTTCACATGTACAGCAGCAAAATGACTACCAAAAGACTGAACTTTTAAACCAAAAATTTGGGCAAAGAACCTTGCTGATACTTCTTTATCAAATGCGGGTACTATGGTGTGATTTAAAGTAATAGTCATCTCATACCTCCGCTACTTAATTGAGGCGGTAATCAAATATCAACTCGAATAGAGTTTTTGATTAGTGTTGGTATAGCGTTCTTTTATTTTATCTTGACAATTGAGAAATAGTTGCCAGAATCTTTAGAACCCTGGCATTTTTTCTATTAACTGCGGTTATCTATTTGGGCGCGTTGCAGATTACCAGAAAAGTCAACATAAACACTCTTCCATTCTGTAAAAACATCTAAAGCAGTAGTTCCAGCTTCGCGGTGTCCGTTACCAGTTTGTTTAACACCCCCAAAAGGCAAGTGTACTTCAGCACCAATAGTAGGGCCGTTAATGTAAGTAATACCAGCTTCAATGTCACGCATAGCAGTGAAAGCCCGGTTGATATCGCGGGTGTACACTGAGGAAGAAAGACCATAATTAGTATCGTTGAGAATGGCGATCGCTTCCTCAAATGAACTCACTGCAATTAAACACACCACTGGCCCGAATATCTCTTCACGGGCAACGCGCATCTCAGGAGTAACACCATCTAGAATTGTTGGTTGAAAAAAATAACCATTTTTTAGTGAGTCTTCCCTGGCGATTTCTCCACCAATTAAAACTTTTGCACCTTCTTCACGGGCAATATTCATATATTCGCTGACCCGTTGTAGTTGCTTTTGATTAATTATCGGGCCAATCTCTGTATCGGGGTCAGTGCCAGCACCCAAGCGTAACTTGCTGGTACGCTGATAAAGCATGGTAGTAAATTTTTCCTTAATGTCACGATGCAAAATCAAGCGGCTAGTAGCTGTACATCGCTGACCAGTTGTGCCAAAAGCACCCCAAACAGCACCATCTAAAGCCAGTTCCAAATCAGCATCTTCCATTACCACTTGAGCATTTTTCCCACCCATTTCTAAACACACCCGCTTGTGAGTGCGTCCACAAGTAGCGCCGACAAAAGCACCAGTTTCACTAGACCCAGTAAAAGATACCAAATTAATATCGGGATGCTCAACCAAAGCTTTCCCGGCTTCTTCACCCATCCCATGCACTAAGTTGACAACTCCAGGTGGAAAACCTGCGGCGGCAAAAATTTCAATTAATTTAGTTGCACAGGCGGGGGTATCTTCTGCGGGTTTGAGAATGACCGTATTACCACAAACTAAGGCAGGCATAGCTTTCCAACAAGGAATCGCCATCGGGAAATTCCACGGAGTAATCAAAGCACAAACCCCTATAGGCATCCGCACTGTCATCGCAAATTTATTAGGCATTTCTGAAGGTGTCGTTTGCCCAAAAAGTCGCCGCCCTTCACCAGCACTATAAAAAGCGCAGTCAATGCCTTCTTGTACATCTCCCCTAGCTTCTGTTAGGGGTTTACCCATTTCCTGGCTAATCAACTGGGCAAGTTTTTCTTTATGTTTAGCTAATAGTTCCCCGACACGAAAGACGTATTCTGCCCTGGCTGGGGCTGGTACTTTGCGCCAACTTCGGTAAGCTTGGCTAGCTGCGGTTACTGCTGTATCTACATCATCGGCTTGAGAACGAGGGAAAGTAGCAACAACTTCATGTATCAAAGCTGGATTGCGGCTTTCTAGGGTAGTTCCTGCTGCGGCACTCAACCATTGACCATCGATATAATTACGACAAGATAGTGGAGTTTCCATAATTAAATTTTTAATATTTATTAATTCTGGTTGATTAATTTATTCAGAGCGATAAGCGACGCGAAGACTTTGGACTAAAATTACCAAAGATGCGATCGCCATCAATCCACCCCAAAACCAATAAGGTAAAAATAAATACCGCTGCATCTGTGCTGTATCAGACAGTCCTAAAGGACCAGCACTATAGCTAAATAAATAATTAAGTTGGTGGTAAGTACTTATACAAGCTTGCACACCTAAAAACTGAATCACAAACCCCTGCATCCATCGAGGAGCTTTTAGGGAAATACTTAGAATAATTAAACCCAGCAAGGGAATTGCTACCAAACCAAACCAGGAACGTACCCAAATTACTGTTGAAAGTAGTAAAAAACTGCCTAAAATTTTTAAACTCAAAGAAGCGGCTTTAAAACTGCGAGAAGCCAAAATCAAAGCTGCACCGGCAAGAGGTGGCCCCATTGGCCCTGCAGCTGCGACTAAAGCCGGACCAATTGGCCCCAAAGACCGCGAAATGCCATAAGTTGCCACACCAGAACCACTACTAAAAATTTGTAATTTCTGAAATTGTCCTCCTAAAATGAGAGCCATCAGACCGTGACCCATTTCGTGAAACCAAGTTGCTAGGATAGTAAATGGGTATAAAATGTAATCCCCTCCTGGGACTTGCCACAGCAGGATAGTGGCGATCGCAGCTGCTGTTAACCAAGTTAAACCCATACGTTCGACTTGTGGCGGAGCTTCTTTGGCAAGTAAGGGTTCAACGTTTTTTCCTGGTTCCCTCATAAGTCAATTTTCTGAGCCTCAAGTGTAGTTTCTTCCATACTAGTGTATGGCAGAGGGGCATTGGGCATTGGGCATGGGGCATAGGAGATTAATTATTATTTGTTATTCTCCCCTGCCCCTCTGCTTTGGTCACTGAGCGTAGTCGAAGTGCTGCTTCCCTGCCTCTTTTTGACGGTGGATGCAATCTGACACAGAATCAACTAAGCCAGTTGAAAGAGAAATGTCATTAAGTCTCCTTTACCGAGGCTAATGCGATCGCCTGGTCTGAGGCGGTGTCGGTTCCCTGGTAACAAGGGCAAATTATTAATGTAAGTACCATTAGAACTACCTACATCTTCTATATAGTGAGCGTCGCCCTCAACACGAATATCCGCATGTATACGGGAGACAATTTCGGAATTAGTAAACCCGGAAACATCTATATCTGGGGGAATACGGTCATTGGGCTTACCAATATGAATCACAGACAAAGTTTGCGGTAATTCAATTTCGCGATCGCTCTGCACATGAAATAGTCGCGCTGTTACCTGCTGTAATTGCGTTCTAGAAGCAGCCATAGGAGGCGGTGCAGCGGGTGGTGTTGCTGGTTCAGGAGGTGCTGCCGCTTCTGATGGTGGTGTTGCAGGCTCTGAAGGCGGTATTGGTTCTGGTTTCGCTGCTGGAACTTCTGCCTCAGAAACTACAGGTTGAGCCTCAACATCTGGTGGTGGTGCAGCCATTGCTGTTGGTGGTAGAGGTGAAGCAGCAGGCTGGTTGATTCCTAAGGAGTCTGGTTGTAAAAGCTCTAAAAGCGGGTCAGGTTCAACTAACGGTGGTACTTCTACTGGGATGTCGGGAGCAACTGTAGCTACAGATGTAGCAGCAGCAGGGGCGGCTGTTGAATGCAGGTTAAAACCACATTGACCGCAGAAAGCGGCATCTGCCTGCACAGTTGCCCCACAGTTAGGACAGTTGCTAGTCGTTGGTAACGGCGTATAACAAGCTTCACACTGGACAGCGCCGTCTGGGTTAGGGTGATTGCAATTAGGACAGACGATCATCAATTTAAGCCTTTGTTCAAGATCATCATAAAATAGTGCTGGCAAGCAGAGAGAACTAGTAGATGCTTCTGCAACTTTTCACAAAATAAGGCAGTTTTTACTGTAAACGCTACAAATCTTTGCTATTACAGAAAAACAGCGCTGTGTTTTCCCGCCGTTAGCGCTTCGCTGCGCGAGTTTTTAAGCTCATCCCACCCCTAACAGGGGATGGGATTTCGTGTCAGTGGTCAGTAGTCAGTTGTTAGTTGTTTTTACTACTGACCCCTTCGGGGTGACGCTCCTGCGTCGCTAACGCCAGTCGCTCATGGGGGGAACCACGCCAGTTCCTACAAGTCGGCGGCACTTCCTACAAGTCGGGGAACCGCAAGGGCGGAGTGCCTTGGAAACCGCAAGGGCGGACTGGCTCCCCAAGACCGCGCTGGCTCACCACTGACTACTGACACCGTCCGGTGGCGGGGCGGCGGTCACTGAGCGTTGGTTACTGAGCGAAGTCGAAGTAAGCCGAAGTGCTATCCCGGACACTCCTTGTTCGCGTCAGCGTCTCTGAAAGAGAAGAAGTGTGCTTCCCGCCGCTTTCGGTGAGGGTAGACGTAGGAAGTTTGCCACAAAAGCAACTCTAGCTTCCGATTTTAACAATTACTTGTGATAGTCAAGTTAAGATTGAAGTTCCAAACCTGCCTCTGCATCCAGTAACCACCAAAGTTCTCCTTGGGGTTGAATTAAGCGGGATGGGTAAGCAAAATCATCTGCTACAGGTGTGAAGATTTGCGCTAAAGCTGGTCGTTTATTAGCGCCTGCAACCACAAAAATCACACTACGAGCTGCGTTGATAAATGGGTATGTGAAGGTTATGCGGGGATTTCCATCTTTGTTGCCTACAGTAACTAGGCGATCGCACACTTTTAAAGCGTCTGTGTGAGGAAACAAAGATGCGGTATGTGCATCATCACCCATTCCTAGCAATACTACATCTAAAGACGGAAACTCGGTTGGTGCAGAATGAAAAAATTTTTGTAGATGCTGTTCATATTTAGCAGCTGACACTGCTGGATCGCCTTCTAAGGTCGGGGTAGCATGAATATTAGCCGCTGGGATGTCAACTCGATCCAGCCAAGCTTGCCGCGCCATTAATTCATTACTATCAAGATGATCTGGTGATACATAACGCTCATCTCCCCAGAATACATGTATTTTATCCCAAGGCAGTTTTTGATTGGCGATCGCTTCATATAAAGGCTTTGGTGTGCTACCGCCGGATAAGGCGATGGTAAATATCCCCCGTTGCTCAATGGCAGTTTCCAACTTGGATAAAATCAAATCCAGCGATCGAGCAATCAGCGCTGACTTATCTGATAGAACTTCAACAGTTTTCTTCATAGTTTTACCATCACATTGCCATCTTCCAGCAATACAATACCGAACTTATGACAATCCTCCTTTTTAAATTTTGAAACTTTTAACATCATCAATTAAGTGGGGATAGATAAACATAGACCATCGTTAGCACTTACGAGTGTTAATTGTCAGTAGTCAGTTGTACGAACCCAAGACTAGTTTTAAAATAATTTTTTTTGATGCCCGATTATTAAGATCTTCATCGAATAGCTAAATAATAGCGGCATGGTGCAATTTAGCCCAATCTCTTACATATCAACCATTTCGGCTCTCATGAAACCCAAAAGCCTTGAGAAATGACCTTGCTATTAAGTCATGTAGGAGCTAAGATGATGTTATGTGCTTGATAATTTGGTTTTAATTAACTAGGAAGGTGTAAATTAAACTTTTTTTGGTTTATCCCTTCAGGTAAAGCAAGCTATGCCTACTATCTCTTAACTTTAACGTACACCTTTGTTGAAGACTCACGTTAATCAACATCGCTTTGATGTGTTCCCACCGAATGATCTGGTGAGATTTAGTGTGCCTTATAAACAAACCTACTACATAATCTTGCTTAAAGATTTTGTATTAGATTCTCACTAATCTAAACAGTATTATCATGTCCAGTCTTGCCAAAAATAGAAAAATTAGTAGTAATATTTTAGGTATTCTTACTTTTAATATTTTTCTGTGGCTACCAGTCTTTGTGTTTAATGCTACCGCCAATGCTAATATATTGAGTGAAGATGACTGGTTTGCTACCGCTGATACGCCTCCAGCATTCTTTTGGACTGGTCTTAATCAAGATAATGATGAAGGCCCATTTACCTACAGTAGTTCTTATCCCACCATTATCGATATTACAGATGATTTTTTAAAAGGAGACCAATTTGAGGTCTTTAATTTTGGCACTTCTATTGGCTTTACCTCTTTAGTACCAGTTGTAGAAGATGCCATAGAAGTAGGTCCAAATATTGCTTTTGCCGATCCGACTTATAGCAGTGGTTCATTTTTAGTTAGTCCAGGTTCTTACTCGCTCACAATTCAAGCAATTGGACAATCTTTGGATGCTGGTCGAGGTTACATTCGTATTAGAAAAGCTAGTGTTCCTGAGCCAATATCTATCCCTGAACCTACATCTAGCCTCGGTTTTCTAACTCTTGGCGTACTAGGAGTAGTTACAACCCTCAAGTGCCGACAAAAGCCATGCCTAAAAACTCTATCCCTTTGTAGGTGGAGTTTTTTATCCAAATAGCACCTCCCAGTCAGAGATCATTTCTCGTTGGGCAATCAATAATTGTTGAATGCCTTTTTCGGCAAAATCCAGCAGATGATTTAATTGGGTACGGCTAAAGCTGTCTTCTTCTGCTGTTCCCTGGACTTCAATGATTTCCAAGTGTTGATTCATCACCACATTTAAATCTACTGTTGCTGCCACATCTTCGATGTAGTTTAAATCCAAATATGGCTCACCCTGCAATAAACCTACAGAAATTGCTGCCACTTGTCCACATAGAGGCGATCGCTCTAATATTCCTTGCTGTAACAATTGTGAAATTGCACTAGCTAAAGCTACAAATCCCCCTGTGATTGCTGCTGTTCTAGTGCCAGCATCTGCTTGTAAGACATCGGCATCTACGGTTAAAGTACGTTCTCCTAATACCTCAAAATCTAGCGTTGCTCGTAAGCTACGCCCAATTAAACGCTGAATTTCTTGAGTCCGACCGGATAATTTCAATAATTCCCGTTCCTGCCGCTGTTGGGTTGCTGAAGGTAACATCCGATACTCAGATGTTAACCAACCTTTGCCAGTTCCGGCTAAAAATTTGGGTACACCCTCAGTTATGCTGACAGTACACAGCACCTGAGTATCGCCACATTTTGTGAGAACTGAACCAGGAGCAAAGCGAGTAAAGCCTTGATGAAAGCTTACAGGACGTAGTTGGTAAGGTTGTCGCTCGTCAGGACGTTGCCAAACCATTAAAGTTGCCTCAAGATTTTTATATTATGAAGAATACTGTCTTAAGATTACCTTAGTGTCGCAACTCGTCGAGATCATAGATTGGACAGCGGCTTTATATTACCGTGAAGCATACAACAAATCCTAAAGCTTTATCATATTCAGTTCGATTTTTTTACTCTCCCTACCCCAACCTGAAATTAGTTTACTTGGGTAAACTCCATCGGTCTACTTATTTTGTTCGCTAGCACTAGGAAGATAATCTTGAAATTGTTGCTGATCGTAGAAATAAAGAGTGCGAATTGGATAAGGAATATTGATATCTGCTTCATCAAATGCCTTTTTAATAGCGACAACTGCTTGAGTTTGAATCCGACGTACATCTTTCTGCTGGGGTGATGTCCAATATCTGACAACAAAATCAATGGAACTGTCACCAAAACCAAGCAAATCGATTTCCGGAGCAGGTTGTTCTAACACCCCATTGACACCAGATATCAGTTGCTGCAAAATCTGTTTTGCTCTAGGCAGCGGTGTGTTATAGTCTACGCCTACTGCTAAATCTGTTCGGCGATAATCAAAAGCTGTCCTCACTTGTACTGCACTTGTAAACACAGTTGAGTTGGGTATTATGACTCGCTCTCCTTGATAAGTACGAATTTTCGTCGTGCGGATATCGATGCGCTCTACAGTACCTTCATAATCACCGATAATTACTTGGTCTTCGATGCGAAATGGCTCCTGCAATAATAGTAGTATGCCTGCTAAGAAATTTTTGAATATATCTTGGAAAGCAAAACCAACTGCTACAGAACCCAGTCCTAATGTGGCAATTATGTCTCCTAAACTTAAGCCTGGAAAAGCAACTACACAAGCAATTATAATCCCTACAGCCCAGGCCGTTACATAAGCAGTTTTCGATAATAATAGTTTTAAGGATGAATTGCGAATTGTCCGTCTACCAACTTGAGTAGCTAGTCTTTCTAAAAACTGAGCCATGTAGCGAGTCAATATCACCAGAATTAGCCCTATGAGCAATCCTGGTAATATTTTGATGCCACTAGAAAGTATGTCTCTTAAACTGTTTGATATTGTATCTACCAACTTATTCATATACTCCGTAATCATCTTTAAACAACAAATTATCTATGTCGAGTTTGGGCGATCGCCTGATGCCATGAATCTAGTAATGTTAAGCGATGATCATGGCTGATTGTCGGCTCAAACCATTTCTCGGCCTGCCATTGAGACGTAATTTCTGCTTCACTTTCCCAATAACCAACAGCTAGACCTGCTAAATAAGCTGCCCCCAAGGCAGTAGTTTCAGTGATTTTGGGACGAACAATAGGCACACCTAAAATATCTGCTTGGAACTGCATCAACAGATCATTGCCAGAAGCACCACCATCTACCCGCAGTTCAAAAAGATCAAGCTGAGAATCTTGACGCATAGCATCAATTACATCAGCCGTTTGATAGGCAATGCTTTCCAGGGCTGCACGAGCAATATGGCCACTAGTTGAACCACGACTTAAACCCATAATTGTGCCACGAGCGTAGCTATCCCAATAAGGTGCGCCCAAACCGACGAACGCAGGTACAAAATACACGCCACCATTATTAGGAACACTGCCAGCTAAAGATTCCACCTCTGCACTGTGTTTAATAATGCCAAGTCCATCACGCAGCCATTGTACAACTGCGCCGGCAATAAATATACTGCCTTCTAGAGCATAATCGGTTCGTCCATTGATGCGCCAAGCAATGGTGGTCAGCAGTTTGTGGTTGGATAGTGTGAGTTTATTACCTGTATTTAGAACTATAAAGCAGCCTGTACCGTAAGTATTTTTGGCCATGCCAGATTGCAACGATACTTGCCCAAATGTTGCAGCTTGCTGGTCTCCGGCAATTCCGGCAATGGGAATACGGCTACCGAAAAGACCTTCAGATGTATAACCATACACTTGTGATGAGCTCTGCACTTGGGGCAGCAGGTAACGAGGAATATCCAGAATAGACAGTAGTTCATCGTCCCACTGCTGAGTATGAATATTGAACAACAATGTCCTGCTAGCATTAGTGACATCGGTAATATGAAGTTCTCCTTGAGTTAGTTTCCAAATCAACCAGCTATCGACGGTTCCAAATGCCAGTTCTCCTCGCTCGGCTTGAGAACGAGCATTAGGTATATGATCTAACAACCACTTAAGTTTAGTACCACTAAAGTAAGCATCAATTACTAGTCCTGCTTTGTGCTGGAATATTGTCTCGTATCCAGATGCTTTAAGTTCATCGCAGTCAGCAGCCGTGCGGCGATCTTGCCAAACGATCGCATTGTAAAGTGGCTTACCTGTTTTTCGATCCCAGATAATCGTGGTTTCTCGTTGATTGCTAATGCCAATAGCAGCAATATCACTAGTTTTAAGACTAATGCGAGCTAAGGCTTCATTAGCAACACCAATTTGTGAAGACCAAATTTCATCAGCATCATGTTCTACCCAACCAGGCTGCGGGAATATTTGGGTAATTTCTTTTTGAGCAACGGTCACAATATTACCATTGCGGTCGAATATGATAGAGCGCGAGCTAGTCGTACCTTGATCGAATGCCAGAATATATTTAGTCATAAAATATATCTTAAATTTGTTTGTAATGAAGCACTAGCACTAGCTTTGGTTTTTCTAAACCATTGGAAACGTTTATTTACCTTGCTATAATTCGCATCAGGGTAAGAAGGATAGTATAAAATTTAACATTTCACAACTTTTCAAATACCCTCTTAGCGTTAATGGTATTACGCACTTAAGTAGTCATGCAAAATTAAATTCATTTGTGGAGAGAGGGAACTCTTGACGGGGAACACTTCGGCTACGCGGTAGTTGAGTTTCGACTTCGCTCAACTGCCGCGCAGTCGAAACTCAGTGCATCGCAGGAAAAAAGGGATTTAGGGGTGTACTAAGTTTTTTCAAAAACCAAATATGAGTTCTATAACTATTAAAAGCGTTTCCTTTTGCCCAATGTTATTTCTCTTTACTTCTTCTCTTTGGATTTGTAATCGGCTAACATTATTTAAATAAATCAAGCTCTAAAGTGTTTGATTTAAACTCCTGACTTTTGCTGTAACTAACTAATATCTAGATTGAAGAAGACGGTCTTGTTTTACTGCACATATTTTACCACAAAAGGTCTATCTAAAGACTTAAATAACAGATGTTTTCTGTTAAATATCAATGTTTTGATTCTTCACAATTTCGTCAAAAATTTTTGATAAGTTTAAGATAGAGTCAAAAGCTAAATTGATTTTTCTTTTGATTCTTGGATTAGGAGCAAAGAGACAAGCTATGGATACTACTATCAAATATGACATTGAAGTGATTAAAGAAGAAGCACGTCAACTTGTCAAAAAGGGACTTGTTAACCGTCAGCAACCAATTTACGTGCTTTGCAAATACATTTGCGATCGCGACTGGACTTGCTTTGAACTAGAACTAGAAAAAAATGAATTTTTGCTTCGAGATCGGGTGATTGACCTATTAGGTGATGAAAATTGGGCAGAAGATTGAAACGTCAACTTAAAGTGACTGCTAGTCAATAGTGTACTAAATCAATTACAAGTTAAAAAACAAAACAGAAAAACCTCGAATAAATGCCAGGATTCAGGTCAAAAAAGAGGAATAATTGCAGCAATAGCGCTTTTATGGCTAATTTAAATATGCACTAAAGAAAGCATCTGAAAATTTGCCTAAGTGTTTATGCTTATTACCTGAGATAGATCAAATTAATATTGTGTTAGCTTTTGAGTTCCTGAGGGAATTATGAAAAAAAGACTTTCTATATTTTAAAGTCCTACTGGGAATGGAAAACTCTTCTACTACACAACCCATACAACCAACTTTAGAGCTACAACAACCTCGGTCAGAAATGAAACTTACCCAGTATCAGGATGAGAAACAAAAAGCCTTATCTGGAGTAATTGCCCGAATCCGTCAGTCTCTAGATATAGATAGCATCTTCAAAATTACAGTCACTGAAGTACGCCAACTTTTGAAAACTGACCGAGTTGGTGTATTTCGTTTTTATCCTGAGTTGGGATGGGAAGGAGAGTTTATTTATGAGGATGTGGGAGTAGAATGGAATTCTGCCCTAGCGGCTAAACTGCGGGATCATTGCTTTGCTACGGAGTTTGCTGGGTTGTATCAGCAAGGTCGCATAAAAGCAATGGCTGATATATATCAAGCTGATGTTAGTAATTGCCATGTTCAGATTTTAGAAAGATTCCAAGTTCGTGCTAATGTAGCGGCTCCCCTAATGAAAGGTAAAGATTTATGGGGATTGCTATGTATTCATCAGTGTGATGCTCCTAGAGAATGGGAAGCATCGGAAATTGAATTTGTGCAATTTATCGCTGAACATCTGGCCGTTGCTTTGCAGCAAGCAGATTATCTAGAACAAGTAAAACTCCAATCAGCACAACTAGCACAAGCAAAAGCCAGAGAAAAAGTAGCAGAATGGCAAAAAACCATAGCTATAACTATTGAAAAATTTCGTCAGTCCCTTGATTTAGAAAGCATTTTCCGCATTAGCACCGCAGAACTTAGACAACTACTGAATGTTGATCGCGTCGCTATTTATCGTTTCAATCCAGATTGGAGTGGAGAATTTGTATTTGAATCTGTCACAGAGGATTGGAACTCTGTGATGCATGAGCAATTGCAGCGATCGCAATTAAGTGAAAATATTAGCGAATGCAGCGTTAAAGATTTGACTCAAACTCCAGTGATGGATACTTACTTACAAGACACTGGTGGTGGTCGCTTTGTTAGAGGTGAAGTATACCGGATTTGTAATGATATCTACAATGCTGGCTTTAGTGACTGTTACATTCAAGTCCTAGAAAGTTATCAAGCCAGAGCTTATATGATTATTGCCATTTATCACGGTCAAAAGCTTTGGGGACTGCTAGCAGTTTACCAAAATACTGGAACCCGTGATTGGCAAGAAGATGAGATTTACTTGCTTACCCAAGTTAGCACTCAACTAGGTGTAGCTTTGCAGCAAGCAGAATTTTTACAACAAGTGCAAAGCCAAGCCGCAGAGATTGGCAAAGCAGCAGAACGACAAAGGGCGCTAGCCAAAACTGTAGAGAAGATTCGTCAGTCTCTTGACATCGATACTATTTTTAAAGCTACTACTCAAGAAGTTTTGCAACTACTAAAAGTAGAACGAGTAGCTATTTATCGTTTTTACCCTGACTGGAGTGGCGAATTTGTCGCCGATTCGATGATTGATGGTTGGATGCCATTAGTTAAGCCGCAATCTGAGACAGAACACTTTTTTGTGAAAAAAACGTCAGCAGGTAAGTACGCGCGTCATGAAATGTTTGTACCGATTTGCCAGGGTGAGAAATTATGGGGATTATTAGTAGCTTATCAAAATTCTCAGCCTCGTTATTGGCAAGATGAAGAAATTAATTTGTTAGCGCAAGTGGGCGTACAACTAGGGATAGCATTACAGCAAGCTGAATCTTTAAAACAGATGCAGATGCAAGCTGAACAACTAGCTAAAGCCGCTGAACGAGAACGCAAAGCCACACAAAGAGAGAAAACCTTAGCTGCAACGATAGAAAAAATTCGTCAGTCTCTTGATTTGAAAACTATCTTTGCTACTAGTACAAAAGAAGTCCAACGATTATTAGAAGTTGACCGAGTCACGATTTATCGCTTTCGGCCTGATTGGAGTGGTGAATTTGTGGCTGAGTCATTCGCTCCAAATTGGGCATCCGTAAAGGATATTATACCTGCGATCGCTGATGATTATTTGCAAAAAACCCAAGGAAGAGACTTTGCTAACGGTCAAACTCTTGTGATTAACGATATTTACAAAACCAATTCTTCTGTGAGTCATTTTGCCCTGCTTGAGCCAATAATAGCTAGAGCATATATGATTGTGCCAATTTTTCCAGGTGAGAAACTTTGGGGATTACTAGCAGCGTATCAAAATACTGAACCCCGTGATTGGCAAGAAGATGAGATAGATTTGCTGGTGCAGATTGGAACTCAACTAGGAGTGGGAGTTCAACAAGCAGAATTACTCGAACAAACTCAGCGTCAAAAAGAAGAAATTACCCAGACTTTCAAAGAATTACAACAAACTCAGAGTCAATTGATTCAAAGTGAAAAAATGGCTGGCTTAGGACAGTTAGTTGCTGGAATCGCCCATGAAATTAATAATCCAATTAGTTTCATTTACGGCAACATCACTTATGTTAATGAACACAGTGAAAACTTATTTAAATTATTGCGTCTTTACCAAAAAAACTATCCCCAGCCCAAAGCAGAAATTAAAAAACAAGCAGCAGAACTAGATTTAGACTTTATTGCTGAAGACTTACCTAAAATTCTTACTTCAATGGGGATGGGAGCAGAACGCATCAAAGAATTAGTGTTATCGTTACGTACTTTTTCTCGACTTGACGAATCAGGAATAAAGCCTGTTGACATTCATGAAGGTATTGATAGTACGCTGCTAATTTTACAACATCGACTGCAACCGCAGACTAATTATCCTGCTATTGAGGTAATTAAAGAATATGGAGAATTGCCTTTAATTAGCTGTTACGCAGCTCAAATCAATCAAGTGTTTATGAATATTCTGAACAATGCTATTGATGCAATAGAATATTCATTAATTGCTGGAAAAGTTGTAGATAATCCTAAAATTTGTATTTGTACAGAAGTTATAGAAAAAAAAGCTATTTTGATTTGTATTGCTGATAATGGTTGTGGGATTCCAGAAAATCTGCGATCGCGTATTTTTGAACCTTTTTTTACAACCAAAAAACCTGGACAAGGCACTGGTTTGGGGCTATCTATTAGCTACCAAATTATTGTAGAAAAACACGGTGGTCAAATTAAGTGTGTTTCTGAACCGGGCAACGGCTGTGAGTTTTGGATCGAAATTCCCCTAAAGTAGTTATATTAATTCGTAATTAAGATAAGCAGAAAATACTTAAAATGCGATCGCATCCTAGCCAATGGGGGAATGTCTGGAAAAATGAATAATCTCCAACTGATTTCAGAATATCAAAGTTTTGGCGGCAAACTTGGCTTTTACTCTCATCTTTCTTCTACTTGTAATGGTGATATGCGCTTTGCCGTTTATCAACCACCACAAGCTACTCAACAATCAATACCAGTTCTTTATTTTCTTTCTGGTTTGACTTGTACTGAAGAAAATTTTATGGCAAAGGCAGGGGCGCAACGCTACGCAGCTGAATATGGTTTAATGCTAGTTGTGCCAGATACTAGCCCTCGTAATACCGGGATTGCAGGTGAGGATGATGAAGGGGATTTTGGTACAGGTGCAGGTTTCTATGTTGATGCTACAGAGAAACCGTGGCGATCGCACTACCAAATGTATAGTTATGTCGTTCAAGAATTACCTGCTTTAATTGCTGCTAATTTCCCCGTACAATCAGACAAACAAGGCATTTTCGGTCATTCAATGGGCGGACATGGGGCGTTAGTTTGTGCTTTGAAAAACCCGCACCTATACAAATCGGTATCTGCCTTTGCACCTATCGCTGCACCTATAAGTTGTCCTTGGGGTCAAAAGGCTTTTAGTCTTTATTTAGGAACTAATCAAGAAACTTGGCGTGGTTATGATGCTAGTGAATTAATTAAACAGACCCAATATCATAGCCCGATTTTGATTGACCAAGGGACTGCTGATAAATTTTTAGTTGAACAATTACTGCCAGAGGTGTTTGAGGAGGCTTGTAGGGCTGTCAAACAGCCCCTTACTTTACGTTACCAAGAGGGTTATGACCACAGTTATTATTTTATTGCTAGTTTTATTGCAGATCACATCCGTCACCATGCGATCGCTTTAGGTAAAATTTAGTGAAGATTAAACTAATCTAAATAAACTTCATCAATAGCTTGATCAGTTACCTTGTTTACTGTATTTATCCAAAGCAATACCTTATTAGTAATTAAGTCTGAATAACTTAATAACTAGGAGAATATTGTGAGTAAAAATTTATTAGCTTTTATAGCTAGTATAATTTTTAGTTTTGGAACAGTAATTTTAATTAAAAGGTTGAATTTACCTGTATTCATCACCTTTAGCGTCGCTATTTGTGCAAGTCATCTTTTGATGATTTTGGTAATGATACATAACTTTTTGTCTAGATCTCAAAAACTCAAATAAGTTTTAGACCAACAAAGATATCAGTTGAGGATTTCATTGTTAAGTGCAAGTTAACAAGAATTGGTATAACAAGATAATAAATAATGTAAAGTAAAATCAACTAAATTTGATATAAAAACATATCTCAAGTGTTAAAAACCAGAGATAATCTTTGACAAGGCAAAAACAAGAAGAACCATTAAATAAAGAGTTTAATGATGCAGTCACTTTGACAAAAGACATTGCAACCATTATATCTATTCAATTTACCAAATAAAATTAAACTGTTTATGCAGCATTGCGATCAAAATTCAATGGATTTATATCTTAAGTATGGTGAAAATATTCTGCGGATGCTGCGTGATCGCAAACTTAAGGCGATCGCACAATTCGTACTTTGATTGAGCAATGCTAAATTTAGCTTATCAGTAATTTCTCATTTATATGCATATATGGCAAGCTGATTTTTATCGCAGTCCGGTACAGGATTCTGAACAAGTTTTATGGGAGTTGTCGATTTGTGATCCGACTCGTAGCTTTGAGTATGCAGCCACTTGTCCTCAGTCAGCAGCGAACTCAGATTGGGTTACTACTCAACTTCAGCAAGCAGCGGGTGAAAATTTACCAGATGTAATTCAAGTGTTTCGTCCGCAATCTTTGAGTTTAATTCAAACCGCAGGACAAAATTTAGGTATTAATGTCGAACCTACCCGTCGCACTTTGGCATTGAAGCAGTGGTTGCAAGAAAAACAATATCCTTTAGCGCTGGATAAGCCACCGCCAATACCATTACCAGAAAAGCTGTGGGGAGAAAAATGGCGCTTTGCTACACTCAAAGCGGGTGAACTAGTAGATATCTTTGCAGAACGCCCTATTCCCATTTTATCCATGCCAGAATTTCTGCAACCCATTAATCTCGGTTTAGCATCAACATTACCAGTCCCAGGCATAGTAATTTATGGTGGACGGCAATCAATGCGCCTAGCCCAATGGTTAGCCTCAGTGCGCCCCGTAGCTATAAACTACATAGCTGGTGCGCCTGACGGCTTAATTTTAGAAGCTGGTTTAGTAGATAGATGGATTGTAGCGACTTTTGAAGATTTAGAGGTGACTGCTGCTGCTAAAGTTTATGAACAGCGAAAACAGCAAAGCCAAGGTTTGCATTTTTTGTTGGTGCAACCTGATGATTCTGGTATGACTTACAGTGGTTTTTGGTTATTACGGGCAGAAGATTAAGTGATTTCTACTTTGCCTTAATCCGTGCCTGTTTCACCATTGCAATTAAAGTTTGGTGAGCATCTTCTGCATCTGCCAAAACATGATCAAACTGAATGCGAACTGGAACAACTTCTCCATTTACTTGTGCTGTTAAATCCATTCCCTGAGCATCAATTGAACGCATCTGTGATGTTGTAGCATTTGTGACACCGCCAAAAGCTTGAGCATAAAGAACCACCGCATCAGCATGATCTTCGTTCATGTGTTTGCAGATGCGGGAGCTAATTTCAGCAGAAAACTCTTCAGACATTTTGGGGTTTTTGGTCATAAAACAACTAAGTAAATTTTAAGCTAATCTAGATCGGACTTGCAGGTTTTCATTATCCTAGCAACATCATCGGTCAAAATATGCTTTAAAGAAATTGTAAATTGTCAAACATAATCTGGTTAACCCGCTTTACAGAGCTATACAGTTTAAATAAAAATAATAACTTAGCAGTAGTAAAATTTTCCCGAATACAGGTAATTGATACTGTCATAAGAAAAAGCAGTAAGTAGAGGATAAACAAAGCGATGAGGGACCCTTATCTGTTGGCAGCAAGTTTGTTAACAGGATTAGTATTACCAACATCGGCTCTTCCACAGGTGTCGATTATCATCCCAGAAAGTACTAAATTCCTATCAAATTTACAAAATAATTCGCAACCAACAGTAGATAACAAACATGTTCCCAGCTTTGATATCTCCTTAGCAGAATTTAGTGGGCAGATGTTGCTACCTCCAGATACTTTACAACCAGCAGCAGCAGCTCAGAAAAATATCTCTAGTTCCGATACCTCCTTACCAGAATTTGATAGCCAAGAATTACCACAGCCAATAGAGCCATTACTTAACCGTGGCTACCAACAGCCTTACATCTCACTGACATCTGGCAATCAACTTTACTACCAAAGATTGGCTGCTCTGAAAACAGGACAGATTTATACAGGCATGGATGACGATCGCGTACAATCATCATGGGAGTCAGTCAATCAACGTCAACTCACTTATGAAGACTGGAAAAGTTTATTAATTTTAGAAGCTAAAGCAATTACCCAAGGTCAAGGTGAAAATCATCTCAGTATTTTAGTTGGTGACTCTTTGAGTTTGTGGTTTCCCAGACAAAAATTACCTACTGGGAAATTGTGGCTAAATCAAGGCATATCTGGAGATACTTCTGAAGGAATTTTAAAAAGATTAGGAGCATTTTCGGCAACACGACCAGATGTCATTTACATCATGGCTGGGATTAACGACTTACGCAAAGGTACTAGTGATGACACGATTTTGCGTAATCACCGCCGAATTATCCGCAGTCTACGGCAGAGTCATCCAAAAACTAAAATTATTGTTCAATCAATTTTGCCTACTCGCCTCACAAAAATTCCTAATAGCCGCATTCGTGGCATCAATATACAATTAGCTTTGATTGCCAAGCAAGAAGGAGCTAATTATCTAAATATTTATAATTGGTTTACAGATTTTGAAGGTAACTTGCGTCCAGAATTAACTACAGATGGGTTGCATCTATCACAAGAAGGATATGACGTTTGGCGATGGGCATTACAGCAAGAAGAAATCAAGCTCACACAGCTAGAAAATTGAGCGATCGCAGTTTAAATTTATGAAAGTTACTGATAGCGATTCCGTCGCCATACGTTTTGTAATTGAACGCCAATTAGCAGCTTTTCAAAAAGACGATGCTCAAGGTGCTTTTGCCTTTGCCAGTCCCGGAATCCAGAAGCAATTTTTGACTGCTGAAAAATTTATGCAGATGGTCAGAATCAGCTACCCAGCCGTGTATCGTCCTCGTTCTATCTTTTTTGAGAAGATTACAACTATCCAAGGCAATATTACTCAGTCAGTATTGCTACTTAGCCCTCATGGTGTTCCCCTGAGAGCTTTATATTTGATGGAAAAACAGCCAGATGATACTTGGAAGATTAACGGCTGCTTTCTTGTTTCTGTGGAAGCTGAAATTATTTAACGCTCAAGGCTTGTTGATGCAAAACCTGATTTAATTTACCGCTACGATAACCTTCTAAATCTAAAGTTACATAGATAAATCCTAACTTTTGAAATGCCGAAACTATTGTTGGCAAATCAGTCATTAATACAAAATCTTGAATTTGTTCTGGCGGTAATTCAATACGTGCTGTATCGCCTTCAGAACGCACACGTAAATTTTGCCAACCCAGCTTTCGCAGGTAAATCTCTGCTCTACCTACTCGTTGCAACTTGGCTACAGTAATTTCTTCACCGTAAGGAAAGCGGGAACTCAGACAAGGTTGGGCGGGTTTGTCCCACCAAGGTAATCCTAATTGTTGTGAAAGTTGACGGACTTCAGCTTTAGTGACACCAACTTCTGCTAAAGGCGATCGCGCACCTCTTTCTTTAGCTGCTTGGATTCCTGGGCGATAATCGTGTAAGTCGTCGGCGTTCACCCCATCTACCACATAAGGATAACCCAACTCTAAAGCTAAAGGTTTGAGAGTATCGTGTAATTCACTTTTGCAAAAGTAACAGCGATTGACAGGGTTAGAAGTGTAATTGGGATTTTCCATCTCGTGAGTTTGAACGATTTGATGAGAAATGCCAATAGTTGCAGCTTGAATTTTGGCATCTTCCAGCTCTTCAGGTAACAACGAAGGAGAAATCGCTGTGATTGCCAAAGCGCGATCGCCTAGCACATCGTAAGCAATCTTAGCTACCAAAGTACTATCAACGCCCCCAGAGTAAGCAATTAAGGCCTGCTCCATTTCTGCAAATAAAGCTTGTAATTGGTTTAATTTTTCGATTAACATAATTTCTTTATCTTTTACAAGAACATTCATACGCTTTATTTGTATTTTCCAATAAGTCACAATCGTGCTGGCACTTTCTGAATGTTAAGTATGACAGTTCACCTCAAAAACGAAGATTATTCCGCCGCATTACCGTTGGAGAAGGGGAACAATTACGCACCGCAACAGAAAGAATCAGTCTGTTGGATTGAGAAAGCATTCCAGATGCATCACCGTTAGATATTCAAACACGTCATGATGAAGCGTTTGATCTTGAAGATGTCACTCAGCAATTTTTCAGAGAGTATCATAAAACTTTTAAGAAAGTAGAAAGTCCCAACGCTTCAACTACTGATCGCCAAGTAATATCTAAACTAGTCCAAAAATGCCTCAATGCAAAAGGTCTAGAGTGTGAAGCATGGGAGAAAGAAATAAATGAGCGAGTCGCCGACCTCTATGGACTGTAGGACAATAGAAAATAACAATCTCGCCTACAGTATTAAGAAATTTTGAGGGAAAAGCCATGCAATCAGCTTTACGTATCACAACCAAAGTTTTACCAGGAAACAAAATAGAAATTGAAATCCCCGAAGCTGAAATTGGCGATAGCGTTGATGTATTTGTGATTTTACCAGAAAAAGCTGAACCAAAGCGTCGTTCTGTACTGAACATTATAGAAGAAAGCCGTAGGAGACACCCTTCTCGAACTGCTGAGGATATAGACAGACAACTACAAGAAGAACGCTTATCATGGGAAAGCTAGTACTTGCAACAAGTGGCTCTATTTATATAGATACTTCGGTGGTTATTTATACTATTGAAGGTAATCCAGACTATTATTCTTTGCTGCAACCACTATGGTCTAAGTTTTACGCAGGGGAAATTCAAATCATTAGCAGCGAACTAATATTAATGGAGGTTTTAATTGTTCCATTGCGTAATGGTAACAATTTTTTAGTAGCAGACTATGAGGAACTATTATTATCATCTCAAGTGCAGTTAATTACTATTAGTCAATCAATACTGCGACAAGCTGCTAATCTTCGGGCTACAAGTAACCTCAAAACACCCGATGCTATTCATGCTGCTACAGCTTTATCTGTTACTTGCAACCAATTTATCACCAACGATAAAGGCTTTCGTAATGCTCCGGGTTTACCTGTTGTTATCCTCAGTGAAGTTTTAGCATCTTGAACAATGCCTACCCACAATATTATAGACAACCGTAACAAAAAAATTAGTAGACCAAATTAAACGCATTCTCGACTCAACAGAAGCGGCACATTTTGCGGTAGGTTATTTTTTACTCATGTCCACGTTTATACAAAAGGAACTTTACACGCAAAACTAGTTATTCAAACTTACCAATTTTTTATTTTACTTAAACTTTGACTTAAGGTTTTTCCAATTTCTCATTTATCTATTGGCTTTTTAATACTAATGGCGTTGATGAATCGAATGCGAGGTGCTATCCCAGAACCTTACGAAGGAGAGGATTTATTATTTTCCTCTGCTTAGAGTGATGGAAGAGCGATATGAAAAAAAATTATTCATTATCTTCTGATGATTTTGATTTTGGTAATTGACTATATTTGGCAACTAAACTGGCTAATAGTGGTAAGTCAATAGGTTTAGAAATATAGTCATTCACTCCAGCACCTAAACAAGTTTCGCGATCGCCTTTCATTGCCATTGCCGTTTGGGCAATTACCGGAATTTGGTAATACTGCTGATTTTCTCGCAGCTGTTGCACCAAATTCAGTCCATTTTCATCTGATAGTTTTACATCCATTAAAATTACGGCTGGGTTGATTTGTGTGAGAGCTTGCCACATTTCGACGGCATTATTTACCCAAGTCACCTGATATCCCAATTTATTCAGATAGCTTTGCATTAATTGGCCATTAGGCAAATCATCTTCAACTAATAAAATCTTTAAGGAATAACTAGTTATTTTATCTACTATCTCTACTATTTTTATTTCATTTTTCACCACTTCTTTAAAAGGTGTGAGAGGAAGAATGATGGTAAAACGTGAACCGTGATTAACTTCAGATTCTACCTCGACGTAACCATTATGAATTTCAGCAAGTTTTTGAGTTACCACTAAGCCTAAACCAGTACCTTCACTGCGATTGGCTACAGAGTTGGCAATTTGGAAATAAGGTTTAAATAGTTGTTTTTGGTCTTCTTGAGAAATACCAATGCCTGTATCCCAAACTCGAAAATGTACAAATAGACCTTTATTTATGACTTGTAAGCCAACAGTACCTGTGCTGGTAAACTTCAGGGCATTAAATAGTAAGTTTAACAGCATTTGCTTTAGTCGTAGCGAATCAGCAACCAAGGTTGTAATATCAGAGTCTATTTCTAGACAAAGTTTTAAACCTTTGTTAGCGGCTTTTTCTTTTACTAATGCCAAAACATTACGACAAAGATCTGGCACGTTCACTATTTCCCACTGCACTTCTAGCTGGTTAGCTTCAATTTTGGAGAGATCTAAAATATCGTTGATTAATGCTAATAGATGCTTACCGCTAGACTGAATTATATTTAAATATTCTTGATGGCGTTCTCGACTTGGCTCGTAGCCTTGGGCTAAGAGCAACTGGGTAAAACCGATAATAGAACTCAGCGGTGTGCGAATTTCATGACTAGTATTTGCCAAAAACTGGTTTTTAAGTTGATTGGTGCGCTCTAGTTGTTGATTAAATTTGTCTAATTGCTCAGACTGTTGTTGCCAATATTGTATTTGCCTTAGTTGTGTTATTGCATTAATACAGTGTTGGACAGATTTTGTAATTAATTGCGATCGCAGTTGAGTTTCTAAAGCTGTAACGGTTTTGCAATCAGAACTGGGGGATATTGTAGTAACAATTATCCAGCCGATAACGCCGCCAGCAGCATCAGTCAAACGCCAAGCACTAGGTGGTTGTTGATTCTCCAGCTGCTGTAAATCTTTGAGTTCTATTAACTCTTGCAATCTCAAGGGTAACTGTTTGGCTTTTTTGGGCATTACCTCTGCCAAGGATGGCGAACGAGAAACACAGCAAACTTGAGCAACTGTTTTTTCTGGTTGAAATAGTGCGATCGCCACTTTACTATTATTCAAAGCAATGTCGAGTTCCTGCACCACAATTTGGAAAATTTCCGTTTCTGTGGCTTTCTTTACCTGTAAACCTGTGTCACCAGCACCAAGTAGGCAATCATTCAGGCGATTTTGCAACCGATTTAGACTACGTTCCAGCCATAATTCAGTACGAAGTTGCTGGATTTTTATTAAAGGTGTTGGCGTTATATCTATCTGTGAGTTCTGTTCTGGTAAGCTTGAATACTGCTGCATGGTCAACTAGACCGCTGAACAAATTTAGTGTTACACAAAAAGGATCCCATGTATATTAACTCACATTTTTTTGCTATTTGTAAACATATTTTGTAGTGTCTATTGTAACCTACGCCCTGCTGAATATTATTCTGTAAAATCACTTACCTAAAATTTATTGAGAGCAACTTATCTAGTTAAAACTATGGATACACAACTCATTCAACTAATTGTCAATGGGATTGCTGTAGGTAGCATTATTGCTCTAGCAGCAGTAGGACTGACTCTTACCTACGGAATTTTACGGTTATCTAACTTTGCCCACGGAGATTTTCTCACTTTAGGAGCTTATTTAACTCTGTTAGTAAATGCTGTAGGGATAAATATTTGGCTATCAATGGTTCTGGCGGCAATAGGAACAGTGGTAATGATGCTGTTGTCCGAAAAGTTGCTGTGGTCAAGGATGCGCGACCTCCGTGCTAGTTCTACTACATTGATTATTATTTCCATTGGACTGGCCTTATTCCTCCGCAATGGCATTATCTTAGTCTGGGGCGGCAAGAATCAAAATTACAATGTGCCTGTTACCTCTGCTTTGGATATTTGGGGCGTAAAAGTGCCACAAAACCAATTGTTGGTATTAGGGTTAGCAGTGCTGGCAATTTTAGCCTTACACTACCTGCTGCAAAACACTAAAATCGGTAAAGCAATGCGAGCAGTTGCTGACGATTTAGATTTAGCTAGGGTTTCTGGGATTAATGTAGACCAAGTTATCTTCTGGACTTGGCTGATAGCTGGTATATTTACTTCCTTGGGTGGGAGCATGTACGGATTGATTACGGCTGTACGCCCGAATATGGGGTGGTTTTTGATTTTGCCTTTGTTCGCTTCCGTGATTTTGGGCGGCATTGGCAATCCTTACGGAGCAATTATTGCAGCTTTTATTATTGGCATTGTCCAGGAAGTTAGTACTATCTGGTTGGGTTCTCAGTACAAACAGGGTATAGCACTGTTAATTATGATTTTGGTGCTGCTTATTCGCCCCAAGGGTTTATTTAAAGGGACGATTTGAGCAGCACCATTCCACTTCTAAATTATTCGATGATGTGGAAATAATAAGCCGCTACCAAAAAGTTGATAGCTAACAGCAGTATTGCCCAACCCGTACGAAAGGCGTAGGGAGGTTTAGCTCCAGTGTCAGCTACTGCGGAACTTTTGCTTTTAGCGGTCATAAGCGTTCTCCTTAATGTCATGACTTTTTAAGAAATACCAAACAGGCGTACCAATTAGCCAGATTCTTTAAGAATATTTGTGTAGTTGAATTGGAAATTGGAAATTGGGCATCCCTTCGGTTGCGCTCAGGGCAAGTGGGCATTGGGCATGGGTGGGGCATTGTTTTCTTGACTTCCCCTGCTTCCCCTGCTCCCTCTGCCTCCCCTGCCTCCCTGACCCTCATCCCTCTTCACCTGCATGGTAAGAACTACGAACCAGAGGCCCGGAACGGACGTGGTTGAATCCTATTTCCCATGCTACGCTGCCAAGCGCATTAAATTCCTCTGGTGTCCAGTATTTTTGAACTGGTAGATGTTTTAGGGAGGGGCGCATATATTGACCAATAGTCAGGCGATCGCACCCTACTTTCCTTAAATCTTTCATGGTTTCGATCACTTCTGCTGTTGTTTCTCCATGTCCCAACATCAAACCTGATTTGGTGGGGATAGTCGGATTTATTTCTTTGACTACAGAAAGCACCCGCAGTGAGCGATCATATTTCGCTCCTCGACGCACTGGGTCTGTTAGCCGTTGCACCGTCTCAACATTGTGATTAAAACAAGCTGGCTTGGCTTGGACAATCGTAGCTATTCGTTGGCGTTGACCTTTTTCTCCAGCACCAGCACCACCCCAGAAATCTGGTGTTAGCACTTCAATTTGAGTTTCTGGGTTTAACTGGCGGATAGTTTCCATTGTCTTCACAAAATGACCTGCTCCTTGATCTGGCAAGTCATCACGGGCGACAGAGGTTAGCACAACATAACGTAATCCCAAAAGCTGTACTGCCTCTGCTACTTTTTGCGGTTCCTCTAAATCAACAGGCATTGGTGCATGACCTTTATCTACTTGACAAAACGCACAAGAACGTGTGCAGGTTGGTCCCATCAATAGAAAAGTTGCGGTTTTTTGGGCATAGCATTCCCCTCGGTTGGGGCAATGTCCCTCTTCGCAAATTGTGTGAATTTGGCGCTGCTTAATAATGCGTTGTACTGTGGAGATCTCACTAGCTTTGCCAATAGGACGACGTAACCAGTCAGGCATTGCCGTAATTTCTGACCTGAGTTGGGCTGATTGTGACGAGTTCATATACATCTAAAGCAAGATTCAAAGGTGCTGTAGGGCGAGTTTCCTATACCTTATAGTCAGGTTACAGCCTTAAATATCACCATGACATAAATTCAGAACTACACAAGTAAGGGTTTTATAAAACACTTATAATAATGAGATTTATACCGAAATATACTATCCCCCAATCAACAATAATGTTGGATATAGTGGGAGCATTCTCAAGGTCAAGCGCTAAAACCGCTATTTACACTTAAATTTTCTGTTAGAGAAATCAGTTGTGGCAAGTAACAAAATTTTAGTTATCGATGACACTACAGTTGTCAGGGTAAAAGTCAGAGAAATGTTGCCTCCAGGCAACTTTGAGGTATTAGAAGCAAAAGACGGTCTAGAAGGACTAAATCTTATCCGCCAGGAAAAACTCAGCTTAATTATGTTGGATTTCCTGTTACCTAAAATGAGTGGCTGGGAAGTTTTCCAACAAGTTCAAGCTCATCCTGAGTTAAGAAAGATTCCTTTGGTAATCATGTCTGGTCGTAAGGAAGAGGTGACGGAAAAACTCCCAGAACCTTTTCAATATTTTGATTTTCTTGGTAAGCCTTTTGACCAAAAGCAACTCATTGGTGCAATTAAGTCAGCAATGGCAAAGGCTAAACAGCCGCGCCAAGAACCAGTAGCAGCTTTTGCCACTAAAAATGGTACAGTGGCAGCCATTGCCGCCACAAATGGCTCAACAACGACTGTGAGTATTACCAATGGTGCTGCAAATGGCACTATGGCAACCTCTGATGCTGCGACAGTTTCTGCGGCAGAAATTGAGGCGCTAAATGAGAAAATTGTCAAAATGCAAGCAGAAATCGATGGTTTGAAGAAACAGCTAACTCAAGTTGTGACTTTTATTAAACAGAAAATTAAGTAGCATAAGTGCTGACTAAGCTAATCGTCGTCATTCATTTTCCCAGAATGATTCGCTTGTAGTAAGGACTTCAGTCCTGCTTTCATGCAAGTTAAATGCACAACAGCTTATGCTTTTTATCACCTTTAATCTGATGATTTTGAAAACGGTTATTAAAGTAAAGGTGTGTAGAAATAGTTATTGCCAAGAAATTAAAAACAGACAAAAACAAATAGCACTAATATGTAACTCTGGTTTGAAAGTAAGACCTTCCTTATTTTTCACAACTATAGAGAGATTTAATAGATGCGATCGCACTTTAAAGTAGACAAATATTTATTTGAGTGACCATAGTAAAAATACTCATTTTTACTATGGTTGCCTCAGATATACTTAAAATAAAAATATTTGGGTTTTCAGATTGGATATACATGAAAAAGCTATATCTTAAGTAAATTTCAACTCTGCTCACTATTTTATAGTGTAAGCTAGTAGATTTTAATTTTATGGATAGTATTATATCTAT
This sequence comes from Halotia branconii CENA392, assembly GCF_029953635.1. Lineage (NCBI taxonomy): Bacteria > Bacillati > Cyanobacteriota > Cyanophyceae > Nostocales > Nodulariaceae > Halotia > Halotia branconii. The sequence goes on along the minus strand of NZ_CP124543.1, from coordinate 2,119,228 downwards.
TTTATTTTAAAAGCACCCACATAATTTTATTTAAAACTATGTAGTTTAAATTAATAAACTAAACATACTGCATAGAAACTTTTGGATTTTTCATGATAGTGGCTGACCAGTGATGGGAATACTTAACTATAGAAATAAAATTATGAGTATCAGCAGCAATGTCAGTAGTACTAGATACTGTTTATCCTATACTGGGCTATCAAATTACTGAGCAAATATATTCAGGTAGCAAAACTCTCGTTTATCGGGGTATCAGAGAAAAAGATCAGCGATCAGTTATTCTTAAACTGATGCGAAATGAATATCCTACCTTTATTGAAATTGCTCAGTTTCGTAATCAGTACACTATTACCAAAAACCTGGATTTACCGGGAATAGTCAAACCTTATAGCTTAGAAAGCTACCGTAATGGCTATGTTTTAGTGATGGACGATTTTGGTGGTATATCACTGAAAGATTGGCGACGAAAAGAGCAAAAATCGGTAGGATCTCCTGTTTCTTTAAACGAGTTTTTTCACATTGCTATTGAAATTTCTTCTACCCTAGAGGGACTACATCGCCATCGTATCATTCACAAAGATGTCAAACCCGCTAATATTCTGATTCATCCTGTGACAAATGATATCAGACTTATTGACTTTAGTCTTGCCACTCTTTTACCTAAAGAAATTCAAGTTCTTACCAATCCCAACGTTTTAGAAGGTACTTTAGCTTATATTTCTCCCGAACAAACTGGACGGATGAACCGAGGTATCGACTATCGTACTGATTTTTATTCTTTGGGTATTACCTTTTTTGAACTTCTGACTGGACAGTTGCCTTTTAGTGCGACGGAACCAATGGAGTTGGTTCACTCTCATATTGCTAAAGAACCGCCAAAAGCAAATCGTGTTAACTCTCATATACCCCCGATTTTATCTGAGATTATTAGCAAATTGATGGCGAAAAATGCCGAAGACCGCTATCAAAGCGCTCATGGTCTTAGGTATGACTTAGAAGTATGTCAAAATCAATGGCAAGAAACAGGAAATATTACAAACTTTGATTTGGGAGTTAAGGATATTTCCAATCGTTTTGTCATCCCTGAAAAACTTTATGGTCGTAAACATGAAGTTGAAACTTTGCTTGCTGCTTTTGACCGTGTAACCAGTGGTAAAACTGAAATGATATTGGTTGCAGGTTTCTCTGGGATTGGCAAAACTGCTGTAGTTAATGAAATTCATAAACCTATTGTACGACAGCGTAGTTACTTTATTAAGGGAAAATTTGATCAATTCCAACGTGATATTCCCTTCTCTGCATTAGTACAAGCATTTCGAGATTTAATTGGACAGATACTTTCTGAAAGTGATGCTCAAATTCAACAATGGAAAGCTAAAGTTTTATTGGCATTAGGTACACAAGCTTCTGTAATTACTAATGTAATTCCCGAACTTGAAAAAATTATTGGCAAGCAACCTTTAGTTACAGAACTCTATAGTAGTGCTGCTCAAAATCGTTTCAATTTGTTATTCCCAAAATTTCTTCGGGTTTTTACAACGAAAGAACATCCTTTAGTAATTTTTTTAGATGACTTGCAATGGGCAGATACGGCTTCCTTACAACTCATCCAGTTATTAATGAGTGAAAATACATCTTCTCCTTTTGTTGATGAAAGGGAAAATATAGTTACAAATCATGGTAATTTATTACTAATTGGAGCTTATAGAGATAACGAAGTTTCTAATGCTCATCCCCTATATTTAACACTTAAAGAAATTGCCAAAACTAAAGCCAATGTTCATACAATAAATCTTGCACCATTAAGTCAAACTGATTTAAATCATTTAATTGCAGATGCGCTTCATTGTCGAGAGACAATTACTGTTTCTCTAACACAAATGGTATTTGCTAAAACTAAAGGCAATCCTTTTTTTGCAACCCAATTTCTCAAATCTTTATATGAAGATGGGCTAGTAACATTAAATTTTGAAGCAGGTTATTGGCAATATGATATCGAAAAAATTAAGATATTGTCTCTTACAGATGATGTAGTCGATTTTATGGCAATTCAAATAGGAAAATTGCCAAAAAATACTCAAAAAGTTTTAAAATTAGCTGCTTGTATTGGTAACGAATTTGACTTAAAAACTATTGCGATCATTCATGAAAAATCTGTCGTAGATACAGCATCAGATTTGTGGCTAGCTTTACTAAATGGGCTAGTTTTACCTCAATCAGATGTTTATAATTTTTTACCAGAAGATGATATCCAACAAATAATATTTAATGATAAAAAATCAGCAGAATCTTCAGCTAATAACTATCATTTACCAAGATATAAATTTGTTCATGATCGGGTACAGCAAGCTGCTTATTCTCTAATACCTGAAGATCAAAAGAAGGCAATTCACTTGAGAATTGGACTACTATTGTTGAGTAACACTCCAGTTGCAGAAAGGGAAGAAAAGATTTTTGATTTAGTTAATCAGTTCAATATTGCAGTGCAATTCATTACTCGTCAGATTAAGCGTAATGAATTAGCTGCGATGAATCTGACTGCTGGCAATAAAGCCCTAGCATCAACAGCTTACTCAGCTGCTATTAAGTATTTAAACATTGGGATTGAACTGCTAGCAAATGATAGCTGGGATAGTAAATATGAGTTAACCCTAGCTTTGTATGAAACTGCAACTGAGGCGGCGTATCTCAGTGGTAACTTCAAGCAAATGCAGAAATTAGCAGAAGTTGTATTAGCACAGGCTAATACACCACTAGAGAAAGTTAAGACTTATGAAGTAATTATTCAGGCATACGGGGCGCAAAATAAAGCACTAGAAGGTGTTAAGACTGGACTAACTTTTTTAAAGTTATTGGGGATAGAGTTCCCTGAAGATCCCAGCCAGACAGATATTCAAAAAGAAATGGAGTTAACTAATGCCAACCTTGCAAATAAAAGCATTGAAGATTTAATTGACTTGCCAGAGATGACAGCAGCAGCACCGTTGGCAATGATGCGTATTTTATCGCGTGTGATTGCTCTTGCTTATCAAACTGTGCCTGAACTGATGCCACTGATTTGTTTGAAACAGATCAATTTATCGCTCAAACATGGAAATTCTCCTTTGTCAGCTTTTACATACGTTGTTTACGGATTAATGCTTTGCGGCCCCTTAAATGATATTGAAGTTGGCTATCAATTTGGCAAATTAGCGGTAAACTTATTGTCACAATTTAATCTCAAAGAAACTAAAGCTAAAGTCATTCAAACATTTAATGCTCATGTCAGACATTGGAAAGAACCTATTAGAAAAACTCTGAAGCCTCTTTTGTCAGCTTACTCTGCTGCTTTAGAAACAGGAGACTTAGAATTTGCTGCCTATTCTTTGTATTCATACTGCTACATTTCATATTTTAGCGGTAAAGAATTAACAGAACTTGAACGGGAAATGACAACTTATGGTTGTGCTACTAATCAACTCAAACAAAACGGAGTTCTTAATTGGATTCAAATTTATCGACAGGCAGTGTTGAATATTATGGGTGCTACTCAAAATCCTTGTTATTTAATTGGTGAAGCTTATAACGAGGAACAGAGTCTTGCTATTCAGTTAGCAGCAAATGATCAAATTGCGCTTTTATATTTGTATTTATGTAAGCTGCATTTGTGTTATCTATTTGCCGACTATCCTCAAGCAGTAGAAAATGCTGTCAAGGCAGAACAGTATTTATCTAGTGGAACCGGACAGTTTGTGGTTCCGCAGTTCTATTTCTACAATTCTTTGGCGTTACTAGCAACATATCTTGATGTCGAATTATCTCAACAAACACAAATATTAACTAAAGTAGTAGCTAATCAAGAAAAGATACGTAAATGGGCAGATTATATGCCTATAAATCATTTACATAAGTTTTATTTGGTAGAGGCTGAACGATATCGAGTTTTAGGTCAATATCTCGAAGCAATGGATTATTATGATCTTGCTGTTTCTTTAGCTAAAGAAAACGAGTATCTTCATGAAGAAGCTCTCGCTAACGAATTAGCCGCTAAATTCTATTTAGAATGGGGCAAAACCAAGATTGGTCAAACTTATTTAATCGATGCTTACTATGCTTACGTTCGCTGGGGAGCTTTAGCTAAAGTGAACGATTTGCAAAAATGTTATCCTCAATTACTTGCAGCTATTATTCAGCAAGAAAAACTGAGCTTGCAAACTAGCGATCGCAGTACACCTCAACTTAGCACATTTATACCTCTAGAAAGCACTGAATCTAGTCTCAGCACGAACGAAACTGCAATTGGCTCTAATACTAGCATTTCAGACATGCTAGACCTAGCGGCTGTAATTAAAGCTTCTCAAGCAGTCTCTGGAGAAATTGAGCTAGAAGAACTACTTTCTACCTTAATAGAAGTTTTAATGGAAAATGCCGGAGCATCTAAATGTGTGCTGATTTTAAGCGATGCTAATAACTTAGATTTAACTATTACCGCAGTCAGTTCTAGCTCAACTTTTACACCTACCTACACCGAGTTTCCAGCAATTCCCTTAGAGTCTAGTTATGACGTTCCCATTACTTTGATTAATTACGTCAAACGCACTAGGGAAATATTAGTTATTGATGATGCTAAAGCTCAAGCTTCTTTAACAGTAGATCTCTACATTACCCGCGAAGAACCAAAAAGTTTATTATGTATCCCGATGATTAATCAAAACAAATTACTCGGTATTCTTTACCTAGAAAATAATTTGACAACGGGAGCATTTACACGCGATCGCCTAGAAATTCTCAAACTCTTAACCGCCCAAGCAGCAATATCTTTAGAGAATGCCATGCTCTATAAAAATTTGGCGCAAGCTAATGAGCGCTTGGAAGAATACAACCATACTTTAGAAGAAAAAGTAACGACTAGAACGGCAGAACTGAACGAAAAAAATCATAATTTACAACAAACTCTTCAGGAATTACAGCATACCCAAACTCAATTGATCCAAAGCGAAAAAATGTCTTCTTTGGGAGAAATGGTAGCAGGAATTGCCCATGAAATTAATAATCCCATCAATTTTATTCATGGAAATATTGCTCATGCCAGTGATTATGTCCAAGATTTACTAGATTTGATTGCTGTCTATCAACAAGAATATCCTCAACCCTCTGTTTTAGTTGATGATAAAGCCGAGGAGATTGATATCGATTTCTTAGCACAAGATTTACCAAAAATTCTCAATTCTATGAAGGTTGGAAGTTCGCGCATTCGCAATATTGTTTTGAGTTTACGCAACTTCTCTCGTTTGGATGAAGCTGAAATGAAACCTGTAGATATTCATGAAGGCATAGACAACACTTTGATGATTTTACAGCACCGCATCAAGAAAGTTAGCACCGATCAAAATTCCTCTGAAATCGAAATCATTAAAGAATACGGAAAACTATCAGAAGTTACTTGTTATGCAAGTCAACTAAATCAAGTTTTTATGAATATCCTCAGCAATGCAATTGATGCTTTAGAAGAGTCAGTGGTAAATGCAAACATGACTGCAAAACCTCAGATTCGCATTTGCACTGAATTAGTAAATCCTCATATTGTCAGAATTAAGATTGCTGATAATGGTTCTGGAATGAAAGAAGCTGTCCGGCAAAAAATATTTGACCCATTTTTTACTACAAAGCCAATAGGTAGTGGTACTGGGTTGGGATTATCTATTAGTTATCAAATTGTCGTTGATAAACACAAGGGACATTTAACTTGTGTTTCCCAATTGGGTAAAGGAACTGAGTTTTTAATTGAAATCCCGCGTTAAAGTTAAGCTTATTGGTGTCTTAGTGCCTTGGTGGTTAAGAAATCAAATTTTCACCACTAAGACACTAAGTAATACTCGAATCGTTTTCTAAGTTGTGCAATCGTTAGATTTTGAGTCCAGTATTCCACGATCGCATGACCAAATGCCCAAGCGTTACGCTCTGGGGAGGCAGGGTTTTCTAGTAAAATTGGCCACAGGGCTAGTAAGTCAAAGTTAAGTTTATTTGCATCGCCAACATGCAAAAGCGAGAACAATTCATAGGCCATTTGCAATTTACCAATCACAATGGGTAACTGTTCTACGGGAATTTGTTCTGCAAGTACGTATGCCAAAGCTGGAGATCCGGTAGATAAAGTAGAAATGAACTGAAGCACAGGACTTTTAAGTAATGATGTGAGTCCTTGGGTAGTCGCCATTTGAAAGGTGTAATGGTCAATGATTTTAGCAGAGGCGACGGTACGGGCTTCTAAGTTACGTAAAAAACGAGCTAGCCGCAGTTGTTTGGCAGGGGCGATCGCCTCGATTAATCCTAAGGATAATGGTTCTATTCCCCAAGACGCTCGATTTGTTTGCATATCGCTGGTGACAATCGGTAAAACCAAATTACAAAATTGTCCTAACATTTGAGTGCGATATTCTGTAGCTTGCCGAATCGCAACTTCTTTGGGGCGATCGCCCAATTCCCAATCATAAGGCGGTTGCCATTCCCGAATCGGACGTAGACGATCTACTTGAGTGACGATCGCAATTGCTGGTAAATCTGTAATTTCTGCTTTGATATCTCTGAGAAAGTCTACATCCATTTGCAAAGCTGGATCGAGGGCAGGAGTCACAAGTAGCAGTAAATCGGCATTTGTTGCATAGTCAAGTACTAATTTACGGAAATCTTCCCGATTCGCTTGTTCGTAACCGGGAGTATCCCAAAGTGTTAATGTTTCTTTGTTTGCAGTTTGCCATTGGTAATTTTGAATTTTATCGGTACTAGGTAGGACATCCACATTTGCCAAATCAGCTTGAAACAAAGTGTTAATCAAGCTGCTTTTACCAGATCCCGTCCGCCCCACCAAAAGAATACTGACGGGTTTTTGCTCAACTGCTGCTGTTGGTTTTGCTTGAGTTAAGATATCTCGCAGGGTTTGGATTTTCGCTTTCGGTAATGCAGGTGTGGTAACAGTGGCTGTAGCAGTTGGGAATGCATTACCGCCATAAAGAGCGATCGCTTGGTTACATAAGTTCCTTAAAGCAGCTTCTTGAAGCATTTGACCCAAATTTACCAAAAGTTGCTCAGTTGCCCGGTTGCTGTAGCCTTTGGTGGCGCGATTAGCAACCGCAGCTACCGGATTTAAAACCCACTGCGCCCAATTCCAAACTCGCCAGAATTTCCGAGCAGACGGTTCTAGTTTTTGGTAAACTTCGTAAGCTTGGTAAGCTTGTCCAACTGTTACCTGATTCAGGACAGGTGATAGCTTCTGCATCCACCGATCAAGATCATCTACGGTTCCTCGAATCAGTCCGTAAGCTTGGGGAACGTAAATATTAAGTAGAGGATACTGAACTTCAGGATGATAAATACGAGCGATCGCCGTCACTAAATCTTGACATCTTTGCCAAAACGTTGTCCAATCTTCCCAAATCGGGCGATCGCTTTGTGCTGCTTTTAAAATCCCTTGCAGTGCGGTTTCTGCTTGTTGAGTGTTGTCGCTTCTTCCTGGTAGCCCGGCTGTATTATTTGTGGCTGATACTAGATCTTCTCTGACTTCTACCATTACGGCTTCCATCTGCTTAAGTGCAGGTTGAGTCCACTTGACTAACAACCAACGCCAGCCCACGAATATCAGCGTGAATATACCCCAAATCCAATTAATACCCCAGGCGTGAATTTGCAATCCTGCGGATACTAAAAGAAAAATAATTATAAAAGCGATCGGGATTGCCAATACAACCCATTGCCATATTTTTAATCGCACCATTATTCTGTACCCAGTTTCAAATTAATTTTTAACTTTTGCACCAGTAACGGAAAATTAAACCGCAGAGAAGCCAGTGCGTTGGGGAGACAGCGCTGTGGGCGGCTTTGCCGACTTGAAGCGACTGTCGTCGGGTTCCCCGACTTGTAGACGCTTTGCGGCTTCCCGCAGGGTAGCAACTGGCGCGACGCAGAGAACACAGAGAAATAAGAGTTTCAGAGAGTTCTTGCGTGAGTCCTATTTTAATTTCCCAAAAATCACCGTAATCGTTTTTTCTGTAACTTTTGCTCAATCTGCTGCATTGACTCAATCGTTTCTCCAGTCACAATCCCATAAATTTCGGTATAAATTTTGCCATATCTAACTAACTCTTTTGCTGACAGAATTATCAAATCTTTACGCTTTAATTCTGATTGCAAATTCATTAACATTGATTCCAATGTGCCATCTATTTGATAGTTACTGGAATACTTAGCTACTTCCTTCCCCAATCCCAATAGAGTATGACGCTGTAGACATAATGGAGTCGAACCGTTGACTCGAAAATTAGCATCGATTACATAAAACTGTCCGCTTTGATCTTCTAGCACGTCAAAGCCAATAATACCGAAATAACCTTGTTGATGGGCGTTTTTCCCAATGGCAGCAATCATCTCAAAAAATATACTCATATCTGTATGGCGATAGTGAATTAGCCCTCCCAAATAATCGCCTTCTGAAGTGACGAGTTGGCTAGTAGTACCAATCAGGGTTATGTCTCCTGTCTTACTAAGATAAAACTGCACACAGTAGTTCTGCACTATATTTTCGACGAACTCTGAGACAATAATTGTATCTAGTAACTTAATATCGAGATACTTTCTTAATTCTGCAAAGCAATAATTTAGATCGCTGGTATTGTTAATAATATAAGTGCCTTCTCCTGAAAGTCCGTGGGACGTTTTGATTAGATATGGAAATTGCTGCGGTAAGGGAATATCTGCAAGACTTAAAGAGTGTAAATTATAAGTTTTATATTTGGGATGTGGTACTCCCAACTCAGCTAGCGTTGCTTTATTGAGCAAGTGATAATGAATATCTGGATCAACAGCATGTTTTGCTGGTTGCAGATGATCAAAGGGAAATAAAGTAATCAATTTGTCGAAGCGTTCGCCGAAGGCGTTGGCGCAGCCATCGCTACAGTTGAGATCATCTAGATAACGCGATCGCTCTAATACTTCTATATTGGTGTAACTAAAACCAAAATGTTCCCGCCAATAATCAAGTAGCAATTTTGGCGGTAAACTAATTATAATTCCCGGAATCGCATCGCCTAATACAGCCAAGTTTTTCCAAGGTTCTTTCTGGTGGATTTTATTGAAAGAGGTTTTGGTAGCTTCATCACTACCATCTTGAATCAGATACTTTTGTGTATTTGGGTACGCAGCCCAACTGGCAGTTGCAGGGTAATTGAGGATGAAAGCATAAGATAGATCTTTAATATCTTCAGCAAACAAATCAGAAAAAGAATTTCCTTGAAAATAATCAAAATTTAATGTTGATTTCATAGAAAAAAATGATAAATTCCCCTAAGTTACAGAATGATTACAGGTTCTTTTTGTTTATATTTAACTCTTTTTTAATTACATTGAATCTATCAAGAGAAAGGGAGATTAGGCAGATAAAAGAGCAATATTGCTCTCATTTTTCTGATTTCTCAGTTCTCAGTTGCAATTATGGGATATCCTAAGAACAGTGAAAGATTTGCCAAATAAAGCAGTAATGAAACTGGCAGCACGAGTAAGTCAGGTGACACCCTCTCTAACCTTAGCGATCGCAGCTAAAGCTAAGGCACTAAAGGCGGATGGAGTAGATGTTTGTAGTTTTAGCGCTGGAGAACCAGATTTTGACACCCCAGCGCATATCAAAGCCGCAGCAGCAAAAGCTTTGGATGAAGGTAAAACCAAGTACGGCCCAGCAGCCGGAGAACCAAAGTTAAGGGAAGCGATCGCCCACAAGCTTAAAATTGATAACGGTCTTGATTACAAATCAGAGAATGTCATCGTCACTAACGGCGGTAAGCATTCTCTGTACAACTTAATGGTGGCGCTAATTGATCCGGGCGATGAGGTGATTATCCCGGCTCCCTACTGGTTAAGCTATCCGGAAATGGTAACTTTAGTCAGTGGTGTACCAGTAATTGTCCATACAGATGCTTCAACGGGTTATAAAATTACTCCCGAACAACTACGCAAAGCAATTACACCTAAAACCAAGTTATTTGTTCTTAATTCTCCCTCTAATCCTACCGGGATGGTGTACACGCCAGAGGAAATTAAAGCTTTAGCACAAGTAGTAGTCGATGCAGATATCTATGTTGTCTCCGACGAGATTTATGAAAAAATTCTCTACGACGGTGCAGAACATATCAGCATTGGTTCTTTAGGTCAAGAAATTTTTCACCGGACTTTAATTAGTAACGGGTTTGCGAAAGCTTACTCAATGACTGGATGGCGACTAGGCTATTTAGCAGGGCCAGTGGAGATTATCAAAGCCGCAAGTACCATTCAAGGGCATAGTACATCGAATGTGTGTACCTTTGCCCAATATGGAGCGATCGCGGCATTACAAAATTCCCAAGACTGTGTAAAGTCAATGCTTGAAGCTTTTGCTAAACGGCGACAAGTGATGTTAGATAGACTCAACGCCATTCCCGGATTGAGTACCGCTAAACCAGATGGCGCTTTTTATCTGTTTCCAGATATTAGCAAAACTGGTCTTAAATCTTTAGAATTTTGTAATGCTCTTTTAGAAGAACATCAAGTTGCAGTCATACCCGGAGTTGCTTTTGGTGCTGATGACAATATTCGTCTTTCTTATGCCACAGATATGACAACTATTGAAAAGGGCATGGATAGATTAGAGAAATTTGTGGGTAGGCTTAGCTCGTCGTAGACATCCCGTATTTAGCTCAAAATCCAATCTCCTATGCTGACTGAACACAACAAAAAGATCGTTCTTCAGTTTTACAAAGCCTTTGATGATCGCAAAATCGAGCAAGCCTTAGAACTTCTGGCTCCGAATTTTGTTGCTCATTTGGCGGGTGTGCCTGAGCCATTAGATGGGGAAGGATTCAAGCAGTTTGGGATGTCATTTTATTTAGCTTTTAGTCAAGGGCAACACACTTTTGATGAGATCATCGTTTCAGGCGATAAAGTGGTAACGTGCGGAACATTCACAGCGAAGCATCTGGGAGAGTTTCAGGGTCTTCCACCAACGGGTAAGCAAATCAGCTTGTCAATCATGCACATTGATCAAGTAGAAGACGGAAAAATTGTAGAGCATTGGGGACAGGGAGATGTACTTGGATTGATGCAGCAGTTAGGGATAATCTTCTTACCAAGTCCAAAAATGTTACCACATATTTTGAGAGGTGTTGTGTCCAGACTATTTAAGTAGGACGGCGCAAATAAGTAAAGGTTTGTAGTTGCGATCGCCATATTGTCAAACAGCAGCCATGATGAAAGCTAAACTAGTATATTGGCGATCGCATTAAAAGTCTAGAATTTCTAGGGCGTAGTGGTAGTTATGAATAGAAATACCTAATGTTAGGTCGTGATAGGTAGTCTCTAAAAAATAAAAATTGTATTGCGAAGAACCATAAAGGCGATCGCTAATTATTATTGAAAAAGTGCCACTATCAGATTTACTCGCTCTCACAATTAACACAATGACAATAACTGCGACCAATCCATATCTTAAAGGAAATTTTGCCCCTGTCCGTAAAGAAATTACCAGTGACACCCTAGAAGTAATAGGTCATCTCCCCCCTGAACTATCGGGTATGTTTGTGCGTAATGGCCCGAATCCTCAACATGCACCCATTGGCCAATATCACTGGTTTGATGGGGATGGGATGTTACATGGTGTGCGAATTAGCGACGGCAAAGCAACTTATAGCAACCGCTATGTGCGAACAACTGGATGGAAAATCGAGAAACAAGCCAATAAAGCAATCTGGACTGGACTTCTAGAACCACAGCAAACAAAAGTTCCCCACGGTATTAGCAAAAAAAATACTGCCAATACTGCTCTTGTATGGCACGCAGGTCAAATGTTAGCGCTGTGGGAAGGAGGTGCGCCTTATGTAATCAGGCTTCCTGATTTAAAGACAATTGGTGAGTACACTTATCATGGTCAACTCAATTCTGCTTTTACTGCTCACCCCAAGATAGACCCAATTATCGGTGAGATGATGTTCTTTGGCTACTCCTTCGAGCCACCATATTTGCAATACAGCATAGTTTCTACAGAAGGCAAGTTAGTACGCACAGTACCGATTGACTTACCGACGAGCGTGATGATGCACGATTTTGCCATCACTGAAAATTACACAATTTTTATGGATTTACCGTTGACTTATAGCGCCAAACGAGCGCAACGGGGAAAACCTCCAATTTTGTTTGAGCGCGATCGCCCCAGTCGCTTTGGTATTGTTCCTCGTTACGGCGATAATAGTAGCATTAGCTGGTTTGAGTGTCCCTCTTGCTACGTTTTTCATACCCTCAACGCTTACGAAGAAGAAGACGAAGTTGTACTTATCGCCTGTCGCATGAGTTCTACTAATGTTTTAACTAGTAAAGAGACAGAACTTGATCCAGAAGGAAATATTCCTCGTTTGCATCGCTGGCGATTTAACCTAAATGATGGCACAGTACGCGAAGAAATGCTCGATGATGTACCTGCGGAATTTCCCCGCGTCAACGAAAACTTTTTAGGACAAAACACCCAATATGGCTATACTGCTAGGATGGCAAACAGTACTGAGCCTCTCTTAGACGGCATCATTAAGTACGACCTCAGTAAGGGCAAGTCCAAAACCCATGAATTTGGAGAGGGACGCTATGGTGGTGAAGCGGTATTTGTTCCTCGTCCTGGTAGTACAGTTGAAGATGACGGCTGGCTAATCACTTTTGTTCATGATCAAAGTTCCAAAACTTCTGAAATGGTAGTGGTGAATGCCCAAGATATGACTGCTGAACCTGTGGCGCGGGTGCTAATTCCCCAGCGAGTACCCTATGGATTTCACGGAACTTGGATTTCGGAAGAACAGTTGAATTTTTCTAGTTAAATTACCACTATGAGAGTAGGGACAAAAAACACTGTGTCCCTACTAGCATTCACTGGATACTAAAAATACTACAGAATTGATACTTGATTTTTGAAAAAAACTCAGTACACCTTATATATTTTGGGAGCATCCCAAATGTGTAAAAACATATTTTGTCATTGCGAGCGTAATGAAATGAAGCGAAGCAATCGCAAAGTCTAGCTGCTGCGATTGCTACCCTACGGGAAGCCACTTCGTGTCTACATTCCGCTTTGCTCCATAAAGCCCTTTGGGCATGGCTTCTCTAACGAGACGCTACGCGCTAAGCGTAGCTATGCCGTAGGCTTTACGCTTAGCGCAATGACTTTGTGTAATTAATTCTGTCTGACTACTTATTAACGTGAGTTCGACGGCTTTAAAAACCCCGCTTCCATTCCTCTTCCCCACGGTGCTAGCGTGTACACACAAGTCTTTTAGAGTTGCTGTGTAACGTCAGGTGGGTTAATTTTTGCAGGCCAGTACAATCGCATTGTCAGTCGAGACATTGGCACTGTCAGCCGATACAATCGCATTGTCAGTCGAGACATTGGCACTGTCAGCCGATACAATCGCATTGTTAGTCGAGACATTGGCATTGTCAGCCGATACAATCGCATTGTTAGTCGAGACATTGGCACTGTCAGCCGATACAATCGCATTGTCAGTCGAGACATTGGCATTGTCAGCCGATACAATCGCATTGTTAGTCAATGGGGCAGTTTTAGATGACTTGTGTGTACACCGTAGCTCTCAGCATCGGAGAGGGATTGGGGAGAGGTTCATCGAACTCACGTCTTATTGATCTCCTTGGGGATATTCATCCCACAAAGTCGTCACCTCACGTAAACTTTGGTGGTTGCCATTACCTAAAATCAAATGATCTAACAGGGGTATTGCTAGAAACTGCCCCGCTATCAGTAATTGGCGTGTTAATTCGATATCTTCTTGGCTGGGTTCAATGTTACCAGAGGGATGATTATGTGCAACTATTGCCCGTGTTGCTCCTTGACGAATAATTTCTCGAAAAATCTCACGGGGAGATGCTAAGGTTTCGGTTGCAGTACCAATAGTAATTATTTGTGTACCCAATAAGCGATTTTTGACATCTAATAGCACCACTGCAAAACGTTCTTGCGCTTGCCACATCAAATCTTGACTCAGTGCGGCTGCGGCTGCAAGTGGGCTTTCGATGGGTGTGCGGTCTAAGGGACGAGATTGAAAGGCGCGTTTACCCAATTCAATGGCTGCTAGAATAGCTGTCGCTTTCGCCGGGCCAATACCAGGAATTTGCATTAATTCTGCTGGGGTAACTTCTCGTAAAACTGCTAAGGGATCGCGCTGGTGTTTACCCAATTCCTGCAACAAATATTGTCCTAAACCTACGGCTGAAAGTTTGCCTGGGCCTTGACCAGTGCCTAGAAGAATTGCTATTAACTCGGCTGTGGCTAAAATTTTGGGACCATGAGTTATCAATCGCTCACGCGGACGCTCGTTTGTTGGTATATCAGCAATTCTGAGGCAGTAGGTCATAGAACAACTAAGAGAATAGTTACCTTAAATAGAACTATTTTTAGTTATCCCTTGTTTACTATAGAAATCATCTTTATTGGAGAAAATCTTTAATCTTGGCAAAATTTCCCTTTTTTGTATATAACAGTTCTTAATTAGGGTTTGCTGAAAAAGTCAGAAAAAAGCAATTTTAAGGGTTGACTAGTTATTCAAAATTAGCAATTCGGCGATCGAGTTCTTGTTTCTTTGCATCAGTTAAATCCGGGTAAACTTGCTCGGCTGTAATGGTATCCCAAATTGCCTGCACAAGATGGATTCTATCTTCAACACTCAAAGTTGCGATTTCGTTCAAAGTAAAAGTGAGGAAGCGACTGGTACACTTTAAATATACCGGACAAGATTTTGCCCATCAAACTCAACGCTGTATCTACTTTGATACCTAACACAGCGATCGCTTTGCAGAACACCTCAAAGACAAGGCGTAGACGCGCAGTGGCTTATCGTTAGACATCGCCTGTTACAGACAAGGCAAACTCACCTTCTGCATGTCAGCCAAAAATTTGGCAATAAAAGGATTTGTTATGCAGAGTTACAACTTATCGATCAACTTGTCATATTCTGCATGTGTACCGATCCAAAACCACGAAATTCCACCTTCTACCTCAACACCTAAAGCTTGGTAATTTAGTCCTGCTCGAACTGACCAATACTTGTTGCCAATCTTTTTGAAATGGAGTGATAAATGCGACGGATCTGTTTTCAGTAACTCATAGCATTGATCGGCAGTCTGTTGCACATTTTCAGGCAAAGTATTGTAACATTGCTAGAAACGTCGCGTCGTATAGTGCATCAGATTTGCCGACAGTGACCCGCCTTAAACTCAGCGATCACTTCCTGCGCTAAAGCTTCCAATTTTCCATCAGCAATGTCTTTCTCTAATTGCTGATCCCAGCGTTGATAGTCCAAATCAGCGAACCACTCTATGAATTTTTTATACTCATCAGGTGACAGTTGAAGAATGGCGGACTCAATTTGCTCAAGCGTTAACATAAAGGGATGTCAGTTTCACTTTAGAATAAATTATAGCTTGCCTACCGATTGTTCTTGCGTTGTAACTAATGTAGCGATCGCGAAGCGTCTTGTAGAGAAGCTCACCATAGGTATCGCTTTGTAGATAACCTTAAAAATAAAGCGTAGACGCATAGCGGCTTGTCCTTATACATTGCCTGTTATGGAAGAGTAATGTGATCGCTTTGTAGAAAAACTCAAACATCAAGCGATCGCCACAATAAAGTTGCAAAAGTTAGCAGAGGTAAGCAACCTTGAACTCAGCAATAGAAACTCTGCCTATTTACTGCATTGTAGTGTTAAGTTCGCGTCTGCCAGGATTTTGGATCTCTGCGACTATGAAAAATTGCCGTCACTATGACTCGACTCAACACAATCCGATAGTACACAGCATAGGGAAATCGTCGCACTACTGCTCGTCGAATATCACCGTAGACAATTACATAGGATTCTGGCATCTGAGCAATTCGATTCACTGTCTCGTCTACACAGTCTAAAAACTCGTCGCCCAGTCCCGGTTTTTGGCTCTCGTACCAACTGTGCGCCTCATTGAGTTCTTCTCGAACTTCTGGGCGAAACACCAGGACATAATTCATTGCTCCCTCTTAATTGATGCTTTGATTTCTGCCCAAGTCAGCACATTATCTGGATTTGAATCATAGTCAGCAGTTCGACGATCAAGCTCTTGCTTTTGTGCATCGGTTAAATCAGGGTAAACTTGCTCTGCTGCGATGCTATCCCAAATTGCCTGCACAATACGGATTCTATCTTCAACACTAAGAGTTGCGATTTCGTTCAAAGTAGCTGTGATATCCATACTGATTAACTTGGAGTGAGGAAGCAACTGGTACACCTTAAATATAGCGGACAAGATTTTGTCTATTAAATCAAATGCTGCATTTGCTTTGAAGCCCAATAGAGTGATCGCCTTGCAGAACACCTCGAAAATAAAGCGTAGATGCGTAACAGCTTGTCGTTAGACATCACTTGTTGTGGAAGAGTGGTGCGATCGCTTTGCAGAAAAACTCAAACATAAAGCAATCACTTGTTATGAAAGAGTGGTGCGATCGCTTTGCATCATACCTCAAAAATCAAGCGATCGCTGATTCTATGATTGCACTGTAGACGCTACTTAAACTAAAGCCTGAACTCATAGCTATTATTTGATAGCCGTTGCACAATATTCGAGAGTGCAATTGCAAAGTGGAAAACAAGTAACCGTAGACTTTTTGTTATTTTTAATGTGTTTTAGGGAAATATAACCTATAAAGCTATACTGCGTACCTAAATTAATCGCATATATATTTAATCATGGAAACCTTAGAAAATCTTTTAGTTGCTTTAGAAAATAAAGTCAAAGAAATAGATGTAAGTATAAACCTTACTTTTGGTAATACTAACCTCATGAAGCAACAACTTCGGCATATTATTAATTGTCAAGACAATTTAAACAAAATTAAAATAAACCTAGATGAAGTACTTTAAGGTACTGAAAAAAATAATAGATTTCCTATAATTACTGCAACTATAGGTACTTTATTGACTTTAGTTGGAGGGACTACTTCAGAATTTGGAATAGATTTGGCTTTAGGTGCTGTATCAGAGCATAATAGTAACGAGGATAAAACAAAAAGTATACGTCAACGCTGCATACAACTAAATAAAAATATTGAAGATAGCATACAACACTGCGAACATCTCAAATATATAGCTGATAAATCTTTTGCAAATTCTGGTTTAATGAAATATCTATCTAAAAAGCAGAGAAATAATAATTTTATACAACTTGTAGGAAATATCTTATTTTGGCTTATATTTTTTGTTACTATTTCGATTTTCATTTGCTCAATTATACTATTTTTCCGAGCTGAATTTGGATTTTCATTAGGTGCATTTTTGCTGGCTATTACCACATTTGTAGGTGTAGGCACAGTAGCAAATTATATTTCCAAAAATGATGAACAGTGGAAAAGATTACTCAGTGAAATAGCAGAAAACGAACACTACAAATACTTTTCATAATAGTGAAAGGTATGTTATTCAGTTACCAAATCGCTTCAATCTTTAAAATAAACCCCTGTAAAACATCTTCCCCTGACAAGGTAACAGGCGATTCCAACACCTCAACCTCTCTCCCTTGTCGATAAATCTCCACTTGTCGAGATTTACGATTAATTAACCAACCCAAACGCATACCATTATCTATGTATTCCCTCATCTTTTCTTGAGCAACTTTCAAACTATCACTTGGCGAAAGTAACTCAACAACAAAATCAGGACAAATGGGTGGAAACTTTTGTTTTTCTTGTTCAGTTAAAGCATCCCATCGTTCTAACTTTATCCAAGAAGCATCAGGTGAACGGTCTGCACCATTGGGAAGTTTAAAACCTGTAGAGGAATCAAAGGCAATACCCAGTTTATTTTGCTCATTCCAAATCCAAACTTGAGCAGTTAGCCCAGCGTTACGATTTCCGGTTTCTCCCCCGGTTGGTGGCATGATAATTAATTCTCCGGTTGCAGTGCGTTCAAACCTCAAGTCACGATTTGCCTGACATAGATTAAAAAACTGCTCATCTGTCAGTTCCAATACTGATTGAAGGTTGACGGTTAAAGCATTCATTGTCATATCTCAGATTGAAAAATTAAGGCAGGCTTTAATGCCTGCCCATTAATCCTAGTCTATCCCTTCAATTCGGTCTTCAACTTCTTGGTACAACTCGCGCAGACGAGCTAAATTCTCCTCGCTAGTCTCCCAATAACCGCGTCCATTCACTTCCAACAAAGTTGATACAACTTTGCGGAAAGAATGGGGATTGAGGTTCATCAACCGTTTCTGCATTTCTTCATCTTTGATGAAGGTTTCATTAGTATCCTCGTAAATCCAGTTATCCACAGCGCCGGCTGTCGCACTCCAACCCATTGTATTTACCAATCGTTTGGAAAGTTCGCGCACACCTTCGTAACCATGAGATAGCATCCCTTCATACCATTTGGGATTTAATAATTTGGTACGAGCATCCAAGCGCACAGTTTCTGATAATGTGCGGACTTGAGCGTTAGCTGTGGTGGTATCTGCAATGTAAGATGATGGTGCTTTACCATCACCCCGCAGACTTGCAACTAGCTTGGTGGGGTCAGAATCGAAGTAGTGAGAAACATCCGTTAAACTAATCTCGGAAGAATCGAGATTTTGGAAAGTTGCATCAGCAGTTTTTAATGTACTTTCAAAAATCTGCCGGGATTCGTCCATCATACCGGGGTTATCGGAGTTAAAGGCGAATGATTTCCGTTTCAGGTACATTTCTTGTAATTCGGCTTCGCTGTCCCAAGTACTGTTTTCCACCGCCAAGTTGATATTTGACGAATAGGAACCAGAAGCGTTGGAGAAGACGCGGGTTGCTGCTTGACGCAGATTAATCCCCATATCCTGGGCTTGCTGCAAAGCATGTTTGCGAACAAAGTTCATTTCTATTGGTTCATCTGCTTCAGCCGCCATTTTTACCCCTTGGTCTAGAAGGTTCATCTGGTTAATAAACAAGTCGCGGAAGACACCAGAACAGTTGATTACTACATCAATTCTGGGTCGTCCCAATTCTTCTAAAGGTATCAATTCCAACCTGTTCACCCGTCCCAAGGCATCGGGAACCGGACGCACGCCCACCATCCACATGATTTGCGCTAGGGATTCACCGTAGGTTTTGATGTTATCGGTTCCCCAAAGAACACAGGCGATGGTTTCTGGCCATTGACCGCCGTTCTCTGCTTTGTTGCGTGCTAGTAACCTATCTACAACGATTTTGGCGGATTGGACTGCTGCTGTAGTGGGGATGGATTGGGGGTCGAGTGCATGGATATTCTTGCCTGTGGGCAAGACATCCGGGTTACGGATGGGGTCGCCACCAGGGCCAGGTAGAACATACTCCCCTTCTAAGCCTTTGAGTAAAGCGCCTAATTCGTTATCTGCACACACTTGTTGGAGGCAAAATTCTAAATACTCAAACAATAGTTTGAGAACTGCGGTATCGACTTTGGGATAACCTGCTTGATGCAATGCTTCTACCCAAGGTTCTTTTTTACCCATGTTAAAGAAATTTAACCGGGACACTAGAGAAACTCGTCCTTCAGCATCAGTTTGTGCTTGCACCAAAGCCCCAACTGCGGTACGGGTTGCTAAGGTGATATCTTGCAACAACTGGACATCTTCTAAAATGCCTTTGTCGTTATTGTGGTAAATATTGTCAATGTTGCGTCCAATGCTGTTGGCGATAATTCGCGGTAAGCTGACAATTTCTTCTTCTTGACGATCTAGACTAGCAATATTTACAAGAGTTGCAACTGCTTCTTCTGCACTTGGCGGTTTCCCAATCACATGCAAACCACAAGGCAACAACCTAGACTCTATTTCCATCAACTTGCGGTAGACATTGCCCACAATATTATCCCGTTCATCGGCACTCATGTCTCTGGCATCGGTTTCTGGCAAATTGATATCTTTATCCAGATTCACGATCCGGCATTTATCCATGATCGAGTTAACAATGGGAATGCCGCGTCCACTATCTTTTAAGGTTTGGTAAGAAGCAATTAACTCGCTGAGTTCCTTCAAACCTTTATACAGACCAGCATTTTCTGCCGGCGGTGTCAAGTAGGAAATTGTTTCGGCATAACTGCGACGCTTGGCAATTGTTGCCTCACTGGGGTTATTGGCTGCGTAATAGTACAAGTTGGGAATTGAGCCAATCAAGTTATCTGGATAACAATCACCAGACATCCCCATCTGTTTACCTGGCATAAATTCCAAGGAACCGTGAGTACCAAAGTGCAGTACTGCGTCAGCTTGCCAAACTTTCTCCAGGTAAGTGTAGTAAGCAGCAAACCCATGATGTGGACTAGCAGAACGAGAGAACAACAACCGCATTGGGTCACCTTCGTAACCAAATGTCGGTTGTACACCAATAAAGACGTTACCGAATTGCTTACCGTAAACCAGTAGATTTTGCCCATCGCTGTTAAGATGTCCAGGAGGTGCGCCCCAGTTTTCTTCTAGGCGTTGAGAGTAGGGTGTGAGTGCCTCATACTCAGGAACCGACATTTTGTAGGCGATGTTGAGTTCAGGGCTACTATATTGTGCTTGAGCGTCATGGATGACTTCTTGCATCAACGCTGCGGCTGATTCTGGCAACTCTGGTAAGTCGTAGCCGTTATTTTTCAGGGCTTTCATCACCTCGTAGATGGAACCGAATACATCTAAATAAGCAGCAGTTCCCACGTTGCCTTTATCTGGTGGGAAGCTAAAAACGGTGATGGCGACTTTTTTATCCAGTTTCGGCTTGCGGCGCAGACTTGCCCATTTTAAGGCGCGTTCAGCTACAGCTTCAACCCGATCGCGTAGGGCGATCGCTTTCCCGGTTGCCCCATCTCTACCTGATAATATAATCGGTTCAATCGCCCCATCCAATTCGGGAATGGCAATTTGCAAAGCTACTTGAATCGGATGTAACCCTAAATCGCTATCCATCCACTCTTCTGTGGTTTGGAAGACTAAAGGCAAAGCCACCATGTAAGGACGATTTAAGCGTTTGAGTGACTCAATGGCTTTGGGATGGTCTTGTCTAGCAGGGCCACCCACCAAGGCAAAACCAGTCAGCGAAATGACTGCATCTACTAACGCCATGCTGGTATTCGGTTCGTAGAAGTAAGCATCCACAGGCTTGGAGAAATCCAAACCACCAGCAAATACTGGCAATACTTTTGCTCCCAAGGATTCCAACTCCTGGACGATCGCCACATAATGGGCATCATCACCAGTCACTAAATGGGTACGTTGTAGTACCAATCCAATACAGGGAGCTAGGGGATCTTTGATCTGTTTAGGGATATCCTTGCGGGTTGTGTACCAATTGAGGTATTCTTTCACATCCTCAAACATGTTGGGAGCCAAAGGATGCCAAATCCCCATATCGGGATAAACCACTGGCGCTTGATATGTTGCAGATGCAAAATTTTGTTTCTCTACATCTTTAAATACATATTTATCAGCTAGCATCAACAAGAAGTTTTCCAGGTTTTCTGGAGAACCTCCTAACCAATACTGAAAACTGAGCATGAAATTCCGCGCATCCTGTGCTTTATCCATTGGGAGGAACTTCAACACTTGGGGTAGCGTTCGCAAAAGCTTCAGCATCCCATCTTGGAATCCGGCACCGGATTTTTCTTTGCGTTTCCGCATGAATTGGGCGATCACACTCTTAGACTGACCCAACTGTGCCAAAGAAAAGCTGCCCATTTTATTAAGGCGCATGACTTCTGGCATCGAGGGAAAGACAACAGCGACATCCAAGCGATCGCGATATGGTTCAACTGCTGTAACTACTTTTTGTGCTAAGTCTTCTATGAAAATAAGTGAGGCGATAAATATATTTGCACTCTCCATATCCCGTTTGAACTCTTCATAGTTCTCTGGATCACGGAGTTCCTCAATCAAGTACCCGCTGATTTCAATCGCCAAGTTGGGGTGGTTAGAATTAATCGCCCTAACTGCTTGCGACAATGCACTCTGGTACTGGGACTCAAGCACGACATAGACCACCTTGATTAAATTACGTCCGCGTAAGTTATCTGGCGCAATGTGTCTAATGGTGGACTTGACGTGGGTGAACATGCTTCCTCGGCTCCTTTGATGCGTGTTCTCTACTGAAAGTTCTTAGCGGCATTTAGACGCTAAAAGTGAGTTTCTCTCTTCGGCAATAAGAGTTTTTTATCAGAAAAACCTTACACAGTGGGAATTTTATCGTCTATCTGACACAATTCGATATAAAAAATGAAATATTTATTATTGAATATTGAGAATGGCAAAAGTAATTACTCAGTATTTGTAACAAAAAATTAATATATTTTTATGGGCATGGGGCATTGGGCATGGGGCATGGGGTAAATAGTTACTGACTAATTGATAAATAATGACTAAACAAGGATTTGATATTTTAATTCTCTCGAATGGCCCTGGTGAGGTAACGACGTGGGTGCGTCCAGTTGTCAAAGCACTACGGCAAAAATTAGGAGATGACCGTTCTGTAGTGAGGATTTCGGTAGTTTTATCACCTTGTCCCAATGCTACAGGTAAAGAAGCTGCGATCGCCTTATCCTACCCAGAAGTAGATCGAGTCCAGGGAGCAGAGCATTTTTGGCAATTCTTGCTTTGGGGAAAAACTTATGAGAATTGGGATTGGAGAAGTCGTGGTGTAGTGGTTTTTCTCGGTGGCGACCAAATTTTTCCTGTAGTCATCGGCAAAAAATTGGGCTATCGCACAGTTGTTTACGCCGAATGGGAGGCACGTTGGCACAATTGGATTGACCGCTTTGGAGTGATGAAAGCGACAGTTATTAAAAATGCCTCTGCAAAATATGCTCACAAATTCACCATCGTTGGCGACTTAATGCTAGAAGCAGCCGAGATGCCTATCACTTCATCACTTCAAACTGAATTGATTGGTTTACTCCCTGGTTCTAAAGCAGCAAAATTAGCTCAAGGCGTACCATTAACTTTAGCGATCGCTGAATACATCCATGCCAAAAGACCCCAAACTAAGTTTGTGATTCCCCTTGCCCCAACTTTGGATTTACAAACTTTAGCTAGTTTTGCCGATCCTCAAAAAAACCCTTTTGCTAAAACTTTTGGCTTCAATGGTGCTTCCTTAATTGTCCCAAAGGAAGGTACGCAGAACCCAAGACTCAAAACAGAAAAGGGCTTAACTATAGAATTATGGCAAGAAACCCCTGCATATCAATTATTATCGCAATGCTGTATTTGTCTGACTACAGTAGGAGCAAACACAGCTGAACTAGGTGCTTTAGGTGTGCCAATGATTGTTTTGCTCCCGACACAACAACTTGATGCTATGCGTTCTTGGGATGGTTTACCAGGGTTATTAGCTAATTTACCAGGAGTAGGTTCAACCTTTGCAAAGGCAATTAACTGGCTTGTATTAAGACGCAAAGGTTTATTAGCTTGGCCAAATATTTGGGCAAAAGAAGAGATAGTTCCAGAACTTGTAGGTAAACTCCAAGCATCAGAAGTTGGAGAAATGGTTTTAGATTGGTTGGATCATCCGCAAAAATTGGACGAAATGCGAGCCAAACTACAGAGTGTTAGAGGTGAAAGTGGAGCAGCAAGTAAGATTGCACAGATTGTGTGTGAAGAAATCGAATAATAATTAAAGCCCAACAGATTTTAAATCATCTGGTATTTTTGAGTCGTTAAGGGCATTACGAAAGTATTTTCCTGTTAGTCCAGTTGCGGAAAAAATCGGTATACCAGACTTGAGGTCAAAAATATAAGCAGTATACTTTGTTAAACGAGGAGAATTTGAAGTTTGAAAACTAGGAAGCCCAAAACCAGAACTGCTAATGTCAAAGTTTCCTTTGACTACTACTAACATCATTAGCGGTTCTTTACCTATAAAATCAAATTCACCAAAGCCAGTGGCAGGAATTTCAGCAACTTTGATTGGACGGGCAAAAATTGCTTCTGGTGTACCGCTGAGAATCTTGAATTGGCACGAGTGAGCAAGGGTATAGTTTACAGCAGCTTGTCTAATTTCTTTTTCCGAAGCTGATGTTAGTGGACGTTGTTGAAATATAGCCAATCGATTATTTTCTTCAGGAGAGATTTTTTTGAGTATTTCAGGGGGAATTTTGCTAGATTGATTCTGAATTAAGCAACTATCTGATAAAGCAGCTACAGATGATATCGCCCAAATACCAGTTGAAACTAATCCCAAGCTGACTAAAGCTTTTTTCATAATTGTATTTTTAATAAATTGTATTCTTCTATGAGTAACCGCACATAATTAATTACACAACGTTATCTCGAGCGAAGTAATGACTATAAATATTTTTGTCCATTTACTTATTCTAGTTAAATTCTGAAGTAATGAAGATTTATCCAGAAGATTTCAATAGAAACTGGACGAAAGGTTGGGGAATTGAGTCAACATGAAAGTACTTGATTTAGGATTAGCTGGAAAAGCTCGTATTTGGCAGGATGAACCATCATATTTTCCTAGAGATTCCCGAACTGTTTTTTATCCTGTAGTAGATGAAAAGATACTAACTATACTTGATAATGCAAAAATTGGTTCGATATTTCCAAGAAAAGTAATGATTGAGATATTAACGCCTTTAGGAGCTAGATTTTTGTATGGCTGCTTAGGTGCTATTTTTGAGCCTAACGACTCTGGTAAATTAATATTGAAGATTAGTATTTCCACTGAGTCAGAACGCCAACTCAACACTTCTCTTGCATCATCATTAGATATAGTTAGAGTCGGCATAACTGAAGAGTACGCCTGTAGTATTCTTGAAGGTGCAAGATTAAAGCTTCAAGAATCTGGAGTTAGCGACATGTTTGGCTCTGGTGAAATTTCTTTTAATTTAGGTGCATTTGGCGAAATTGGCTCTTCTAAAGCATTTTTTCACGATCTCGCTTATGCAGTTGTTGAAGTGATAGTTCGAGATAAGGGGAGATTTTATAATATTAAGCCACCCTTGAACAAGGTTCTTGAACAATATTACTAATTTACCAGGAATCAATCCGAAGATTGCCCATCCCGTCGCCCCAGTTCATAAATGCCAGAACCAATACAGGCAAGGATACCTGTACTAATTGCCCAACTTTGACCTAAACTTACTTCTAAACCCCAGTTACATAAAGCGCCAAAGACCAAAAACGGAATAATGCTAAACAGTGAAGCGTAAAAAGCATTTTGGGATTCTCTGGCTTTACGAGTCTTTTCAAATTCTGACTGACTCGTATAAAGCGATCGCTCGGCAAAGTTAAACCAACGGTCTAGCTGCTTTGTTACCCATTCACTAACGGGGGAAAAAGCTAAATATAAAGCCAATGACCACAAACTAGCTCCAGCGATCGCGATCGTATCCAATTCAAAACGGAAAGGAAAAATTTCAGTCAGCATGGCGTGGATAAATCCTGCAAATGGTCAACTTGATTTTTTTGCGATGATCAATTGACCCCTTAAGCAATTTTAAGCCTAAAGGCTAACAGGATTTCCACTGCTGGGCAAATCTCCTGTTTTTTTTAGGAGAATCAATACTAAATATAGTTAAGCTCATTCCACCACTTTAAGAGGTGGAATTTCGCGTCAGTGGTCAGTTGTGTTTACTACTGACAACACTTCGACTGCGCGGTAGTTGAATCTCGACTTCGCGGCAGTTGAGCGTAGTCGAAACTCGATTACCGCGCAGCGCCGCACTGACTTGTACTGAGCGTAGTCGAAGTAGCCTGTCGAAGTGTCGAAACTCAGCGCATCGCTGACAACTGGTAACAAACGGCGGCGGGACTTTAATGAGATACAGATAATTGTTCATCAACTATTTGGGCATCTAATTGAATATGTTCTGTGACTATTTGGCGGAATAGTTCGCCGTCTATGGTTTCTTGATCTATTAATAAATCAACTAGATGTTCTAATGCTATGCGATGTTCTTGCAACAGTTCTTTTGCCTTGATGTAACAATTGTTGACAATTTCACGCACTTGCGAATCAATTTTGGCAGCAATTTCCTCAGAGTATTCTGATTTATTCATCCAGTCGCGCCCCAAAAATACTTCTGTACTTTGATTTTCTAGGGATAAGGGGCCTAACTCTGACATACCAAATTTTGTCACCATTTGCCGCGCCATTCCTGTTACATGTTGTAAATCATTGCCAGCACCCGTAGTTACTTCTGGCTTACCAAAAACAATTTCTTCAGCGGCGCGTCCACCCAAAGTAGCAGTAATTCTGGCTTTGAGTTGAGAACGGGAAACTAACCCTTGTTCTTCGTTGGGAGTAAACCAAGTTAATCCTAATGCTTGTCCTCGTGGGATCAGTGTGACTTTCTGCACAGGGTCATGGTCTTGAAGTAATGTGCCTATTAAAGCATGTCCGACTTCATGGTAGGCAATCAATCGTTTGCTTTTACTGTCTACTAAAGCAGTACCTTCCATACCCGCGACTACCCGATCTACGGCATCATCAATTTCTAGGATAGTGATTGCTTCTTTGCGTCTTCTAGCAGTGAGAATTGCCGCTTCGTTGAGTAAGTTAGCTAAATCTGCACCTGTAAAACCAGGAGTCCGGCGAGCGATCGCATCTAAAGATACACTAGAGTCAATTTTCTTATTCCGAGAATGGACTTTTAAAATTTCTTGTCGCCCTTTAAGATCTGGTGCATCTACAATTACTTGTCGATCAAAGCGTCCAGGACGCAATAAAGCTGTATCCAAGACATCTGGACGGTTAGTGGCAGCAATAATAATGATGCCGCTGTTGCCTTCAAAGCCGTCCATCTCGGTGAGTAACTGGTTGAGGGTTTGCTCTCTTTCGTCGTTACCGCCACCAATCCCAGCCCCCCGTTGCCGTCCGACGGCATCGATTTCGTCGATAAATATCAAGCAAGGAGCATTTTCTTTGGCTTTCTTAAATAAATCGCGGACGCGGGATGCACCCACACCAACAAACATTTCCACAAATTCTGAGCCGGAAATGCT
Source organism: Halotia branconii CENA392 (assembly GCF_029953635.1). Taxonomy (NCBI): domain Bacteria; kingdom Bacillati; phylum Cyanobacteriota; class Cyanophyceae; order Nostocales; family Nodulariaceae; genus Halotia; species Halotia branconii. The sequence continues at coordinate 2,092,225 of NZ_CP124543.1, read as the reverse complement.
AAAAAATGGTACACTTGCTTCTCCAGCGATCGCTTTTGCTAATAAAGTTTTACCAGTTCCGGGAGGGCCAACTAACAATACTCCTTTAGGAATACGCGCGCCTACAGCCGTAAATCTTTCTGGCTGCTTCAAGAAGGTGACAACTTCTTGCAGTTCTTCTTTAGCTTCTTCGATACCTGCGACATCATCAAACTTGACTCCGGTTTTGGCCTCCATTTGAAAGCGGGCTTTAGATTTGCCGAAGTTCATGGCTTGGCTAGAAGCATTGGTAGAGCGACGCAGAAACAACAGCATCAAAGCTACTAATGGCAAAATCCACATCAAATTAATTAAAAGCCCTACAGCAGCTTTACTGTTGGCAGAAGAAACTTCACCAAAATCAACATTTTTTGCTTTTAATTTATTAATTAATTCTGTATTTTGGTTCAAAAGTCTCACCTCAATCGGTGAAGTATTTGGCTGTTGTCCTTTTTGTCCTTTGAGATATACTCTTGCTACTTGTTCAGTTTCGTCTAATTCTACTTTTTTAACTTCTTCTTTATCAATTTTTTGGATTAACTGACCATAAGTTAAGGAGTCGCGGTCTGCTTTTTGCTGTGCCAAGGCGGGAGTACCACCAAAAATACTCGGTAACATGAGCAAACTTGCCGCTAATGCTCCAGTCCAAGCAACACGCTTTGGTGAATGCTGTTTTATCAATGCCTTTTTCCCGAAATTTTTCATAATAATTACCCTTTGTCTGGTGGCATCAGCCAAGTGCTGGTTTTATGCCTATTCTTTTAGCAAAAATCGCCATAACTGAAAATCACTATTTTCTAATCTAGTCTAACTTCTAGGCAAAACTTTCCCCATGTTACTTAAGGAATGCATACTTTAATTTAGAGTACTCCAAGTAAAAAAATGCCCAATTGTCATTGCGTTCGCTCTTAGGGTAATTTTTATCTTTGGTTGGATGATTACAGTACAAGGCTTGTAGAGTAGAAATTATAACGTTTCTTATTGGGTTAAGTCACAAATCAGAATTAAACAACTGAATGGCATTGTTAGGTTTGACTATGAAAAGATAAATCGCTACTATAATCATAGTCATAATGACTACGCATTTTCATAAATTCTGGTTGTGGCAGCCAATTTAGTTAATATTGCTGGGTGAATTGTGAATTATGGTTAAAATTACTGGTATTGGTGGTAGCTTAAGACCCGAATCTTATACCCAATTGGCTTTGCAAGTAGCAGCGCACCGGGTAGAAGCTTTAGGTGTAGAGGTCGAAATATTAGATCTACGGCAGTTACAGTTACCATTTTGTAATGGTGGCAAAGAGTATCCAGAATATCCAGACGTTCAGCGGTTACGTGATGCTGTTAGCAATGCCGACGGACTAATTTTGGCAACACCAGAGTATCACGGTGGCGTTAGTGGTGTGATCAAAAATGCTCTGGACTTGATGAGTTTTGATGAACTATCCGATAAAGTCACAGGATTAATTAGTGTACTGGGTGGTCAATCTAATAGTAATGCTCTCAATGACCTTAGACTAATTATTCGATGGGTACATGGATGGGTAATTCCAGAGCAAATTGCCATTGGACAAGCTTGGGGTGCTTTTAATCCTGAAGGCAAATTGTTGGATGAAAAACTTTCCCAACGGTTTGACCAATTTGCTCAAAGCCTAGTTGATAACACTCGTAAGCTACGAGGTGTTGCTTAAAGTTTTGTCAGTTGTCAGTGGTCAGTGGTCAGTTGTTATTAAGTGGCTTTGAGTATTAAACCAGATCAAAAACAACTGACTCTTGCAGGTGATAAGTAACCAGACAGAATTAATTACACAATGTCATTACGAATGGAGCGAAGCGGAATGTAGACACGAAGTGGCTTCCCGTAGGGTAGCAATCGCAAGGGCTGGGATTGCTTCGCTTTGCTCGCAATGACTGTAAATATTTTTGTCCAACTACTTATCATGTCCGGCTTATTAGTTATGAATGCCGCATTTGTGCAAAAAAACCTGAAAACTCTTTTTCCCCCTGGTTACTGAGCGTAGCCGAAGTATGCCCCCTGCGGTCTTAATGATAAGTCTTTACCCGAACACGATATGAATCCTGCGGATACGCTGCGCGATCGCTAGTTACTCGCTAGGGAGCCACTACGTCGGGTAATACCGTTTCACTTTAAAGTTGATACATTTGGGCAAGCAGGGGAGGCAGGGGGAGTAAGAAAAGTAATTTGTATCAATAATTTCGTGAAATGGTATAAGACCGTACTAGCTCACCAAAAAGGCGATTGATCGTGTTGCCCACTTCTTCTGTTTCAGAGACGCTAACGCGAACGAGGAGTGGGAGGAATAGCACTTCGGCTCGGCTGCGCTCAGTGACCATTGTCCCACCGCCGTCCGGTTTCAGTAGCTAGTGGTCAGTAGCAAAAACAACTGACCAGCGTAGCGTCAATATTTTTTAGTGATGATGGTGATGGTGATGATTAGCTGCTAACTGAGGATTAACTGTTGCAGCTTGCTCGTTCTTTAACTCAGCAATGTGAGCATTTGCCCACTCAGCAGCCATTGCCAGAAATTCTGGATGGTCATTGACACAGGCCATCTGCACGTAATCCACATTAGAGTGCTTTTTCTCTAAAGTATGAATGATATGGTGTACATCCAATAGAGTTTCGTGATTTTCTGTCGCAAAGCCAATTGGCATAAAAATTATTACTTTTGCACCCAATTGAATGAGGTTATTAGCAGCTTGCTCTGCGTTGGGCAGCGTCCATTCAATTAAAGGTGTATCGTGATTTAGCCAGCCTACAGAAATTAAGGGATAACGGTTAATCAACTGATCACGAACTGAATCGTACAGCGCTTGACTTTCAATAATCCCAGAAGTGAAACCTTTGGCTTTGTGAGGACAACCGTGGTTCATCAATACAATACCGATTTGAGAAGGTAAATAAGCTGTTGCTAAATCAGCGTTAATCTTTTCCTCAACTAAATGAGCCATCAAGTCGATGTAGGCTGGTTCGTTGAAAAAAGAAGGGATGTAACGTAATCCTTTTACCCAATGTTGCTCACCATCAGCCATATCGGCTAAGGCATTGTTAACTTGCTCGATCGCAATACCACTGGTGAAGATAGAATCAACAACTAGTAGTGGGTAAATCAGAAGTTTATCGAAGCCAAGGCTTTGAATTTCTGCTAAGACTTGATTTGGTAAAAAAGGAGCGCAGAAATTAAAAGCTTTGAAAACTTGGACGCTATCACCCCATTTTGCTTGTAACTGCTTTTCAATCCCAGCGCGTTGCTGTTCAAAGATGGCATTATGTGGGGAAATAAAATCATGGTGTGTGTGTCCCCACTCATGACGATCAAACAATGCTAGTAGCTTAGCTAAGGGTGGATAAATCCAAGTTGGTACTGGTGCAAATTTTGCTGTTAGGAGATTTAAAGCTTGTTCGTTATAATTAGCGAAGTCTTCGTAGCTTTCGACTTCGCCGTAGCCCATAAGTAATACGGCTACTCGTTCTTGACTTGATAGATGCTCGTGGGTAGCGTGCAGTTTTTCTGGCGTGGCAACCACAATTAATTCCTCACTCAATATAACCAGAGTGGAAAGCAAATTTAGCTAGTATATAGCGTCATTTTTGCTCTGACTCGTGAACTACTATCCCATCCAGGGGGATAGGATGACTACAAAAATGATAACAATATCTCGAAAGATATATCTGGGGTTATTACTACATACTGAGTATTTAAAAGCAGACTCTCTAGTATCCTGTATTTAGTAACTGAATGAAATTTTCAAATAATTAAGTAACAGATTTGAATACATGAACAAATTTTGCTGAATTATATCTACCAAAAGATACTGAGATGATTTGTAATTCTAAATGCTAATAAATTAATTCTTAAATTGTGAAATCTTTAAACACGAAATCACAAATAAGTATAATCATTTGTCCTGGAATCCATGAACCAGCTTTAACCCAAAGCTTTATATCAGGTTGGTTAGATTCCAGTAGTCAGAGCTTAATGCGCCAAAATATAATAGTTTTTCCAGGACAAGGTTTGTTAACTTTATCATCGCTGCACATTTTGCAGTTTTTGCGCGATCGCCTAGGAAACAAACTAAAATCACCAATTATATTCATTAGTTTTAGTGCAGGTGTAGTTGGGGCAATAGCTGCTGCTTGGCAATGGCAACTTATAGGCGGTCAAGTCAAAGCATTTATTGCTATAGATGGATGGGGAGTACCACTGTGGGGCAATTTTCCAATTCATCGAATCAGTCATGATTATTTCACACACTGGAGTTCTGCATTATTGGGTAGTGGGCAAAATAATTTTTACGCTCAACCAGCAGTAGACCATTTATTATTATGGCGATCGCCCCAAAAAGTCAAAGGCTGGCAAATAGATTCATCTGTTGATATTTCTCCGTTGCAAGTTCGTCTAAGTGCGTCTGAATTTTTACATCTATTGATCAAACGCTATGAACAAAAATAGTCCGGAAACCAGAATGAGCCAACAGGAGTGAGAAATAGGGGGGATTTTACGGTGGAGTAATCGAGCGATCGAGTGATAGGGTGAAATTTTCCTATTACTTATTTACCTAACTCCCACTTGATTTTAGTTCCCCATCTACAATTAGTCACTAAATTCCCAAGTATCTAAATGTTTCCAACTGAACCGGCTGCTGTTAATAACGGGTTTGGCACTGTACTCAAAAATCGTGCTTTTATGCTCCTATGGATTGGACAATTAGTGTCCCAACTAGGAGATAAAGTCTTTTTCGTTTTGATGGTTGCTTTACTAGAAAACTATCCGCACCCGGCTGGAACGGAAAACTCTATGTACTCAACTTTAATGGTGGCGTTTACAATCCCAGCGATATTATTTGGTTCTGCTGGTGGTGTATTTGTGGACCGCTTCCCCAAAAAGCTGATTATGGTTGGCTCTGATTTAGTGCGAGGGCTAATGATCCTAGGGATTCCTTTTTTCCCCAAAGAATTTGTAGTACTGTTGATATTTGTTTTTATCATTTCCTCTTTAACGCAATTTTTTGCGCCAGCTGAACAAGCCGCCATCCCGCTTTTAGTCAGAAAAGAGAATTTGTTAGCAGCCAATGCCCTCTTTAGCAGCACGATGATGGGAGCCTTAATTGTTGGCTTTGCCATTGGAGAGCCAATATTAAGCGCTGCGAAAAATTTATTGGGGCCTACCTATGGTCAAGAGATTGTGGTAGGGGCATTATATCTATTGTCCGCTGGAATTATGCAGCCGATTAATTTTCAAGAAAACAAGCCTATTAATGAAAATCAAGCGGTAATTCATCCTTGGACAGACTTTAAACAAGGCTTGCGCTATCTGCGGAAAAACCGTTTAGTGTTAAATGCCATGCTGCAACTAACAACTTTGTATTGTGTGTTTGCAGCTTTAACAGTATTAACAATTCGATTAGCTGAGGAGTTTGGCTTAAAAGAAAAACAATTTGGCTTTTTCTTGGCAGCCGCAGGGGTAGGTATGGTGTTGGGTGCAGCTATGTTAGGTCATTGGGGTGAGAAATTTCATCGCAAGCCTTTACCATTAATAGGATTTTTAATGATGGCGCTAGTTTTAGGGGCGTTCACTTTTACCCACAATCTATTAGTGGCTTTAGGACTTTGTGCTTTATTGGGTTTAGGTGCTTCCTTAATTGGTGTACCGATGCAAACCTTAATTCAACAGCACACACCACCGAATATGCATGGTAAAGTGTTTGGCTTTCAAAATCATGCTGTTAATATTGCACTATCAGCACCCTTAGCAATTACAGGCCCATTAACTGACGCTTTAGGCTTGCGAACTGTATTGGTGGGCATGAGTATTGTAGTGGTTGTTGTTGGTGTTTGGGCTTGGCAAAATACTCGTAAAGTGTTACAAGACGTAATTTAACCAAAATAATATTAAAATAATAAGTCCGTTCTCATGTTTAAAATAGAAAGTCATATCAAGATTTGATGGAAATTTTCCACTAAAATGAAATCTTAACTACAGAATTTAAGCGTTAACTTAGCTATCGTCTGAGGTTTGACCGTGACAGTGCGCCTGCCTTCCCTAACTAGTCCTTCACAGACCGAAAATCAAGTCCAATCTGCTGCTGTTTCCAATGCCACAGATGTAACGACACCTAAGCGTGCATCTGGTGGCTTTGCCCTAATTGACAGCCTCCTGCGCCATGAAGTTGAATATATTTTTGGTTATCCCGGTGGGGCAATCCTACCAATTTACGATGACCTGTACAAAGTGGTGGAAGCAACTGGCGCAATCAAACATATCTTAGTCAGGCACGAACAAGGGGCAGCTCACGCAGCTGACGGCTACGCCCGTGCCACTGGTAAGGTCGGAGTCTGCTTTGGTACATCTGGGCCTGGTGCAACTAATTTGGTGACAGGCATTGCTACAGCCTACATGGATTCAATCCCAATGATTGTGGTTACAGGACAGGTAAATCGAAAATCAATCGGTACGGATGCGTTTCAAGAAACCGATATTTATGGAATTACCCTACCTATAGTTAAACATTCTTATGTAGTGCGTGACCCGGCTGATATGGCAAAGATTGTTGCCGAAGCCTTTCATATTGCTAGTACTGGGCGGCCAGGGCCGGTTTTAATTGATGTGCCTAAAGATGTAGCATTAGAACAATTTGATTATGTACCCGTAGAACCAGGATCAGTCAAGTTACGCGGGTATCGTCCTACATTGAAGGGAAATCCCCGTCAGATTAATGGCGCAATTCAGTTGATCCGGGAAAGTCGTCGTCCCTTATTGTATGTGGGTGGGGGTGCGATCGCAGCTAATGCTCACCAAGAAGTTAAAGAACTAGCTGAGTTATTCCAAATCCCCGTCACCACAACTTTGATGGGTATCGGTGCTTTTGATGAACATCATCCCCTAGCATTGGGTATGTTGGGAATGCATGGCACAGCTTACGCCAACTTTGCTGTTAGCGATTGTGATTTGCTAATCTGTGTCGGAGCCAGATTTGATGACCGAGTGACTGGTAAATTAGATGAATTTGCCTCCCATGCAAAGGTCATTCACATTGATATTGACCCCGCAGAAGTTGGTAAAAACCGAGTTCCAGAAGTTCCCATCGTTGGCGATGTGCGTCATGTACTAGTCGAACTATTGCGGCGGTGCAAACAATTAGGGATCAAAAATAGACCTAATCAAACCGAAGAGTGGTTAAATTTAGTCAACCGCTGGCGGCAAGATTATCCATTAGAAGTGCCGCAGCATCCTGACAGTATTTCACCCCAAGAAGTCATTGTAGAAGTTAGTCGTCAAGCCCCGCACGCTTTCTACACCACAGATGTCGGTCAACATCAAATGTGGGCAGCACAATTTCTCAAGAACGGCCCAAGACGCTGGATTTCTAGTGCTGGTTTAGGAACAATGGGTTTTGGCGTACCTGCGGCAATGGGTGCGAAAGTTGCCTTCCCTGATGAAGAAGTCATTTGTATTAGCGGCGATGCCAGTTTTCAGATGTGTTTGCAGGAACTTGGCACACTTGCACAATATGGTATTAATGTCAAGACCGTAATTATGAATAATGGCTGGCAGGGAATGGTACGCCAATGGCAACAAGCTTTCTACGGTGAGCGTTATTCTTGCTCGAATATGGAAGTCGGGATGCCAGACATAGAACTGTTGGCTAAAGCATACAGTATCAAGGGTATGGTGATTAGCGATCGCGCTCAATTAAAAGATGCGATCGCTGAGATGATAGCACACAAAGGCCCAGTAGTTGTAGATGTGCGAGTTACCAGAGACGAAAACTGCTATCCAATGGTAGCGCCAGGTAAAAGTAATGCTCAGATGATTGGCTTACCTAAACAACTACCAAAAGCCGCAGTAGAACCAGTTCATTGCAGCCATTGTGGGACAACAAACCAACCCAGTCACAACTTTTGTTGTGAGTGTGGTACTAAGTTGTAAAAATATAGTAGCAGTAAAAATCTGCTGAAAAAGAATGTAGAGATGTAGCAGTGCTACGTCTCTATAAAGGTTTGGGATAACGCATATGCAGATCTAATACTATCTATGGTATCTTTACATTCTTGAATTGCTGGTCTTACGCTATTTACTAAGTCCCAATTAGTATCAGCTTTTGCTTGCTTAAAGTTAAATTGCAGTATTAACAATATATCTTCTAATTTATTTTCTGTCTGTTGTAGTTTTGGTAAATCAATATTTAATTAATAGTGCTGCGTCAAACAGCCTAGTGAGCAATGAATTTGCTGATTTTGCCCAATCTTCACTTAAAATCCCGCCTACTATATTGATGATTTCCTTGACTGCATCAAATAAATATTTTGGTTCGTATCTCTCTCAGCAAGAATCAATTTAAACTTGACAGACTACGACGCAGGGTTATTTAGGTGTCTGAAAAATTGGGCAAAGATGTTATCTGCTTTTTCTGTTCCTGTAACCAAGTTTCAAAAAGTTCATTAAGTAGGCGCGCTTTTATAGATTCATCGAGTTGGGCTGGGATGAATTTCTCTAACCGCAAAATTACAAACCACTCAGCGATGCGAGTGGGGGGCAGAACTTGATCGGGTTGACTAGTAGAAAGCATTTGTACCATTGCCGGATGAAGTGCATTCAGTTCAATAGGCCCAACTAACCCACCAGTTTGGGCTTCTGGCCCAAGTGAATATTCTCGTGCTACATCTGCGAATGATTGCTCATTTGCTTGAATGCGGAAGTAGAGTTCTTGAGCAATGCCTATATCTTGAGTTCGTAATAGAGAATAAATTACTTTATCTAGTTTGCTCTTATTCTGAAAGAAATAGGATTCTAGTTTATGACCCCAAGTAGCTTGCTTGAATTTTTCTAGTTTCAATTTACGAAGAGTAATAGTTTCTAATTGACTTGCAGTTAAACCATAATGGATCATCCATGCTTGAATGTCGGCTTCTTGAGTTAACTGTTTTTCGGCGTAAAACTGCTGTTGGGCATGGGCTATTTCTTCAGGGGTACACTCTATAGGTGCGATCGCTTCATCGATAATTAATTCCCGCAGCAATTGCGGTAGCATTTGGTAACTAGCTAGTAAAGGAATTAGTTCCCTAGCTTCGATTGTCCGGTTGCCAATCTGGATTACTTCAGTCATTATCTCTTAGGCGTATTCAGAATAAGTTGTTTAGTTTTACGCTCTTTGGAAGTAGATGCTAAATTTGCATCTTGCAAAAAAATTATGATATGTTTTATGCTTGCGTTTTCAGATTTTAATTTCAAGAATATACAGTTTACGGAAAATTCTATCAATAATTATACTGAATTGGCAAAAAGGTAAAAATTAAGATATAGTTTACGATGAATCACCCATACTTACACTATGGGTGTATTTAATTAATGCGATCGCAATGCTGAAATTACCTTTTATGTCTTAAGCAACTTAGCGATCGCGATATGCGGTATTATTTTTTCTTTTTGAGGGCGTAACCTAATCTCCAATTACTGGGTTGTTGTAACTGATCTTTTTTACCTTGAGCAATCAACCAAACAGCAATCCGTGTATTAAATTGTCCCTTAATCAAGTGATAACCTGGTTGAGCAGAAATTCCCTCAATAAATTGAGCGCCGGCATTCATCAGTCCTCCACAGTAAGTTTTTTCTCCAGGTATCGTTAAAGTGACAAAACGATCGCTGCGATATCCATCTGGGATCATAAATATACCGTAGACGCGATGGCGACCAAACCAAGGCTTAATCACTATTTTTTCAGGACTTGAGTAGTATTTTCCACTTGTAGAGGAAATAAATCCCCATGAACGACAACGAGTTACTGGCGCTTGTTCTGAGATGTAAGAAAAGCCAAGAATGCCAACTAAGCTCACTACAAATAAGATGTAAAATACCTGTTTTCTCACTTGTTAGAATCCTAGACTAATTCTTTCAAGTTATATTTTAGCGACTTAGACAGATAGCGCAACTTTAGTCTGGCAGGAGGCAGTGGTTCGGCTTCGCTCACCAACCGAGCAGGGGGAAAGAAATTTTTAATATTTTTGCATGATGCCCAGAATAATAACTAATCAAGCAAACCTGATATGAAACATTATTGTTCCTGAAACTCGCGCTCTCAATTACAGACAATAAAAAACCAGCACTCATCTGTGTGCTAGTAAAATATCTCGTCTTGGCGATCGCTCCTTAACTTATATAGCAGTTCCCAATAACAAGAGGTACATAGTCCCTAGCCTCTAGTCCCTAGCCCCTAATTTCAAAGAGATATACCTCACTAAAACGAGAAACGCTATAATCTACGAGATCCTTAGACTAAGTGAAATCTATAGTCTCAACAAACTCTAAAATACTTTCTTTGATATCCTCGGCCTCTTCTTCAACAGAGCCGCGAATTTCATCTTTTAAAAAGCTACGCTGGCTACTAACTATATACAAAAATTCAGCATCAATAAAGCTCAGAAGTCCTCGATATGCATCTAATCGGGTGGCTGTACCGTTGTTTTCTTGCTTAGAAATTGTTGAACCTTGCGGCATATTAATTAATACAAAGTAAGCACCAGCCATCATGTCTGACAGATATTCGCTGTATTCTACCTGAGCATTAGGCACGTTGGCTAAAATCGCTTGTGGCACATACTTGTCTACTAAAATCGATTGCAAGTATTCTTCTTGTCCTATAGATCCCATTTCGTTTACTTGTTCTGGAGGTATAGGATAATAGTCAATTCTGAGCAAAGTGCCAAAGTCATCTGAAAAACCCACTACTCCTTCTTGACTTTGAACTTTACCCCCCTGCTGAGAGTCAACTGGAATCGGCACAGTGAAATTGCCTAAAGGTGACTCATAAATATCTTCGCTATAGTCTTCTTCCAAGTATTCTTCATTTTCGGCTTCTTGGAAAGCAGCAATGATTTCCTGCACTATTTCTTGCGCTTCTTCATCTTCAAGGTCTAAAGCATCTTGAAGTTTTTTTAGGTAAGGCTGTTTCTTTTGGGGAATAACCAGTTCTTCTTCGTCATCTATTAGTACAATTACCCCTGCGGCAAAAGCATCTAATACCAAATCATCTGAAAGGACTTCACTTGCTGCATTATATAAAGCCCCTAGCCCTTCATCTTCTGCAATACCTATAAGTCTATCAACTATTTCTGTAATTTCATCTTCCGAATATTCTTCAAATACCTCAAATTCCCAAAGAATACTTCCTAGAGTTTCCGGATCTACCTCTTCAACAGCAGAATCTGCAATGGCTGTGACGACTGCTATTGCTGCTACCGCTTCTTCTGGACTCAAGGATTCTTCAGATATCTCTGACGAGTGAAATATATAGTCATACTTGGTCATGATTGTTACCTCCAAAATGGTTTTATAGTAATAACCGATTAAAAGTGACAATGGTCAGTTTAGCAATGCAGCGAACATTTTCTATAGGAGATTTGTTACGTTTGGCTAACTGAAGAAGCAGGGGAGCAGAGGTGCAGAGGTGTAGGGGAGAGATGTTCTTAAATTATCCGGCAATCAAGGGTTTCAAGCCCCTAGATTGACTTGTAGGGATATTAATTTTTAACTCTTAATTCTTAATTACCCGACGGGTTTAACTTGCCTTATTCCTTAACGTGAAATATACAAAAAGCGATCAGCGAGGCTTTCATAGAAACTTGGATCAGTCCAGTAACCGAGGTGTCCTTCTACTCCCCAAGATGCTTGATAGTGCATTTCTACGTTATCTAGGTTTTCATAGTAATCTAAATGACCACTAATGGGATCTTTGAGGTAGTAATAGTTAACCCAATGCACTTGATCGAGCTGGCAGATAACTGGATTTTGGGTGAAGTATGGACTTTGCCGGACAGATTCTGGTTTGGTGCGGAAAGAGTTGAGATGTTCTAAAATCCGCCGTCGGATGTACTGTCCTTCTTGTGCCATATCTCGGAAGAAAAAAGCCATTTTGTCTAGTGGGGAACCAAAGGTTACTAATCCTTTAATTTTTTTCAGCAATAGCCTTTTATTTTCGTCTTGAGACAGACTAGATTCTATGCACAGAAGATTTAATGTATCATAAGCAATACAGCTACCTAGCGAATGTCCTGCTAATATTACTTGGTCATAATTTGCTTGTTTATCCTTGAGAATTGCTTTCAGCAATATTAAGGATTCTTCTAGTATTTGCTGGCGAACCTTTCGGTAAGGTGATTTGGGATCGGTAATGCTATAAATAGCAACGTCACCAACAAAATTAACTAAAGGTGGCGTGGCAACTTCTTTACTTAGTTTCCAAGCAGATTGGAGAAAAGAACCTCTCAAAAATGGGCCTATTAACAATAGAATTAGCCAAATTCCCGTTCTTAAAGCTGGATAGACAAAATTAAATATGCGGAGGAAGATGGTGAGTAAACGTAGGCGATATTTAAAAAAGCTGGTTCTATTTTTGTTAGCTAAAAGCTGGTCTAATAAGTCTTTATTATCCTTACGGTTGTAAAACTCGATTGTACCTTCTAGCGTTCTCTCTGCCCATTGTAAGATCTCAGGTACACTAATTTTATTTTCTGTATTAGGAGCCCAGTAATATTCATGAACATCAATTAGCCATTCTTGCTCAGAATCTGTTGAACTCAGTCTGACAAAACTCTCTGTCCAATAAGAACCAGTTGATAGTCTGCGCCTAGCGATTAAGTGTTCTAGTTTAAAAGGTAATTTTTGCTTATGAAAGTGCTTGAGCAAGTTGCGGGCAAAATAGTCCATAGTTTCCAAAGGATTTTGTTGACCGACACCGTGAATCAACAAAAAGGCTGTGCGTCCTTTGGGAAATCTGGCACTAGTATTTTGATCAATCATGATGATTCCCAATAGAGGTTTCTAAAAGCGGGAAGGTTAATTGGAAAGATTGAACCTTAGCCAAGTATACTTTCTAGCGTGATTTGTTCTCCGTATTGTTGTACAATTTTTCAGCGATCGCTAGCCCGTGTCCGAAGCAAACTATTTAACGAGACAGAAAGTATTTACGCGATCACAAGCATCTGATATCATGTCCGCGTAATAGTTTTAATTCCCGCATCTGTGCAAAAACCACGAAACTTTCTTTCCCCCTGCCCCCCTGCCCCCGGTCACTGAGCGACTTGTACTAAGTTTCGACACTTCGACAGGCTACTTCGACTACGCTCAGTACAAGTCAGTGCGGCGCTACGCGGTAATCGAGTTTCGACTACGCTCAACTGCCGCGAAGTCGAGATTCAACTACCGCGTAGTCGAAGTAAGCCGAAGTGCTGCCCCCCTGCGGTTTTAATAATAAGTCTTTGACCGGACACGATATGATACAGTTGATCACAATGTCTGCGTTTTCGATCAATGCAAGAATTGTGATTGTATCCCAGTGATTGATATTTTGTCATTTTGGAACACTAAACATCATGTCCGTTAATAGACTTGTAGCAGATTACAGTAAGAAAGAGGGTTTTAAGACTGTCAGGACTTATACTAAGTAAGCGAGTTCCTACTTTCTTTCACTCATCAGTTAAAGGATACTGCACACAACCGAAGTGCCATAAGCTTTTTTATTTTCTCCTGCTTTTTGGGCCAAAGTGCGGAACTATTTTGTAGTCTTAGTGTCTTGAGTAAGGAATTAGCAAAAATTATCATCAGGTTTTCTTCCGGATTAATCGGTAAACCCTGAGAAATTTGTGCCAATAAATTCTGCTGTAACTTAGAAATAATCCGCATGAGATTACGCTTTTTTTTGCTTAGCGTCGTCAGTATTGTACTGCTTGCTTCTCCAGCCAAAGCATCTCGCTTAGAATCTTGGTACTTTGACACTGCTCAAAACCAACTCAATATCACTACACAATCAGGAGTTAAGCCAAAAGCATTTTTAGTTAATAACCCAACGCGACTTGTAATTGACTTGCCAAAAACCGAACTCACCGGAAATACAATTCGCCAAAGTTTTGGCTCAGCAGTTAAAGAAATCCGTATCGGTAAAGTTGACTCTGATACAACTAGATTAGTGGTTGAATTAGCACCAGGGTATACAGTATCTGCCGATAAACTACTGATTAAAGGTGACTCTTCCTCCCACTGGATAGTTAATTTCACATCATTTGAGCGCAGTGACAACAAAGTTGTGCTTTCTAGCGAAGAAAAAATTCCCGTTCAAATAGGTGATGTTTCGCCCTTTGCAGGAGTTGTTCCTTTAGGCAAAGAAATATCACAGATTAGCTCTCAAGTTAGAGTATTAATGAATCGCTATAGTTCCCTAGATCCAGGAATGTTTTTCTTAGATTTGGATACAGGTAACTATATAGATTTTAATGGAGAAAAAGCATTTCCTGCTGCTAGCACAATCAAGTTTCCGGTTTTAGTCGCTTTGTTTCAAGAAGTAGACGCAGGGAGAATCAAGCTCAATGAAACTTTAGTAATGCGACGTGATTTAATGACTGGAGGTTCAGGAGTAATACAGTATAAAAAGGCTGGAACTAAGTTTAGTCTTTTAGAAACTGTCACCAAAATGATTACCATTAGCGACAATACTGCTACTAACATGGTTATTGACCGTTTAGGTGGTAAGGCCAAGTTAAATAAGCGTTTCCGGAGTTGGGGACTACAAAATACTGTGATTCGTAATCTACTGGGTGACTTCAAGGGTACTAATACAACTAGCGCGAAAGACTTAGTAAGACTGTCAGCTTTAGTTGTGAATAATCAAGCCTTGAGTAATTCCAGCCGTACCCAAGTCTTGAATCTTATGCGTCGTGTTGAGAACAGAAGTTTATTACCTTCTGGTCTTGGTAAAGGTGCAGTAATTGCCCACAAAACCGGAACACTAGGAGTTATTTTAGGAGACGCAGGTATTATTGAAATGCCATCTGGTAAACGTTACTTAGCGGGGATTTTGGTAAGAAGACCTTTTGGGGATTCAAAAGCCAGAGATTTTGTCAGTCAAGTCTCCCGAATTGTATATGGCTACCTTAGTCAAGGGAAAGTAGCCGATCAGTCTTAAATAATTTAATAATTTTAACTGAGATAATTTTGTGGTGTGATACCATTTCACGAAATATTTGAAACAGATGATTGGTCTTTAATTCTTTCCCCCTGCCTGCTTCCTGCCCCCTGCCCCCCTGTTGCCTTTTAAAGTGAAACGGTATGAGGTTAAATTAGGAGCTAGATCTGTCACATATTTTGATCTGGTAGACTGAAGGCATTGATTGGGCAAAGTTGACCTGTGACCATTACGCTTGACCAACCAATACAAAAGAAGCCACTCAACTTCGATGAGTTTCTTGCCAGTTATGGTGGCGATAATCGCTATGAACTTATTGATGGAGAGGTATTTGATTTGGAACCGACAGGTTCGCATGAAGAGGTTGCAGCCTTTATTACCACAAAGATCTGTGTCCAGATCGATGTAACAGGCTTGCCTTGGTTTGTTCTCCAGCGGGGAATATTGCGCCCTTCTAATAGTGGGATGACCGCATTCCGACCTGATGTTGCAGTGGTTGATCGCGATGAACTTACCAAAGAATTGCTTTGGTCTGACCAGTCGATTCTGACGCTGGGCAGTTCAATTAAATTTGTGGCGGAAGTTGTGAGTAGCAACTGGCAAAACGATTATGCCCGTGAGGTTGAAGACTATGCGGCTTTAGGCATCCCCGAATATTGGATTGCAGACTACGCAGGATTGGGTGGGACTCGATACATTGGGAAACCCAAACAACCTACTTTATCTATTTGTACACTAGTGGATGGAGAGTACGAAATTCAGCAGCTTCGAGGCAATCAGACTATTACCTCTCTAACCTTCTCAGGGCTGAAATTGACGGCTGAACAAGTGCTGAGAGCTGGTAGATGATCGTGGCATAACAATTCATATCGTGTTCGGGTAAAGACTTATCATTAGGACCGCAGGGGGCATACTTCGGCTACGCTCAGTAACCAGGGGGAGAAAGAGTTTTCAGATTTTTGCACAGATGCGGGATTTATAACTAATAAGCCGGACATGATATCAAATGCAGCGGACGATTGAAAGCCATTGGTGTTGAGTTCCAGGCTGTTGACTGCTGCTCAACTTAGCCGTTAACGGGAGAGCAGATGGTTTTAGGTCACTGTCACTTTACCTTTGTTAATCTACAACCAATACGGCTGAGCCTTCAATTTTGCCACTACGCAACGCATCTAAAGCTTCATTTGCTTGAGTTAAAGCAAAAGCATTCACTTCTGTATGAATGGGAATTTGGGGAGCTAAAGTTAGAAACTCTTCTCCATCTTGACGAGTTAAATTAGCAACAGAACGCAATACTCGTTCTTCCCAAAGAATTTCGTAAGGAAAAGCAGGAATATCGCTCATGTGAATACCTGCACAAACTACCACACCACCTTTGACAACTGCACGTAAAGCAGTTGGTACTAGTTTTCCTATAGGAGCAAAAATAATTGCTGCATCTAAAGGTTCTGGAGGTAATACATCTGAGCCACCAGCCCAAACTGCACCTAATTGACGGGCAAATTCTTGTCCTTGCTCATCACCAGGACGAGTAAAAGCAAAAACCTGACGTTGTTGATGGCGAGCTAATTGAATCAGTATATGAGCTGATGAACCAAAACCATAAAAGCCCAGTTTCTGGGCATCACCAGTCATACTGTAAGCGCGATAGCCAATTAAACCACCACACAATAGGGGTGCAGCTTGTAAATCAGGATAACTAGGGTCTAAGGGAAAGCAAAAGTGATGGTCAGCAACGGTGTACTCAGCATAGCCACCATCCAGGTTATAACCTGTAAACTCAGCGTAATCACAAAGATTTTCCCGATTAGAGAGACAATAGCGGCAGTGATTGCAAGTATGACCTAGCCAAGGTACACCCACTCGTTGTCCTATATTAAACTTATCAACGCCTTCACCTTTGGCTTCTATCGTACCTACAATTTGATGCCCAAGTACTAGAGGCAGTTTTGGATGTGTCAATTCTCCATCAACTATATGTAAATCTGTGCGGCAAATAGCGCAAGCATGAACGCGAATCAATACTTGCTCAGAGTTAGGTTTTGGCATCGGCAAATCAACCAAGCGTAGAGGTTGACGTGGTGCTGACAAAATCATTGCACGCATAAGCAATTAAAAATTTTTACAATGCGATCATCTTAGCTGCAAAGCTGGTATGAAAATACTTAGTCAGCTAAGCTATGCTTTACTTCTATACTAGTCTGAGAAAGTTACTAAAATTTCTAGGTCTCAAACTCCCAAAACTTATAATAAATTCGCCGTAAGTCCATCCCCTGAACCTGAAAAGTTAGTAGTGGTATATAAAATAGGAAAAATATTTGCATCTGTTGTAGGTAGTTCACGCAAAATGTAGATATTATTCAAATGACATCAATCAATCAGTATTAGGGTTAGTTTTTATGCCGACGATTCATTTAGTGGATGGGGAAAAAGGTGGGGTAGGGAAGTCTCTACTCACTAGGACGATGATTCAGTATTGTCTGGATAAAAAAATACCGTTTGTACCAGTGGAAACTGATAGGTCTAATCCTGATGTAGCTGGTGTATATAAAGGAATATGTCAGTATGCTGTGTTTACTGAAGATGAACGGCAAGCTGATAAAGCAGATAGAATCTTTGAAATGGCGATGTCTAAACCTGCAATTGTCAATTTAGCTGCTCAATCCCATAGAGCTGTAAAAAATTGGATTGAGAAAAATCACTTAATTGACCTGGGAAGTTCTGAAGGAGTCAGCTTTTGCAAGTGGTTTGTATCTACAGGAGGATATGACAGCCTGAACCTATTTGTGCAGTCTGTAAACAGCTATGGTATCAAAATCCCTCATGTTTTGGTCAGGAATTTAGGGCTATGCGACGATTGGGAGCATGTTGATTCTGATGCTACCATTCAAAATTTAGTCAGCAAATATAAAATTCAGGTTGTAGATTTTCCGAAGCTGGCATACAAAGAAAGAAACATTATTGACCAACATCGTCTAACTTTTGCTGAAGCACGAGAGTATAAAGAGTTTGGGGTTCTTGGTAAACAACGAGTTGTAAATTTTCTTAAACTTGCTTATGCTGCTTTTGAGACAGTAGGTATTTGGTATGAAGAGGTTAAATAAGAATCTCAGACTAAATTTCTACTGGATGTTGCCCATAATACGGCAAAGCTTCTGACCACTCAGGACACTTGCCTTGTTGCCATTCTAAATAAGCCAATTCTAAAACGCTTGTCACTGTTGCTGCTAACCCAGATTTAGCCTCAATGAGTTGATAATCGGTATTCCAGTTAGCTAAAGTTTCCTGCCATGCTTCTGGTGTAAACACTGTATCTGGCAATAAGGCTGTGAGTCCACAAGTATCTGGCGTAGGCTGATAAATAGCAGCAAAAACTTTACCTCGTTGTGCAGGCATTTCCACAGCGATCGCTTGATTTTTGTTAGGCTGATTAACAACAATAGTTGAAGGAATCTCCGAAATATATTTTGACCAAGCTACTGCGGCTAAAGTAGAAATAGCAAACACAGGAATATCTAATTGTTGTCCTAAGGTGCGGGCGACGACAACACCAATGCGAGTTCCTGTAAATCCCCCAGGTCCTTTGGCAACTGCAATAAATGCCAAGTCTGCCCAAGTTTGGGGTTTGAGAAATTCAATCAAATATTGATGTATATAGCTAGATACTTCACGCCCCAAGTTCCAAACATCAGTGCGAGTTTCACTAGCAAAATTACTAATTGTTAAACCCAATTCGGGAGTAGTTGTGTGTAGCGATAAAGCGTATTTTTTAGTTGTGGGATGTTTTAGTTCAGTCGTCAAAGTTTTACCAATTTTAAATTTAGATAAGGAAGAAGCTGATAAGCAATTTATCAGTGCTGGAATCATACTCCACTTTTTACCCCACACCGAACATCTCTGGTTTTAAATCAGCTGGGAACAACCTTTCTGCACTCCCACAGACCTAATCTCAGTAGTGGGGTTAAAATTTCAAAAGGACTTCATTCAACAGATATTTCGGGAGAGTATGGTGTGCGAGTCGATAAAAAAACTCTCATAAGTTGAGGCTAGGATAACAATGTTACAAGTCCCAAATAAAATATTGACCCTAGAAGAGTTTATTATACTACCAGAAACTCAACCAAGTTTAGAGTACATAGACGGTCAAATCATTCAAAAACCGATGCCTCAAGGGAAGCATAGCACTATTCAAGGAGAACTCTGTCCTACAATCAATTCTGTGATCAAATTACAAAAAATGGGTTGGGCTTTTCCAGAATTACGTTGCACTTTTGGAGGACGTTCTATAGTTCCCGATGTCGCTGTATTCTCTTGGGCAAGACTTCCCATAGACGAAAATGGTGATATTGCGAATACATTTGCCGCAGCACCTGACTGGATAATCGAAATTCTTTCCCCAGAGCAAAGCCATACAAAAGTTACAAAAAAAATCTTACATGCTCTCAATCACGGTACTCAAATGGGTTGGTTAATTGACCCTGATGAGCGATTTATTGCTGCTTATCCTGCAAAACGACAGCCTTTGGGTTTTGAGGAAGTTGAGGCTGTTTTACCAGTGCCAGAATTTTGTCAGGGGTTACAGTTGACAGTCGGTGATATTTTTGGCTGGTTAAAGGTAATTCCGTAATAAAGTACGACTACCACATTTAAAAGTAGTAGTCGCCTGAAAAGCTAACATCATCTGCGATTAAGTAGGGACTAATTCACCCGGACGTAATTTCGACCACTTACCCATTTCTTGTTTAAAGCTTAAACAACCAACAACATCCCATTCCATCTCAATGACATCGTCTTTAGTACGGATGTTGACATTAATAGAGGGTTCATTGGGGTCAAAAGTGGGGTTTTCAGTCAAGTGGGGCTGTTGGTGCTGCGTTTCTACGGCATTATAGGTTACACAGCGATCTACATAGTGGCAGTTCACGCAAATACACATAATAGAACCAACTCCAGGAACCTTTATTGTTAATTTAGCTTAAGTCCAACCTTTATTCATTAGCTGCTGGATTGATTTTTATTACAATGCATATTCCAGTTCCATCTACCCTCGCTCCCGAAAATTGGCCTTTTAGTCTGGAATATTTACCACAACCAGCTTACATGGTAGGTGGTGCTGTTCGGGATGCCATTTTGGGAAGAAGTCGCGAATACTTGGATCTAGATTTTGTGATCCCATCCGATGCTGTTAAGGTAGCAAGAGCGATCGCTCGTCGTTATCAAGCTGGGTTTGTATTACTTGATGCTGAACGAAAAATTGCTCGTGTAGTATTTCCTAATGCTACAGCCGATTTTGCCCAACAAGAAGGCGATAGTTTAACAACTGACTTGCATAGAAGAGATTTTACAATCAATGCGATCGCCTACAATCCCTACACCCAAGAAATTATTGATCCTCTCCAAGGCTATGCAGACTTAGAACAGCGTCAATTGCGAATGGTATCACCAATAAATCTAGCAAATGATCCTTTGCGGTTGATGCGAGCCTATCGCCAAGCTGCTCAACTAGGTTTTACCATTGAACCGACTACCCAAACCACCATTCGCACTTTGGCATCACATATAACTGAAGTTGCAGCAGAACGAGTGCGGGTAGAAATTGGCTATTTATTAGCCAGTCCTCAAGGCACTCCTTGGATAGCCAGTGCTGTAAAAGATGGTGTAATTACGCATTTTTTCCGAAATGCTACACCTGAAAGTTGCCAAAAATTGGCTGCGGTTGACAAAGCAGCAGCCCTACTAACAAAAAACTGGTCTCAACTAGGAATAGAACTGCAACAGTATGTGCGTGATACAGTCAAAACTACTTGGTTGGGTATTGCCAAACTTGCTTGTCTTGTGCATCCAAATCCAGAAGTTGCGGAAATAGAATTACAGGAACTTACCTATAGTCGTGCAGAAATTCGGGCTGTTACAACTGCCCTAAAGCTGTTCCCACGGTTAAACTTAACCAATATGTCTTTACGAGAACAGTATTTTTTGTTCCAGGAAGCGGGGATTGTATTTGTGGCTACAGTAGTTTTAGCCTTAAGTAACAATACTCCGGTAGAGGTGATGTCTGGGAATAAATCGCTTAGCGCTTACGCACCATTAATCAGCCGCTACCTCAACCCTGATGATCTGGTCGCTCATGCCACTCCATTAGTGAGTGGTAAAGAACTAATAATAACATTAAATATTCCAGCTTCGCCAGTGGTGGGCGAACTCCTAACAGAAATTGCCATAGCACGAGCTGAGGGGAAAATTTCAACACCAGCAGAAGCGATCGCTTTTGTACGTAAGTTAGTTTAGATAACCACAAAGACTTTTCCAGTGTCAGTATCACAACAAGCACCAATAATTTTCAGTTTGCTATTTTGTAGTAATTTATACGGTTAATAATTTTAACCTTTAGAACTAATGAGACAGACCATGAGTGCGATCGCTCACTCTGGCTCACTGCCATCATAGGACTGCTACGGATCAGTTAAAATTATGATTAATTCTCAGTTTGCTGACCCTGTAAATATGACTATGCACAATTCCGTTGAATTTCAAGACGCTTTTGATGTCATTGTCGTCGGTGCAGGTCACTCCGGTTGCGAAGCAGCCCTCGCATCTGCTCGTCTCGGCTGTCGTACTCTGCTATTGACCCTCAACTTGGATAAAATTGCTTGGCAACCCTGTAACCCAGCGGTAGGCGGCCCTGCTAAATCACAGCTGACTCACGAAGTAGACGCACTTGGTGGGGAAATTGGCAAAATAGCAGACCGCACATACCTGCAAAAGCGTATCCTCAACTCTTCACGAGGGCCTGCGGTTTGGGCATTACGCGCCCAAACTGATAAGCGTGAATATGCAGCAGTAATGAAGAATATTGTCGAGAACCAAGAAAATTTAATCATTCGCGAGGGGATGGCTACAGACTTGGTGCTGGGCGCTAACGATGAAGTAATTGGCGTTGCAACTTACTTTGGTGTAGCTTTTCAGTGTCAAGCAGTCATTTTGACAACAGGTACTTTCTTGGGCGGAAAGATCTGGGTTGGCAATAAATCCATGCCAGCAGGACGGGCTGGGGAATTTGCAGCCGAAGGCTTAACGCAAACTTTGAATCGCTTGGGCTTTGAAACTGGACGCTTAAAAACTGGGACTCCAGCGCGGGTAGATAAGCGATCGGTGGATTATAGTAAGATGACTGTTCAGCCAGGCGATGAAGAAGTACGCTGGTTTAGCTTTGACCCCCAAGCGTGGGTAGAACGGGAACAAATACCTTGCTATATTACCCGCACGACTCCTGAAACTCATCGACTCATTCGAGAAAATTTACACCTGTCGCCAGTTTATGGCGGTTGGGTAGAAGCAAAAGGCCCTCGTTATTGCCCCAGTATTGAAGATAAAATTGTGCGCTTTGCTGACAAAGAAAGCCA
Organism: Halotia branconii CENA392; assembly: GCF_029953635.1. NCBI lineage: Bacteria > Bacillati > Cyanobacteriota > Cyanophyceae > Nostocales > Nodulariaceae > Halotia > Halotia branconii. Next base: position 2,069,828 of record NZ_CP124543.1, on the reverse strand, counting down.
CCAATTATTTATTGAACCAGAAGGGCGGGAGATTCCAGAATTATATATCCAAGGTTTTTCTACAGGGTTGCCAGAAAATTTGCAATTGCAAATGTTGCGGAGTCTCCCAGGTTTAGAACAATGTTTTATGTTGCGCCCGGCTTATGCTGTGGAATATGACTATATCCCCGCAACCCAGTGTTATCCCACACTGATGACAAAAAAGATTGCTGGTTTATTTTGTGCAGGGCAAATTAACGGTACTACAGGTTATGAAGAAGCGGCAGCCCAAGGAATAGTGGCGGGAATCAACGCCGCCAGATTGGTGCAGGGTAAGGAAATGATTATTTTTCCCCGTGAGCAAAGTTACATTGGGACGCTGGTAGATGATTTGTGTACTAAAGATTTGCGCGAACCTTACCGAATGCTCACCAGTCGGTCTGAATATCGTTTATTATTGCGTTCTGATAATGCTGACCAACGCCTAACGCCTCTAGGGCGAGAAATTGGCTTGATTGACGATCGCCGCTGGGAATTGTTTACTCAAAAACAACTAGAGATTGCTACTGAAAAAGAGCGACTATACAGCACACGGGTCAAAGAACATGACGAAATTGGACAAGCGATCGCTGCTATTTCCCAGCAAGCAATTAAAGGTTCGATTACCCTAGCTGAATTACTCCGTCGTCCGGGATTTCATTACGTTGACCTCGACAGTTACGGATTAGGAAACCCCAATCTCAAACCAGCCGAGAAACAAGGCGCAGAAATTGACATCAAATACTCTGGCTATCTCGCTAGACAACAAAATCAGATTGAACAAATTGCCCGTCAAGCGCAACGCCAGTTACCTGCGGACTTAGATTACACAAAAATTGATACCCTCTCTAAAGAAGCACGGGAAAAGCTAAACAAGGTAAAACCGCTAACCATCGGTCAAGCAGCACGTATTGGCGGAGTGAATCCCGCCGATATAAATGCTTTATTAATATATTTAGAATTGCGTAAAACCCAGCCCCAACAAGCATTTCCAGCTTTAACTTAACTTCAACTTCGTGAAGGGTGAGTATAGTAGAGAAGAAGAAGAGATTAGTATGATAGATGACACGAATTAAGTACTGGCATTATCAGCAGTCTCCGAAGTCAAGTTGAACTTAATACTACCAAGCAATAAAAACTCTACCCACAAGGAGATAGAGTTTTGTAAGTGGTCAGCGATGCACTGAGTTTCGACTGCGCTCAACTACCGCGTAGTCGAAGTGTAGTTAGTAGTCAGTAGTAAAGCGAAAAGTCGAGTCAGTCTCGTGGGCGGGTTTCCCGACTTGAGAGAACTGGCGTTGTGCGTCCGGGTTTCCCGGCGCAGAACTTTTCAAGACAGCGAAAAGTGCGGTCTTGGGTTCTACCCAACAAAAGCAACTTTTCAAGACAGCGAAAAGTGCGGTCTTGGGTTCTACCCAACAAAAGCAACTTTTCAAGACAGCGAAAAATCAAGCCAGTCTCGTGGAAGGGTTTCCAATGACAACTGACAACTGACAACTGACAACTGACAACTGACAACTGACAACTAACCCGCGTAGCGTAAATAAAATCCTAATTCCCAGGCAGTAGGGGCGGTGTGTCCCATACTGGCAGCCATAAACCAAAATGCGTATGTTACAAGCAACCAGTACCCATCTAATTATTCCAGAACCATCAGAAGACTTGCTCGCCAACGAGCCTTGGTCGATAGAACTCTATGCTGATGGCTTGATGGATGAACTCTTTGCCGATATTGACGAAATTTTGGACGCTAATGTGAGTCTGCCCTCTCAAACTATCAGGCATGGTAGTCGCACACCACGTCGTTCCTCAGAAGAAACTACCGCCCGTGATTGGTTCTATCAGTCAGGGAACTATTCCAGACCAATAACTACAGAATATGAGACAGTTAATGTACCGCAGATTGTCTTACCTAGTACACTTACCCAAGTTAGGAATAAGCAAAGTCAGGTTGTAATTGATAATCCCAGCGCGAGAGCAATTAGTACTAAACGTGAGCAAACCAGACGTGCGTTAAGAAAACTGCTGATTTTAGGCACAACTATAGGCGTGGCGATCGCAGGTACAATCTACTTGTTTCAGTCTGGAATATTACTACTTCTCACTTCTAAATTGACACAACCGCAGACTCTTTATCTGCCTCAGACGCAACGCACTACAAAAGTAGACGTTGAAGCAGAGTTAGTTGATTACATGCTGGGTGCGCTAGCAATTATTGATAAGCAAAATGCTACAAATAATCAACAATCTGTTCGTTCAGGACTTACTAATCGCTTAGCCTCTAACTCTAATACAATTGCTTTTTCTAGTAATCAGTCTGTAGGAAATCTACCACCTCCTTTAGCTGCTAACAAGACATCACCTATTCCTAACCGTTCTGCTAACGTTGTTGAGCGTATTTACGTTCCTGTTTATCAAGCGCCATCACCCATGCGCTACGCGCCCCCAACTATTCCTGGCGTTCCTACACTTTTACCACCAATAGCAACTAATTCCAAGCCATCTCAACCTGATGTTGTGAAAACTGCCCTGAATACAGTTAAGCAAGCAGCCAAGCCCGTGGGTGTTAACATGCTAGCTGCTGTACGGGGAGAACTCAAACCTTTATCTGTAAGAACTGCACCCATTACTGTAAAGCAGTCGCCTAATCCTCTACCTGCATTACCAGTTGTTCCATTTAGTGCAGCAACATCAACACTACCCGCACCGATCCAATCTGCACCTACCACAACTGCGCCGACTCCTAGTCATACCTTAGAAGGATTACTAGAATTAGGCAGCAAATCTGCCGCTTTATTTCAGTTTGACGGTGTAACTCGTCGCATCAATATCGGAGAAAGTATTGGTTCGAGTGGTTGGACACTAGTTGATGTTAGCAAGGGTGAAGCTATAGTTCGGCGTAACGGTGAAGTGCGATCAATTTATGCCGGACAAAAGTTATAGAACTTGCGGTAAAAGCTGTATGAACATACAGCAAATTTCATTTGGATGAGGTACATTTCCCTAATCCCTAGCCCCTAGCCCCTAGTCCCTTTTATGGATAACGATTTATTGGCTTTTTTTGTAGGTGTTGGTTTGCTTATCCTCTATCTTATTTTCTCTGCGTTAACTGAAATGGGAACAAAACTTCCCTGGAAGAAATAAACTCATTGGTCGTTATTAATAGTTTTTATTTATATATAATTCTGATTTTATATGGTTTAACCGGAAAATTAATAATCAAAACTTATTAATTTTTGACCTTTTTTTCATAAATTGCTTAGTAGGCGTAGGTTTTTACGCGATCGCGACTAATTACGCTACTCTATGCACATTTTCTTTATATATAGATATAATGCAAGCAAGTACTTACATTTACAAGTACTTACTTGGTTATCATCGCTAATTTAGCGTTTAAGACTGCACAAACTCGTGCAAAAATGATGCTGCAAACACTTATAGGCATGGTAATTAATGTTACATTCAAAATTGTATAATGATTAACACCTTGCCAATCAATTTGAACTATTTTTTTACTTGCTTAGAGTACAAAGTTTCTACACTACGATGCGGTTTTGCGAATTTGTAGATATAAAAAATAGCTGAGAAAGCTTTATATCAAAGATTTCTCAACAAAGAATAGATTGGCAAATCTAAAAGATAAGAAAACAAAATGCCTCATTCTGAGTTCCCCGAATCCTTGGCTCCTGTTGAAACAGAACAATCTGCTGTTAATGATTCTAGTCAGGTTGAAAAATCAGATACACTACCACAGTTAAAGCGATCGCCTAAACCACCCCAAAAACGCCGTTGGCCGCTAATTTTGGGAATCACACTGTTAATTTTAGGCAGTGGTGGCATTGCTTGGCGCTGGTGGCAAAGTAGCTTGGCTGGAAATGCACCCCAAGGTGCTGGGGTTGCTGGTCAACCGATGGCAATTCCTGTCAAACTAGCCACTGTAGACACTGGAACCATCCAAGATAGTTCTGAGTTTGTTGGCACTTTAGAGGCTCCACGCTCGGTAGCACTAAAGCCACAAATTGATGGACGAGTTACCCAGATTTTATTTGCAGAAGGCGATCGCGTCCAACAAGGGCAAGCTGTAATTCGCCTACAAAGTGACGATGCACAAGCTCAGTTACTACAAGCTAAAGCCTCACTAGAACAAGCCCAAGCACGACTTGCTGAACTCAAAGCAGGTACGCGACAAGAAGAAATTGCCCAAGCTAGAGCGCAATTTACTCAAGCCCAAGCCCGTCTAAGAAATGCCCAATCTGGAGCGCAACCAGAAGAAATTGCTCAAGCCGAAGCTCAAATTGAATCAGCCAAATCCGATTTAGAACTGGCACAATCACGCGCCAAGCGATACGAACAATTAAGAAAACAGGGGGCAATTTCTCAAGACGATTTAGAGGGATATATCCGAGAACAGCGTAGTGCCGAAGCCGCGTTAGTGGTAGCCCAAAGACGTTTAGACCAACTCCGCCAAAGTAGACGCTCTGATATCAGCGAATTAACTGCTGCTTTAGAGCAACAAGAACAAAACTTAAGGCAATTAGAGAATGGCCCTCGTCCAGAAGAGATTGCTCAAGCACGTTCTCAAGTTACTCAAGCAGCAGCCCAAGTTAAAGCAGCCCAAGTCCAACTGCAATATACAAGAGTCGAGGCTCCTTTTACTGGTACTGTCGGTGATATTCCAGTGAAGGTGGGAGAGTTTGTTAGCCAAGGAGACGAACTGACTACACTCAACAAAAACAACTCTTTAGAACTGAATATATCCATTCCTCTGAATCAATCTAAACAATTGCGCTTGGGATTACCCGTACAAATTTTAGATACTCAAGGTCAACCTACAGCTACAGGTAAGGTAAGTTTTATTTCGCCAAATGCGAATACCAATTCCCAGACAGTATTAGCTAAAGCTACCTTTGGCAATTCTAGTGATGAACTACTGAATCGCCAACTTGTACAAACCAGAGTCATTTGGCAGGAACGTCCAGGTATTTTAATTCCAGTCACAGCAGTATCTCGCCTCGGTGGGCAGACTTTTGTATTTGTAGCCCAAGCACCAGAAAAACCTCAACCGAAAGCGCCGCAATTAGTAGCTCAACAAAAACCCGTAAAGTTGGGAGATATCGAAGGCAGCAATTATCAAGTTTTAGAAGGACTAAAAGCTGGTGACAAAATTGTAGTTTCTGGTATTCTCAATCTCACTAATGGCGCTCCCATCAATCCTGCATCTGAAGAAACGGGTAACAAGAAAGCCTCACCCACTCCCTAGGATAAGGAGACAAGGGAACAAGGAGACAAGGAGATAAGGGGACAAGGGATGGGAAAAGAATGCATCAAGACTCATGAAGATTTGGAAGTTTATCAACTGGCGTTATTTGCAGCGATGGAAATATTTAAAATCTCGAAAAAATTTCCTGTTGAGGAGCGATATTCTTCAACTGACCAAATTCGCCGCTCATCTCGCTCTGTATGTGCTAATTTAGCTGAAGCTTGGCGCAAGCGAAGATATGAAGCAGCCTTTGTCGCTAAACTGAATGATTGTGAAGCAGAAGCAGCAGAAACTCAAGTCTGGCTTAAGTTTGCAGTTAATTGTAACTATTTAGATTTAGAGAAAGGCCGAGAATTATATGGATTTTATAACCGAGTCCTCGGAGGATTGGTGAGCATGATTAACAACCCTGGTGTTTGGGTAATTCGGCAATAAAAGATACTCCCCTTGTCCCCCTGTCCTAGCAATTGGAGTAGTACATCCATTACATGAAAACCGCTACATAACGTCTACCCATTTCCAAAACTATGTTTGTCGATTTCTTTATTAAGCGACCAGTCTTTGCTACGGTCGCTGCGTTGATTATTTTGATATTAGGGTTAATTAGTATTCCAACGCTGGCGATCGCTCGTTTCCCAGACATTACTCCTACTCAAATCACCGTTACTGCTAACTATAGCGGAGCTAGTGCTGAGGATGTGGAAAGCGGGGTAACGAATATCTTAGAGAGACAAATCAATGGGATTGAGGGTATAAGATATATCACTTCCAGTAGTAGTAATGATGGCTCTAGTAGTATTACTGCTACTTTTGATTCATCACGGAATCCAGATATTGCAGCTGTGGATGTGCAGAATCGTATTTCTATTGCCCAACCACAACTACCAGAGTCTGTACAGCGCACGGGAGTTAGAGTATCCAAAGAGTCTAGTAATATTCTCTTAGGAATTGGTTTATTTGCTGAAAATAATGAATATGACAATACATTTTTAAGTAACTATGCTGACCTTTATTTAGCAGATGCCTTAAAAAGAGTTAAAGGTGTGAGCAATGTGCAAATTTTTGGCGAACGTCGCTATGCCATGCGGCTATGGTTAGATCCAGGTCGTCTGGCTAGTCGGGGATTAACTACTGAAGATGTCGCAAACGCTCTATCCGAACAAAACTTGCAAGTTGGGGCTGGGAGAATTGGACAAGAACCTGCCCCCCAAGGACAAAGGTATCAACTTGATGTGCGGGCTGCTAGCCGCCTAGAAACACCAACAGAATTTGCCAATATTGTGATCAAAACTGAAGATGATGGCACTTTAGTTAAGCTCAAAGATGTCGGCAGAGCCGAACTAGGCGCACAAGATTACAATACATTTCTGCGATATCGTGCCAATGATGCTGTTGGTTTGGGCATTTATCAGATTCCTGGAAGTAACGCCTTGGATGTAGCTAAGGGAGTTAAAGCCGAAATGGCGCGATTAGCTACTACTTTCCCCCCCGGACTACAATATCAGGTAGCCTTTGACACAACATCGTTTGTGGAAGAGTCGATGACAGAAGTAGTCAAGACTCTGATTGAAGCGGTGGTGCTGGTTGTCATTGTCATTTTCGTATTCTTGCAAGACTGGCGAACCACTTTAATTCCTGCTTTAACTGTGCCTTTGTCTTTGGTTGGGACGTTTATCTTCGCTAAAGTTTTTAACTTTTCCATTAATAGTTTGACTTTATTTGGTCTGACTTTAGCATCTGGGATGGTGGTTGATGATGCGATCGTTGTAGTTGAGCAAATCAGCCGCTTTATCCAAGATAAGGGTATGAATCCGCGCCGTGCTGCTAGTGAATCGATGGCAGAATTGTTTGGGGCGGTGATTGCCACTTCACTAGTACTAATGGCAGTATTTGTACCAGTAGCTTTTTTCCCAGGAACTACAGGCGCACTTTATCGGCAATTTGCCCTGACGATCGCCTTTTCGATTGCGATTTCGACTTTTTTGGCTTTGACTCTTACGCCTTCTTTGTGTGCTTTATTATTACGCCAAAGAGAAAGACCTAGCGGTTGGCTGGGGAAAATTTTTAATCAGATTAATCGGTTTTTAGAGTGGGTAAGACAAAGATATGAGCGATCGCTTACCTTTTTAGTCCGCTTCAAAAGCATCATTATTGGGCTATTTATTGTCTCATTAGGAATGACAGCTTGGCTTTATACCGCAGTACCTACAGCTTTTTTGCCAGAAGAAGATGAAGGTTATTTCATCACAATTATCCAAGGGCCGCAAGGAGTTTCGCTGCAATATACCAGCGATGTGATGAAACAGGTAGAAGAAGAAATTCTCCAACTGCCTGAAGTGTTAGGAACTTTCGCCGTTGGTGGTTTTGGCTTCAGTGGTAGTACTGCCAACAGCGGTATTATTTTTACTACTTTAAAACCTTGGGCTGAACGCTCAAAAGCAGGTCAATCAGCACAAGGAATTATTGGGGGTTTGCAAGGCAAATTGTTGTCCATCCCCGAAGCAAGAGTCTTTCCTGTAAATCCACCACCTATTCAAGGTTTAGGTAACTTTGGCGGCTTCGTTTTTCAACTACAAGACCGTAGAGGTAACAGTGGTTTAGACACTTTAGTACAGTCGATGGGTCAATTGCTGGGTCGCGCTAATCAAACACCAGGATTACAAGCTGTATTTAGTACTTTTGCCGCAGATACACCACAATTACTAGTAGAAGTAGACCGCAACAAAGCCAAAGCACTGCAAGTTTCCATAGATGATATTTATAGCACTCTCCAAACTGCTTTGGGTTCGCAATATGTGAACGATTTCAATCTTCAACAACGTAATTATCGAGTGTATGTGCAAGCGGATAAACAGTTTCGTTCTAATCCCAAAGACATTGGTCAACTATATGTTCGTTCCCAAAAAAATGAAATGATTTCTTTGAGTAACTTAGTCAAAGTTACTTCTGTAGTGGGAGCGCAAACAATTAATCATTATAATCTCTTTCGCTCAATTGAAATCAATGGTTCTGCGGCTCCTGGCTCTAGTTCTGGAGATGCTATTCAAGCAATGGAACAGGTAGCTCAAGCAGTTTTACCACCAGGGTTTGGTTACGAATGGTCAGGAACTGCATTAGAAGAAATAGATTCTGGCAGTTTAGCACCGATGATTTTTGGTTTAGGAATTGTCTTTGTCTTTTTAGTATTGGCTGCTCAATACGAGAATTACATCGATCCTTTGATTATTCTTTTGGCAGTACCTTTAGCTATTTTTGGCGCACTAATAGCTCAATCGCTGCGGGGTTTTCCTAATGATGTTTACTGTCAAATTGGTTTAGTAATGTTGATTGGTTTGGCTAGTAAAAATGCAATTTTGATTGTGGAATTTGCTAACCAATTGCGAGAACAAGGATTTTCAATTACCAAGGCAGCTATTGAGGCTTCTCAAGAGCGTTTACGACCAATTTTGATGACAGCTTTTTCTACACTTTTGGGTATTTTCCCCTTGGCGATCGCCACAGGTGCAGGTGCAGGAAGTCGTCAATCTTTGGGAACCACAGTCTTTGGTGGGATGTTGATTGCCACTTTTTTGAGTTTGTTTGTAGTGCCAGTTTTGTATATTGTGATCAAGTCAACTACAGAGCGCGTAATTAAACCAAACCGCGAACAAACACAACCATAGGTATCAAGAAACAGGCTATTTTTCCCACTTCTTAAAGAAATGGGCTTTCCGCCACCTTGGTAATACCAATTTCAAAAAAAATGCAACAGATGCGTAGATTGTGTAGATAGCATTTTGATTTTGAGAATGATGTTTAGTTCATAAAAAAATATCCCAAAAAAAGCGATCGCGTATTTTTCAAACGCGATCGCCCGATAAATTATGCCATACCAAAAAGCTTTACTCTCAAGATTTATTCATGAATTAGTAGATGGTTTATCTTGCTTCGTTTTTCTGAAGGTTTCCAAGTAAACATTAACCTCATGCACCTCTAAATCATGTTCAACTCTAGTTACTTTCCATTGCTCTTTTTTGAGATAAACTTCCTCTCCTACTCTGGGAACAAATTGTAAATCATAAAACTTTTTGATAAAGTCTTTTTGATTGACTTCCCATAAGATGACTTTGGCTGATTCTCTGCTCATTAAATATCCTGTTTTGTTACTAGATGAAAGTCACTGGTTTAGTGGCATACATCAAGTAAGTTTATCTGATAAATTTAATGCGATAATGTGGGTTTAACTACATTATTTACTAATACTCATTTACTGAGAATTTATTATATTATTTTTATACTAAATTATTTCCTGAATCATTTTTGTCATATTTGTTTTAAGAAGTGATTGTGATTCCAAGAATAAATTGCCATCGCTTGACTATAGCTGGTTTAATGCAATATGGCTCTAGAAAGTCAATTGGGAGTAGTCTGGTTGATGAGCGATCGCGATCGCTTTCAATAGAAGATAGGTATTCAGTTGCTACAGTCGAAGTAAAAACTACTAAGCTGGTAGATAGCACGTTAACACTTTACCGGAATACCGAATCGCATTCAGCAGCGGTTTCAACTTCCCCATTGGCGAACTACCTGTAACTACATTATGTTTGATGCTCTATCTGACCGTTTAGAATCTGCCTGGAAAAAACTACGGGGGCAGGACAAAATATCTCAATCCAATATTCAAGACGCTTTGCGGGAAGTGCGCCGCGCCTTGTTGGAAGCAGATGTCAACCTCCAGGTAGTTAAAGATTTTATTAGCGAAGTCGAAGCCAAGGCACAGGGAGCCGACGTGCTGGCTGGCGTGCGACCTGACCAGCAATTCATCAAAATTGTTCATGATGAGTTGGTACAGGTGATGGGGGCAGAAAATGTTCCTCTGGCGGAAACTGAGGAGCAGCCTACCATTGTATTAATGGCTGGGTTACAGGGTACTGGTAAAACCACAGCTACTGCCAAGTTAGCTTTACATTTACGTAAATTAGATCGCAGTTGTTTGTTGGTAGCAACAGACGTATATCGTCCAGCCGCGATTGATCAGCTGGTGACATTAGGTAAGCAAATTGATGTGCCAGTTTTTGACATGGGAAGCGATGCTGACCCAGTAGAAATTGCCCGCCAAGGTGTAGAGCGTGGTAGGACAGAAGGTATCAATACAGTAATTATCGATACCGCTGGTCGCTTGCAAATTGACGAAGATATGATGGGCGAGCTAGCCCGGATTAAAGAAACAGTCCAACCCCATGAAACTTTGTTGGTAGTGGACTCTATGACTGGTCAAGAGGCGGCAAATCTCACCCGCACCTTCCACGAACAAATTGGAATTACCGGAGCGATTCTCACTAAACTGGACGGTGATAGCCGTGGTGGTGCAGCGTTATCTGTACGGCAGATTTCGGGAGCGCCGATTAAATTTGTGGGTGTGGGTGAAAAAGTCGAGGCACTGCAACCATTTTATCCTGATCGCATGGCATCGCGGATTTTGGGGATGGGCGATGTCTTAACTTTGGTAGAAAAAGCCCAAGAAGAAATTGATCTCGCAGATGCCGAGAAAATGCAGGAGAAAATCCTGTCAGCAAAATTTGATTTTACCGACTTTCTCAAACAACTGCGCCTGTTGAAAAATATGGGTTCACTGGGAGGTATCATGAAGATGATTCCAGGGATGGGCAAGCTTTCAGACGACCAACTCAAGCAGGGAGAAACCCAGCTAAAACGCTGTGAAGCAATGATTAACTCCATGACCCGCCAAGAACGCCATGACCCGGATTTATTGGCAAGTTCTCCTAGTCGGCGGCGACGGATTGCTTCTGGCTCCGGCTATAAAGAATCGGATGTGAGCAAACTGGTTGCAGATTTCCAAAAAATGCGATCGCTCATGCAGCAGATGGGTCAAGGTCAAATGCCGGGAATGCCGGGAATGTTTGGCGGTGGTATGGGTAATGCCTTCGCTGGCGGGGGCGGAGGTAATCGCCCTGCCCCAGGATGGCGCGGTTACAACAGCGGCGCAAGCACTAAAAAGAAAAAAAGTAAAGATAAAAAGAAAAAAGGTTTTGGCAATCTTTAGTTAAACCTCAAAAAGAAGCAGAGGAGCAGGGGAGGCAGGGGAGGCAGGGGAGGCAGGGAGACAAGGGGACAGTTCTTTCCCCAATTCTCCAATTCTCCTTGTCCCCAATTCCTCTTCTCTATGCCCCATGCCCAATGCCCCATGCCCAATGCCCAATGCCCTATTCCCCTAATCCTTATCCTCTTATTGACAAGTAACAATTTGCTACTGACGGATCACCGATCAACCGAAGTAAACTAGAAAAAATCTAACGGTTCCTTTGGTGCAAAACTGCTATATGTCTTTAAGAATAGATCGTGGATTGTTTAAATATGATTTCATAGACCATCACGCAATTTTATGTGTTCCTGTTGATGCGGATGTGAAAGATATACGTAAACGTTATTTGCAAATTGCCCGTCGCTTACACCCTGATAGTAGTGCGATTTCCACCGCTACAGAAAAACAGCTTGCTAGCGAATTGTTATCCAAGTTGGTTAACCCAGCTTATGAAACACTTACTGGAGAACGCACTCGCACAGAATATACTATAGTTTTGTCTCAGATGGGCAAGCGCCTAGTACAAGAATCTGCTTCAGTAGAACTGAACAGCGACTTGTCTAGACAGTTGGCTGCTGCTCCAAATATTGATCTTCTCTATAAAAATGCGATCGCTAAAATTGCCGCAACTCAATATGATTCATTGCAGCAATCAATCCAAGTCATTGCTCAAATTAGCGAATTAAATTTAGTGTATTTAATGCGGAGTGCTGGCAAAGTTTCCACAGCGCCGCCAACTGCTAAACCCACAGGTAATTCAGGTACGTCAAAGTCAAACACAGCTGCGCCACCACCAGCGCCAGTTAAAGAAGATTCTCCCTCAGAACAATATATCCGTCGCGCTCAAGGCTTAATTGACAAAAATCAATTTGCTCAAGCCAAAGTAGAACTGCAAGATGCTCTCAAGCTAGAACCTAAGAATAGCCAATGTCATAGCTTAATCGCCTTGGTATATTTGAAGCAAAATCAGCTGAAAATGGCAAAAATTCACTTTGATAATGCTCTCAAATTAGATCCTAATGACCAAGCAGCGTTGACATGGAAACCTAAAATAGAAAAGGCTTTGGGGCAACAATCTAGTAGCTCTAAAGTGACTTCACCTCCCCAAACTGGAACTAAACAACCAGATAAATCAGGAGGTGGGGGTTTGTTTGGTGGTTTGTTTGGTGGGAAGAAAAAATAATGGTGTATCAACCAGCAGCGGGAGCAAGAGATTTATTACCTTTAGATGTCGCTCAAAAACGCTGGATTGAAGATAGATTACAGCAGGTATTTCATCGCTGGGGATATCACAGGATTATCACCTCAACGCTGGAGCGCATGGATACGCTAATGGCGGGGGAAGCAATTCAGCGCCAAATGGTGATTCAACTGCAAAATGGCGAAGATGAAGAATTAGGATTGCGTCCAGAGTTAACAGCCTCTATTGCTCGTGCTGTTGTCACGCGTATGGCAGGGGTTACTTATCCGCAACGGTTGTACTACAATGCCAACGTCTTCCGCCGCACTTGGGCAAACAGGCACAATCGCCAACAAGAGTTTTATCAAGCTGGAGTTGAGTTGTTAGGTGTAGGCGGATTGCTGGCAAATACAGAAGTACTATTGTTAGCCGGAAATTGCTTGACTGCATTGGGTTTACAAGATTGGCATTTAATTTTAGGTGAAGCAGGAATTACGCGATCGCTTTTGGATGCCTTTCCTGCTGATTTACGGTCTCAGGTACGAAGTGCGATCGCTAATCTTGACCGCATTACTATAGATAACTTGCCTTTGAGTGATCAACTGCGCGAACGTGCCAGAATCATGCTAGATCTGCGCGGAAATAGTACCGATGTATTACAAAAAGTCAGTTCTTTAAATTTAGATGCAGAGCAACAAGAAGCTGTTAATAACTTGAAATCACTAGTAGAATTACTAGAATCTGGGAGAAAAATCCCCATTATTCTTGACCTTAGCTTGATCCAAACCATAGACTACTACACTGGCATTGTCTTTGAAGTGGTCAGTAATCATGGGTCGCAAGCACGAGTTTTAGGGCGGGGTGGTCGCTATGACCAACTTTTAGGACTATATCATCCCCAAAAACAAAAAATTCCTGGAATTGGTTTTGTACTCAATATCGAAGACTTATATCAAGTTCTTTTACCCACTCAGCAATTACCACAGGCAACCCCAGTGAGTGACTGGCTAATTGTACCAGAGACACCAACTGCTGAAGCTGCTGCTTTTACATACGCCCAAAAGCTGCGTGAGTCTACTAATTTGGTGCGGGTGGAAATGGATTTAGGCGGCAGAGATGCACAAGCCATTCGGCAATATGCACGCGATCGCAGTATTGCTCAAATCGCTTGGATCAAAGCCGATGGTTCACCAACCATTGAAGCATTGCGTTAAGTACGGGGCATTATTAGGAAGGAGGAATTGGGGCAGGGTGCGGGGTGCAGCACTTCGGCTACGCTCAGCAACCGGAGAATGAAGAAAATACCTTGAATTTGTATCATAATCCTTCTCCCTTGCTCCCTGCTCCCTGCTCCCCTGCCTCTTCTTCACCTCTGCTCCCTGCTCCCTGCTCCCCTGCCTCTTCTTCCCCTCTGCTCCCTGCTCCCTGCTCCCCTGCCTCTTCTTCACCTCTGCTCCCCCATGCCCAATGCCCCATGCCCAAATTAGCAGATTAGGGCCTGACAGCAAACCAAAATGCAATGCATAATTAGTAGGAAGCGGCAACCTTCCTTATGGGAGAACTGTCTTATCTTGAGTAGTAAATGCAATAGTCCAGAGCATTAAACAGATACTAATTGTGATTTAAATGACCAGCATGAAATTCCAACTGTACTTAGGCTCTTTATTTTCCCAGATTAAAGTACGTCATTGGTGGATAGGTATATTCTTTTGGATAGCTTTGGTCGCTCCAGCTCAAGCATCTGTAATTCTGCGTGTGGCAATTGAGAGGGGAGTTAATCAAGTAAAAGTTGGCAGTTCTACAACTGCGGTTGTTAAGGATAGTACCGGACGGGCTCTCGGACAATTGCCAGGGATGAGTTCATTTTATGCCCAAGCAATTCCGGGCGGAGTTGCTTTAGATAAGTGGCAGTCTGGTTTATTCTGGATTGAGCCAACAGGTAAAGGATTCGTTTATATTGGCGATCGCTGGTATCGCGGTAGAACTTTAGTTGTTCCTACCGAAAAAGGTTTAACCGCCGTGAATTGGGTTGATATGGAAGAATATCTCTACAGTGTCCTTGGTGGGGAAATGAATGCCAGTTGGCCTCAAGAAGCCCTGAAAGCTCAGGCGATCGCAGCCCGTACTTATGCCCTTTATGAACGGGAAAAACAGCGCAATAATCCCCTTTATGATTTAGGTGCTAGCCCCGACCGCTGGCAAATTTACAAAGGTGTAAACAGCGAATCTCCTGGTACTTATGCCGCAGTTGATGGTACAGCAAACCAGGTATTAACTTACAAAAACAAAATTATTCTCTCAGTTTTCCATGCTTGTTCTGGTGGACACACCGAAAATGTAGAAGATGTGTGGGGAAATACCTTACCTTACCTGCGGGCTGTTCAAGACTACGATCAAAATGTCAGCGAGTGTAATTGGGTAAAGACCTTCTCGCCATCTGAAATCAGCGCCCAAATTTCCGGTGTCGGTAATGTCAAACAAATGATTCCAGAAAGCTACTCTCCTTTCCGCAGTGTTAAAGTCTTAAAAATCGTCGGCGACAAAGGTACTAAAGTACTACAGGGCGAACAAGTACGCACTGCGCTCAAACTTAAAAGTACCCGCTTTAACGTCGCCAAGGGCGGAGATGGCGGTTTTGTACTGCAAGGACTTGGCTATGGTCATGGTTTAGGTATGAGTCAATGGGGGGCTTACAATTTGGCTCGTCAAGGAGCAAACCACTTACAAATTTTAGGACATTATTACCAAGGCGTAGCCCTGACACCGATTCAAACGAAGTAGTGAAAAAGCAGGGGAAGAAGAGGCAGGGGGGCAGGGAGCAGGGAGCAGGGAGCAGGGGGAAAAGAGAAAAATTAAAGATTAGGTACACATCCTTAAATTCAAGGCATTTTCTTACCTCACCTCTGCACCCCGCACCCTGCCCCAATTCCTCTTCTTTATCTCCCTTGCACCCCGCACCCGGTCACTGAGCGTAGCCGAAGTGCTGCCCCAATTCCTCCTTATCATGCCCCATGCCCCAGTCCCATAGCTTATCCTTCATTGAGACGCTTTTGCCATTCAGCGTCAATTTGTGCCGATCGCTCAGCTTCTTGTTCTAATAAGTCTGTTTCGGTAGAATATACCAAGTCTTCTTTACCAATCACTTTTTCTGTGGCAAACTGGCTGGCATAGTCAATTTTGTGCTGTAAACCTGCATCGAGGTTGGTTAATATCCTAGCTCGTGACAGGCGATCGCGGTTGCGTGCAACAATCTTTTTATTACGCCACTGAATCCAGAAATAACGCCCCAATGGTATGGCCAGAAAACCTATGCCGTAAGCCAATAGTAGCCAATAAATTCCTTGGACAAAAGCTACTAATCCCCCTATTTGGGCTGCAACTGTGCCATCTCTTAACA
Source organism: Halotia branconii CENA392 (assembly GCF_029953635.1). NCBI lineage: Bacteria > Bacillati > Cyanobacteriota > Cyanophyceae > Nostocales > Nodulariaceae > Halotia > Halotia branconii. Next base: position 2,053,891 of record NZ_CP124543.1, on the reverse strand, counting down.
AATTGCCTAATATCAATGCCCCGACAAAATTTACTATACCCAAACCAGCACTCAAAGTAATTTGTCCGGAATCGGCTGCACTAAAACGCCAGGGCGACTCTTCAAGGTAGACTGGCAAAGATTGACGACGCTTTTTAGCTGCACTCACCTGTAATTCTGGAAAGTAATAGACAATCTGCCCTTCAGGACTGACTTTTGGTTGCCCGTTGAATTTAATCAGAACGGGCAGCATATAATCTTCATACTCTTGTGTATAACTTTCACCAAGATTGTCCAAGTATGGGGCAATTTGTTCTGCTACGACTGCCCCACGATGATTTTTAATTACAGCAGCAATTTCTTGCCAACGGCGCTCTTCTAAGTCGGCGTTAGGATTTCCGTCACCAAATAAAAACGAAAAAACAGCCTCAAAAAAATTTAAATTGCTGCCTTGCTGCCTACCGCGCCGCTGTTCTCGGTAGCGCGTGTCGTAATTAGGGCTAAAATACCAAAACAAATCCGGAAAAAAGAAAAAGCCACCACCATAACTACTACCCCTATTATCGCCGTCACGATCTGAGTTAAGAGCAGTGAGAATAATGATAATAGCAATAGTAATTAGAGCAATAGAAGCAATTAAGAAAATTCCAAAGGAAATGCGAATGAGGTAAAACAAGATTCCCCAAACCTTTTTCCACCATTCCTGCAATCGCAACTGCAAGTATTTATTACGCAAAATTTCTCGAAAATTTCGCGGAAATTGGTAAACGATATCTCCAGTTTCTGCTACTTGTAAATGTCCACCAGCATCAGATGCCAAGGCCAATAACCCTTGTTCAGCTTCTGCGACATTTAATCCTGCCTGGGTTGCCACGTCACCAATAGTAACGCGGTAACCCAATTTTTCCACAGCCTGCATGATGGTGGGATTGGGAGCCATAGCTCTCCCCTCCTAATTCAAATTCATTTGCCTCTTCTTAAGTATAAAGTTTTATTTTCGCTAGACGAGTCAGTTGTTAATTGTCAGCGATGCACTGAGCATAGTCGAAGTGTTGTCAATTGTTTATTTACCACTAACTACTGACAAAACTCCATTCCTTCATGGATGGAGCTTTCATGTTAAAATTATTTGCCTTGGCTTGGTTAACCAGCAATTTTTCTGTCCTAAATATGGCTCAGTATACTCTCGCTCAAAGCCCAGAAATCATTCTTACCGTTCCTGGTAAAGATTCAGCGAAAGCCCGCGAAAAGGCGATGGATCAGTTGATGGAACTGATGGATGCAGGTAAGCTATCCACAGAATTGGAAGAGGGGTTTAGTCCTCAACAATTAATTGAAGTGAAGGAACCAACCACTGAATCTGCTAGTGCTGAGGACGCTATTACACAGGCTGTCCAAGTTCTGAACAATTTGGCTACGCTCAAGTTAAAAGTTCAAGAATCACGTACTGAAGCATTAGAAATTCGCAAAACTGTTGATGTTTTGTTCTCAGATAATTCAGTAACTGAAGAAGAAATTACTCGCCTCAAGGAAGGTTTTAAAATTCTTAAGAACTTTGCCCAAGCTAATGTACGTTACCAGGAAGCACGAGCTAAGGCAGAACAAGCTCGGCAAGTTTTGGATCAGGCTTTAAAATCACCTGAAAATTAAGTTATAAAATCAAAAAGTCAAAAGTAAGAAAAAATTCTGGCCTTTGACTTTTTATTTGATCAATTACACCATTTAAGGCCGTCTCATTCTTCTTAAAGCAGAATAATTATTTTCTACCTCTACAACTGAACCTACTCTTTCAGCACTGACGCTCTGCTTATAATATTGCTGATAGTAGTGATGAGACACGGGTGTACCCTCTTTAGACTTATTAGCTATCATTCCTAACAAGGGAGTGCCAGATACCTGAATCTCTTCTAATACTTGTTGCATCGCAGTGCGTTTTAGCTTACCTAAACCAGCCACTAACACGATACCGTTAGTGTTTGCAGCTAATAGATAGGCATCTGCAAATCCTAAAAGTGGTGGCGTGTCATAAATAACTAAATCGAAATCGCCTTGTAGTTCATTCATTAAATCTTGCATTTTCTGAGATGCCAATAACCTCACTGAGTCTGGTGGAATTGGCCCCGCAGTCATGACAAACAAATTTTCTTCTAAGGGCGATCGCTCAATCACATTGTGCCAATCTAAATCTTGGGAAATTATATCGGTTAACCCTTGAACATTCATTAGCCCTACTCGATTATGTAGACTAGGACTACGTAGGTTAGCATCAACTAGTAATACTCGTTGACCCATTGCAGAAGCTGCTTGTGCTAGCTGTATGGCAATAGTCGATTTCCCGTCTCCTTGTCCTGGAGAACTGATTACCAAAGAACGAATTGGGGTATCTGAACCCAAAAGCAGAATGTTGGTGTAAAGAGAACGGAAAACCTCGAAAAAGGAAGCCCGATTTGGCTGTTGAAACTCTCTTGATAAATTTGTTTCAGTTACTGGCTCTAGTTCTTTTCTTAAAGGAACTATTCCTAGTAATGGCAGTCTGGTAGTATCTTTAAGTTCTTGAGCAGTGTAGAAGATATCACTGAGTTTATCTACTACTAAAGCTGCTCCCACACCCAATAGTAAACCGAGAATGCTGCCCAATGCTAAGTTGAGTTTGGCGCTGTTTGATACGGGGTTAGGATTATTGACTGTGGCTAGTTTCGGATCAAGTAACAACCACGGCTGTTGCTTTTGAGCCTTCTCTATTTGCAATGCTTGCTGTTTAGTTGTAAATTGAGTCAATCCGTTGTTAGCAATTTGTAATTCTCGTTGAATGTTATCGTGATTACGGCTGATAGTTGCTAACGCCCTCATCTCATTATTGAGGTTTTTGATCTTATCACTCAGGGATTTATCACGTGCTATCAAAGATTGGATACGGCTTTGAAAATCTTTTTGAACACGCATTTCTTCTTCAGCAAGCAAGGGAAGTAAATAAGCTTTCCTTTGCCTTAAAGTCTCCATTAATGGATTATCATCTGTTAATACAGCAGCCCTTTGTCTAGTTTCAATTTCCGTTTCTTGAATTTGAGTCAGTATGTTTTGGTAGCGGACATTTTCAGTTAATAAAGAATTACCAGCTCTTTCGCCTGGCTGTTGCGCTAATTCTTTTTGCAAATCATTATATCTGGCTACCAGTTGTTCTAAGTCTACACGGTTGGTTATTTGCTGTTGCCGAAAAGCAGCTATTTGCTCAGATAATTCTTGAGATTTCTGTGCTGGATCAATTAAGCTATTTTCCCATCGCAAGTTTCGCAATTGATTTTGCCAGTATTTAACCCGCTCATCTAGCGGTTTTCTTTGTTGATTAACAAAACTAATGGCTTGGTCTACGTCTGATTGACGCTCCTCTAGACTATACTTTAAATACGCGTCAGCCAGTAATTTGGAAACATCAATAACTTGCTGTTGGTCTTCGTCAATGTATTGAATTTCTATGATCTCGCTACTTTTTGCTGTACTCTGAATACTTAAACCAGCAAGAAGTGATTTGTAGGTCAGATCTGGGTACTTAGATTGCAGCTTTTCAATAATGGGATTAAGGACACGCGGACTTTGTAAAACTGCAATTGTAGTGGCAATTGAGTTTTTAGAATCAGTACTTACGCCATCTTGAGAATTAATAGCTTGAGGGACATCAGCTATTACCTTACTTTCACCGGTTACAGGCTTGGTTAGAATGTCAAACGTCCCTTGATATACTGGGGGGTCAGTTTCTGCCTTCAAGACTGCTGCCGTTGCTACTAAGCCTGTGATACCTATAATTAACAAGATTCGGCGGCGTAAAACTGCTGCTACTTGACCCAGATTTAACCCACCCTCATCACTTTCTTTGAACTGAGCAGCTTTAGTATTTACCAATAGGTGAGGGTATTTCTCTGACTTCAACATAATGTTTGTAAACTAAACTACCAAAACTTTATTAAACAGATAAACACTCCGATACAATATTCGGTTATGTATTAGGTAGTTGGACTTGTCAGCGATCGCTTTGATTGGCGTTGTATTTATGTAAACTAGTGAATTGACTGATTATTATATAGTCCAAACGACCAAAGTGTGATAATTTTTTTTGATTGCGGGCTAGTATGCCCATAATTCATGACTACAATCTTCTTTGAAGATACAAGCTAATAAGGAGTGATGCAATACAACTACAGTAACATTGCTGAGGACTAATTTGTTCTTGCAACTAGCTGGGTATTAAAACTGTGTAGCACTTATACTCAACCAATAATTAAAAGGCTGGCTAAGTCTGAGTATACTGTGTTTTTTGTCTACTTAATTTTTTAAGGAAATAAAAAAGAAGGGCAGTACTTTACCCTTCTTATATACTGGGGCGCTAGGATTCGAACCTAGGAATGGCGGGACCAAAACCCGCTGCCTTACCACTTGGCTACGCCCCAATGTTAATGTCTTAACTAATATAGCAGTTTATCCTAGGGTAATGTCAACCCTTTGGGGGGAATTAAAAATTAAAAATTTGGTCTTGGAAAGTTGGGTGGAACGGAAACCGACACCGCCCACTTTTCACAAAATTAAAAATTAAGAACCCCGCAGGTAATCCAGGAACTTAAATTAATACTATTTCACTTGTGTATTGCTCTTCTTTACTGAGTATCGCAATGGCTATTTCACTTGTCTGTATACTTAATTAATAACAACATAATAACTGCATGGGTTTATTTGTGCTTCATAAAAAATTGACATATTTATGTTTTTTTCATGAATTTATATTGAAAAAGCCATACACGTATATAAAATAATTTTTTAGATACAATAAGTAATATTCCTGATAGATCCAAACACTGCACATAAAAAAGCTAAAAGAGCAAATACCTTTGAGTCAAATCTGTTGATGTTGTCTAAATTAAATACTAAAGAGAGATTTTCACCAGATGACTTAAGACTGCTATATCTAGGTAAAGTGTGCCAAGTCTGGAAAAGATAGTCACAGGAAATTGAGAAAAGATGAAATTTACAGAACCAGATACTCGCATCTTAGACTCTTCGGTTGTAGTAGCAGATAGGGAACAAATCTTTTCAGATATCGGTGGTGAAGCAGTGATTCTTCATCTCAAGACTGGAATCTATCATGGACTTAACGAGATAGGCGCACGGATCTGGACTTTGATTCAAGAACCAAAGTCTGTAAAAGATATTCAAAGTATCCTCTTAGAAGAGTATGAAGTTGAAGCTGAACGTTGCGATCGCGACCTCATAGCTTTACTAAAAGACCTGCTAGCTGCTGGACTAATTGAGGTTAAAAATGAGACGAGTGCGTAATTTCCTGCGTTTGAGTGCAGGCGATCGCTATTTTTTAATCAAGACCTTAGTTTTACTGGTAGCTATTAGACTAGGGCTGTCTTTGTTACGGTTTAACACTCTGCTGAGACTTTTAACAAAAATTAGCCAACCGAGTCAGCGTTCGCTCTCTACTAGCAAAGTCACTGTCGGTAAAATTGTCTGGGCTGTTAATACTGCAACTCGTTATGTACCCGGTGTCAAATGTCTGGCGCGTGCGTTGACAACTCAAGTTTTGATGAATCAGCACGGGCAATCTCCCCAACTGCGGATTGGTGTTGCCAAAGGAGAAACCGGAAAGCTAGAAGCCCATGCCTGGATCGAATATCAAGGCTGGGTTGTTATGGGTAATCTCCAAGACCTTGCCCGCTATATGCCACTACCATCCCTTAAGGAAGTGAAACTATGAGTGGCATCATGGGCATTCGTCATCTCAACAGTCATCCTGTCAATCATCAATACCTAGAAAAGATGGTTGAGATACTTGCCCATCGCGGCCCTGATCATGCAGATATCTGGGTTGAGGAATCTGTAGGTTTGGGTCATCGGATGCTGTGGACAACCCCTGAATCTTTAATAGAAAAACTACCCTTAGTGAATCTAACAGGGAATCTTGTGATTACTGCGGATGCTCGTATTGATAATCGTGAGCAATTAATGACATTATTAACACTACCTGAGCGTTCGATAGAAAAAATTACAGATAGCGAATTTATCTTAGCTGCTTATGAAAAATGGGGCGAATCTTGCCCAGAGTATCTCTTAGGTGACTTTGCCTTTGCTATTTGGGATCAACATCAACAATCTCTATTCTGTGCCAGAGATCATTTGGGAATTAAGCCTTTTTATTATTATTACCAACCCAATCAAATTTTTTTATTCGCTTCAGAAATTAAAGCCCTCTTTTGTGTACCAAATGTACCACGGCGATTAAACGAAGTCAGAATTGCTGACTATTTGACATTAACGATGTCAGACAAAGCCATCACTACTTACCGAGATATTTGGCGACTGCCTCCGGCTCACAGTCTGGTTGTCAATCAATCAGGCGTACATATATGGTCATATTGGTCACTTAATGCTCAAAAAGAACTACAGTTAGAGTCAAATGCAGCTTATGCAGCAGAATTTCGCAAGATATTTACAGAGGCTGTTAATTGTCGCTTACGTAGCGCCTTTGCGATCGCAACTCATTTAAGCGGCGGATTAGATTCTTCTGCTGTTACTTGTGTAGCCAGGAATTTACTAGCCAAAGATGGAAAAACTTCACTACACACAATCTCAACTATTTTTGACAAAATTACCGAATGTGACGAGCGTCCCTTTATTAATGCAGTTCTTGACCAAGGCGGATTCATTCCCCACTATGTTCATGGTGAGCAATTTAGTCCTTTAGCTGACCTAGATAAAATATTTCAGTACGAAGATGAAGCTTTACTAGGCCCTAGTCATTTTTATCCTTGGAACTTAAACCGGATTTCTCAAGAAATGGGACTGCGGATTTGCCTTGATGGGTTTGATGGCGATACCACTGTTGGCCACGGCACAACTAGATTAACTGAACTGATACATCAAGGAAAGTGGAAAACCTTTGCTCAAGAAGTCAAAGCTTTATCACCCCACCATCATGTCTCGCCCGCCGCTGTATTGCAAAGTTATGGTTTGCCATATCTGCGGGATTTAGCAAAACAATGGCGGTGGATAGCGTTTGCTCAAGGAGTACAGCAGATTCATCAGCATTTCGGCGTTTCCCGTAAATTATTGCTAATCCATCACGGAATCAAGCCTCTTTTAAAATCTGTATTGCAACTTTGGCGGCGCAGACAAGACAAATCTCCCAATCTCATTAATCCTGACTTTGCAGAGCGCATTCGTTTAAATGAGCGTATGCAGATATTAGCAGATTCCAGCGAACCACCTTTGACAGTAAAACAGGATCAGTGGCTGAGTCTCACCCAAGGGTTATTAACCTATACCTTAGAGCAGATGGATCAATATGCTGCGATGTTTTCTTTAGAAGCTCGTCATCCCTTTATGGATAAGCGATTAATAGAATTTTGTTTAGCATTACCATCTGAACAAAAACTCTACCAGGGCTGGGGTCGAATGGTGATGCGTCGGGCTTTAGAAGGTATTTTACCTCAAGAGGTGCAATGGCGGGGGGGGAAAACTGATTTAACAGCAAATTTTATAGATGGATTGTTGAAACGCGATCGCCATATCTTAGATCAAATGATGTCAAATCGATTAGGAAACATCGAAAAGTTCATAGATATAGATTTTCTACGTTCGGCTTATAAGCGGTTGATATCAGCCGGTAATCAAGTTAGCGATGCAGATAGCATGGCTATTTGGCAAGCAGTTACCTTAGCTTTGTGGCTCGACTACAAGCAAGTGATGCTATAAATCCAGCTTGGCAGGTTGTAGCTGTGGCTTCTGCCCAAATACACCGTAAGTCCAAATCTTAGGGGCATTACCCCGAAATACACATACAAAATCAAATTGAGGAGTTTTAATCATGAAAAAACCATACAGCACACCCTCTTTAACAACTCATGGCAATGTTGAAGAAATTACCCAGCTGTTTGGCAAAGCCGATAAAAACGATTTCTTGTTCTTTAGTGGTAGTTCTAGTCCTGCAACCAACCCTGCGACTGGACAGCCAGCTACTGGTGACGGTTCTATCGACTTCTACAAATAAGTCGTATCCATTCTGAAAAATTACAGAATTTTTGGAGTGAAACGATTTAGCTAGATTGCCGCAGGGACATTACCAAACTTCTGGTATGTCCTTGTGGCATTTCCTCAAATATGGATTTTGATCACGCAGAGGCGCAGAGTCGCAGAGAGGATATGAAAGTTTATCAAGCCTACAATTTGTGCATTGCTTCTGAGTTGCTCTTGCCGGAATTGATTGAGAGTCAGGGTAATCCAGATGTTATTGTACGGTTTGGTAAGATTAGCAGTGCTGTAACTGAGACAAAATTTGATCAGGGTAGTAATTTTTTAGGAGATATTGCAGAAGTTGGTAAGTTTTTCATATCTCAGGGACGTGAAGTGATTATTGATACGTTGCCTGGGATAGAAGCAGCTTTACTCCGCAACTTAGTTTTAGGGCCAATATTATGTGTACTGCTGCGACAGCGAGGGCTACTGGTTCTTCATGCTAGCTGTGTTGATATCAATAACAAAGCAGTGGCATTTATGGGTGGTTCGGGTTGGGGAAAGTCAACTCTAGCGGCAGCATTCCATACTCAGGGTTATAATACTTTAACTGATGATGTTATGCCTGTGGAAATTAAGGCAAGTCGCTCGATAGTTTTCCCTGCCTATCCTCAGTTTAAACTTTGTCCGGAAGCCGCAGCCTCTTTGGGACACGATACCGAAAGTTTATCTTTGGTTTCGCAAAATTCATTCAAACTAGCTTATAAATTTCCTCATCGCAGTTTCCAGCAAAATCCTCTGCCACTACACCGAATTTATGTATTGTCTAAGGGAACCGAACACGAAATTGCTAGTTTACAACCCCAGGAAGCCTTTGTTGAATTGGTGCGTCATACTCGTGCTGTGATGGCAGTGACAGAGCAAGAATTTGTTACTTCACATCTACGTCTTTGTACGGAGCTTGTGAGAAACGTGAGTTTTCGCCGCTTCACTCGCAAGCCTTCTCTAGTTGACTTACCCGAACTGGTGAAATTAGTTGAGAATGATTTGGCAAATGACAGCACATTCTTTAATACTTCTAGTAATCTATCAAGTTTAAATAAGTAAGTTTGTAGTAAGGACTTTAGTCCTTATATTAATTACAACTATCCTGTATCTAAAACGACTTTCGGAATCTTCTTTGCCTGAATTTATAAGGTTTTAAAGTCTTGAACAGCAAACTCCGTAGCGCTAATACCGTACTCTCTCATTTATTGAAAACTCTCAGCTTAGTCTGGAGTGCTTCTGGTTACTGGACTTTAGCGTGGATAATTTTGGTGCTGGTTCAAGGATTACTACCTGCTGCGTTGATTTCTCTTACACCACGAGTAGTTAATGCTTTAGTACAAGTTAGTGGAACTGGCATTTCTGGGGCAAGTATTCAGAAGGTTCTTGTACCAGTGGGGTTGATGGCAGGCATTATGCTAGTAGGGGAATTGTTAAATAGTGCTGCGGAATGGATTCGCACAGCTCAATCAGAATTAGTACAAGATCACATCAGCGGTTTAATTCATCAACAGTCAGTGGCAGTAGATTATGGCTTTTATGAATACTCTGAGTATAATGATAAACTTAACCGTGCCCGCGAAGGAGCTAGTGGGCGATCGCTTGCTTTACTAGAAAGCACTGGTAGCTTAATGCAAAACAGCGTCACTTTGTTAGCGATGGCTGCGGTTTTGCTGCCCTATGGATTGTGGTTGCCTACAATTCTGGTGATTAGTGCTTTTCCAGCCTTCTTTATTTTACTGTATCTCAACAAAGCCCATTATCGATGGTCACAACGTACCACAACCGATCGCCGTTGGCTGATGTATTATGATTATCTGCTGACAAACAGTACTATGGCGGCAGAAGTCAGATTATTTGACTTTGCTGATTACTTCCAATCGTCTTATCAAAATCTGCGCCGACGACTGAGAAAAGAACAATTAAAATTCCTCAAAGACCAAACTATTGGTCGCTTTTTTGCAGCAATTATTGCCTTAATTATTACTGGAATTGCCCTTGGTTGGATGGGGCGACAAGTATTATTAGGAATTTTAACTTTAGGGGATTTAGCCTTATTTTTTCAAGCGTTTAATCAAGGACAAAATATTGTTAAGTCCTTGTTAGGTAGTTTAGGACAAATTTATCGTAACAGCTTATTTATTGGCAATTTATTTGAGTTCTTACAAATCAAACCTGAAATTATCAATCCTCCAAACCCGATTCCTGCACCGTCAGCACTAAAACAAGATATTAAATTTCGGCAAGTTACTTTTCGCTATCCTGGCACTCAAGAGGCAGTATTAGACAACTTTAACTTGACGTTACCAGCGGGTAAAATTGTGGCGATCGTTGGTGATAACGGTGCAGGCAAAAGCACATTAATTAAGCTTCTATGCCGCTTTTATGATCCTAATTCTGGCAGCATTGAATTAGATGGCATAGATTTACGTGACTTTTCAGTTAAAGAACTGCGGCGATTAATTACTGTTTTGTTTCAATCGCCAATTCCTTACTACACTACAGCCAAAGAAAATATTGCCTTAGGTGATGTTGCAGCAGCATCAAATCAATTAGAAATTGAAGCCGCAGCTCAAGCATCTGGTATCCATGAAAAAATTTCACGTTTACCTTTAGGCTATAACACAATGTTAGGTAAGTTATTTCCAGAAGGGACTGATTTAAGTGGTGGACAATGGCAACGTCTAGCGCTAGCACGGGCATTTTTTAGACGCGCTCAAATTATTATTTTAGATGAACCAACCAGCGCTATGGACCCTTGGGCTGAACACGATTGGTTAGAGAGATTTCGCAGTTTAGCTAGTGGTAGAACTGCGATCGTAATCACCCATCGTTTTACACTGGCGATGCAGGCAGATATAATTCATGTGATGCGTGCTGGTCAGATTGTAGAATCTGGTAGTCATGATCAATTGCTAAATCTAGATGGTCTTTATGCCCAGTCTTGGCGAGATCAAATGGAGGCTGGCTCATCAACTACGGTTAAAAATAGTCTAATTTAGTTTTTAGTAAGGACTAAAGTCCTAACTACGAACGAATATTTTTACCCAAATACTTCTACTTCTTCGGCAATATTGAGTTGATCAAGAGTTCGCCAAATTTCCTGTAACATCGGTTCTGTACCAGTCTGAGTCACCGCAGAAATTAAGAAAACTGGAGCGTAAGAGAGATGATTAAGCTCAAGAGCTAACGCCTCTAAATCTACCGTTTCTCTATCAACTGCATCAATTTTATTCAGTGCCAAAATTTGCGATCGCTCTGCTAAACCTCTACCATAAGCTTGCAATTCTTGCTGAATTGTTTGGTAATCTCTAACTATATCATCACTAGTAGCATCAATTAAGTGTAGCAATACCCTGGTACGTTCAATATGGCGTAAGAAATCGTGTCCTAAACCCACTCCTTGAGAAGCACCCTCAATTAATCCGGGAATATCAGCAAAAACCGTACCATCACCAGTGGGTTTCTTGACTACACCCAAATTCGGGATCAGAGTAGTAAAAGGATAGTCGGCAACTTTGGGACGTGCAGCAGACAAAGATGAAATCAAAGTAGACTTTCCAGCATTTGGTAAGCCAATAATTCCTACTTCTGCCAAAAGCTTCAACTCTAAACGTAACAGCTTTCTTTCGCCCTCTAATCCTGGGAGGGCATATTCTGGAGCGCGGTTACGGTTGCTTAAAAAATGCTGATTACCCAATCCGCCTTTACCACCTGCGGCAATACGTAATTTTTCTCCAGTTTTAATTAAATCACCGAGTAGTTCGCCTGTTTCGGCATCATAAATAGCTGTACCGCAAGGAACTTCAATGATTAAATCTTTACCATTTGCTCCAGTGCAGTTATTGGGGCCACCACGGCCACCATTGTCGGCCTTAAAAAGATGTTTATATCTGAAGTCTAACAGTGTTTGCAAATTTTCTTCAGCTACAAAAATCACCGAACCGCCTCTTCCTCCATTACCACCAGAAGGGCCACCAGCTGGCACATACTTCTCCCGCCGGAAGGCGACAATGCCATCGCCACCCTTGCCGGCTTCAACTTCAATTTCTGCTTGATCAATAAATTGCATAGTTTAGTCAAAGTAATTCGTAGTTGCAATCAGCGAAAAACAAGACAGTGGGGGCTTGTACCCATTTAATTACGAATTAGTAATTATTTAGTCAAGGGTTTACATAATAGCCCTTTTAAAGAGGGTAAAAATTTTGTTAAATGCTGATTAACTTCACTTCTATTTACCAGTTTAGAAGCGATCGGGTTTAATTGACCATTGACTATTGACGTTGGACTAATAACTAAATATATGCTGAAATATCTTCACCACATTCATCTGCTAAATAAGATAAGGCGCGAAAACGTAACCCTACAAGTTGCTCATACAGAGGGTTAAGCTTACACATAGGCGGGATGTGAACAATTTTGCGTCCAAACAAAGTGACATCTCGTTCAAAGGGACATTGAGCAGGAATCATTTTACATAAAAAGCGGGCAACTCTAGGGTCTTGAATATCTAACCCATCCAACCAGTCACGTAGAGGGTTTAGTGCTTGATCAACTTGACACGTTGTTTGTTCATCTGTGGGGATAATTTGCTCTGGATGTTCTAGGGTGTGGCGTAGAGATTCTAGTAAAGCTTCTGGCTGTTCTAAGGCTTGGCACAATTGATGTAGAACTTGATCTTCACTCGGAGAATATGTACCATCAGCGATCGCTACCATGACAGCTGTACGTAGGAAATTTGCCGCTGCTGGTGTGCCTTTACCTAATATCGCGGCTAATTCTTCCGGTGTAATTACTTCTAGCGAATCCCATTCAATACTAGGAGCTAATTCATCCTTTGTAATATTGGCTATTGATTGCTGTTCCTGTGTATCAAAATTACCATCTGCCCAAGCAATGGTGAGCAGTCCACGTAACCAAGCGGCAATTTGTTCGCTGCTATAGGGTGATTGAACGGCACTTATCATAAACTCACGTCTTAGGTTTCCTTTTTCATTACTAGGCTACCTTTAAGTAGGCTCAATTGTTACACAATTCATTCAACGGTTAAGGGTTGGATATCAAGATTGTATAATTCGACAATCTGCGTAAACGCTTATAGCTAGCTACACATAGCAACTAATTTGACGGCTAAATACAATAAATTGCCACTATGACACAATACATTTGAGCTAAACATTTTTTTATTCTCTCTGCGTCCTCTGTCTTGAAAAGTTGTTCATGGGGGAAACCCCCAAGACCACACTTTTCGCTGCGCCCTTGGCGGTTGATTAAAAAATTGACTTGGAAACAGAATTTTAGCCTTACTAAACCGTATTGCACTATGACAGATTTATCATCAGAAAATCACTTCCAACCGATTAACTTATTTGAGTATGAACAGCTAGCAAAAAAGTACTTGTCTCAAATGGCTGTTGATTACTACAGCAGTGGTGCTGGAGATGAAGTCACACTGCGGGATAATCGTGCTGCTTTTGAACGTATCAAATTGCGACCTAGGATGCTAGTTGACGTGAGCGATCGCAATCTCACCACCTCAATTTTAGGACAACCTCTGCAACTACCATTGTTAATTGCACCAATGGCTTTTCAATGTCTAGCTCATCCCCAAGGAGAGGTTGCCACAGCACAAGCCGCGGCATTAGCAGGTGTGGGTATGATATTGAGTACAATGGCTACTAAGAGTATAGAAGAAGTTGCATCTGTAGCTCACCAAAATAATGCAGTGCAATGGTTCCAACTATACATCCATAAAGATCGGGGGTTGACTCGTACATTAGTTGAAAGAGCTTATGCCGCAGGCTACAAAGCTTTGTGTTTAACTGTGGATGCTCCTGTTTTGGGACAGCGAGAAAGAGATAAACGTAACGAATTTGCCTTACCACCAGGATTGCATTTAGCTAATCTTGCAACTATTTCACAGCTAGATATTTGCCATGAGCAGGGTGAATCTGGGTTATTTACTTATTTTGCCCAGCAACTAAACCCAGCAGTTACTTGGCGTGACCTGGAATGGTTGCAGTCTATATGCCCACTGCCTTTAGTACTCAAGGGAATTTTACGAGCAGATGATGCCTCGCGCGCTGTAGAGTATGGTGCTAAGGCCATTATTGTTTCTAATCATGGTGGTAGACAGCTTGACGGTGCGATCGCATCTTTAGATGCCCTACCTGAGATAATTGCAGCAATAGACGGTAAAATAGAAGTCCTCATAGATGGAGGTATCCGCCGGGGTACAGATATTCTCAAAGCTTTAGCAATAGGAGCTCAAGCAGTACTCATCGGACGACCTGTTTTATGGGGCTTAGCAGTAGGAGGACAAGCTGGTGTATCTCACATCATCTCCTTGTTAGAAGACGAACTAAATATTGCCATGTCTCTCAGTGGCTGTACCCAGTTACAAGATATTGACTTCAGTTTAGTCAAGTCAATCAATATTTAGAGATTAATCAATAAATCTCTCAAAAAAATTTTACTTGTTGTTGTAAATTTACTAAATAGAGTATTATAGTAAAGTTCCATCCAAGGGCGGGTGGCGAAACTGGTAGACGCACCACACTCAAAATGTGGCGACCTTGCGGTCATAGGAGTTCGATTCTCCTCCTGCCCACTTACCAAAATATGAGTTTAGTAAGAGCTTTTATTGAGAAAATTGTTTGGGCTTATACTATTAAAGCCTAAAAATTAATTACTTAGTTGTGGCTACTCTCGCAAAGTTAGCCGTATACTGAACTTTTTAGATGAATAAATTACAAGATCTGAGGTAAGGTATTTTGTCTATCTTTAGGTAGAGGAGATTTATACTATTTTTAGCTAGTTTACTTGTGTCCGTATTTTTCGCATTTCTAAGTAAAAAATAAAGCTTTTACGTAGATTGACAGTCAATTTATACTTGTCAACAAACAACAGTTAAACGTATGTCAGAAAATAAATCTAAAGTTAATTTAGTAATTTTCAAAATGCAATAATAAAAAACTATCAATACGATAAATGTACTTCACACAATTGAATAAAATTTACTAATCATAGATGAGTTCAAATTATATTACGTATGTGCATGTTTATAATAAGTTTATATTTAATAATCTTTTTTAAGAGGTAATCAAAGTGCATATCAAAAACTCACAAATCAAATTTTTTATTTATGAACTTGTAAAACCCATTTTACAAATACGATTTTTTGGAAATACTCGTTTCTGTCCAGTTTGCCAAAGTCATCTGCGAAACTTTGAGTCAATATCTCCTGTTGGTAAATTACAGTCGCACGTAAAGTGTCCTGTTTGCCGTTCACTAATGCGACACCGACTAATCTGGTTATTTTTTGAAAGATATACTAATCTTTTTGATTTAAATAAGAAAAAAATGCTCCATATAGCGCCAGAGTATAGTTTTCAAAGGCGTTTAGAGCGAATGAATACAATAGACTACTTGACCGCAGATATTTCTAAACCTTCTGCAACGGTAAAGATGGATATTACAGATATCCGATACCCAGATAATACTTTTGACGTAATTTATTGTAGTCATGTTCTCGAACACGTTTTAGACGATAAGAAGGCAATGCGTGAGCTTCATCGAGTTTTAACAAATAAAGGTTGGGCTGTTCTACAAGTACCAATTATAAACCTTGAAACCACTTATGAAGACTCATCAATTACAGATCCGAATGAACGATTAAAAGCATTTGGTCACCCAGAGCATGTTAGATGTTATGGAAAACAAGATTATGAGCAACGTCTAGTTGATGCAGGTTTTAACGTCAAACGTATCAAAGCCCTTGAATTTGTAAGCCAAGAGGAAATAGAAAAGATGAGAGTTTCCTCAAAGGAAGATGTTTTTTTCTGTACTAAGTTATAAAGTGAAGCATATTTTTAACTTAATATATACATAACTATGTAACTAAGAAAATACTAATTTCTTAGTAGAAAAGGGAAAAATAATCAAGCTGAAGGTGGTTCAGCAAGAAAATAACAATTCAAAAAACAAAGCCAAATATTGCCATAAAGGATAAAGCAAAGCAATAGATAAGGGGAAGAAAAGTAAATCTTCCCCTTTGTTTTTGAGTGTTACCCTAAAAATAACGAGCTACAGTACACATAACAGTAAAATTAACAGTTACTTAAATCACATTTTTATAAACATAAGAAAAATTTATTAGTTTTTTGTTAAAAGATAGTATTTCAAATTAAAAAAAAACTTTATGATTTTTGGTTTCTTCATATATCAATTTAATCAATTAATTCTTCAGAATTTTGCTTTAATACAGGATTTATCGCTATATAAGGGATTATCTCGTAAAGATACTTCACGAAATTGTAATATTTGCGTAAACAAAACCTAAATAATTTATGAAGTAAATATAAACTTTATCATTAAGAACGTAAAAATAATTAATTCAACCAGTAAAATAATATACGGTTACAGATAGTTATAATTGACTTCAAAAAAATTACAAAAATCACTTAGAGAATGATATTGTCTATGTGTGTTCAAATCTGAAAGCGCTCAAAGTACCGATAAAAGTTAGGGTTTATGCTACTTTATTTTTTTAGGTAAAAAATTCCCTAGTTGATCTGTAAATTTACATCTTTGACATGAATGAGGGGTAATTTATGGTAGGAAGAGTGTTTCTGCCTACTCAAAAAGTGCTTGATTTTCCTATTACTGCCTTACGTTTTGAGGATCACATACAAGCAATAATGAAGTGGGCGATCGCACGTGCAAGCAAGACTGTATGCGTAGCTAATGTACACATGCTCATGGAAGCTCACTGGAATCCAGATTTTGGTAGTGTACTACAGAGTGCAGATATAGTAACTCCTGATGGAATGCCTTTAGTTTGGATGATGCGACAAATGGGAGCGCGTTATCAAGATCGTGTAGCCGGCATGGATATTTTTCTAGCCTTATGCCATCAAGCCCAAGCACAAAATTTAAGTATTTTCTGTGTCGGTTCGCAAACAGAAATTCTTTCCAGAATGCGAAGAAGGTTAGAGCAGGAATTTCCCCAGCTGAAAATAGCAGCAATGGAACCTTTGCCATTTCGCCCTTTAACTGAAGCTGAAGACGAAGCTTTGATTAATAAAATTAACTCTAGTGGTGCTGGCATTGTACTAGTGTCCTTGGGATGTCCAAAACAAGAGAATTGGATGGCTCAGCACAAGGGTAAAATTCAGGCAGTCATGATTGGGTTAGGCGGAGTTTTCCCAGTTTACGCAGGTATCCAAAAGCGCGCTCCACGGATAATAAGAGATTTAGGAATGGAATGGCTTTATCGGTGGATTCAAGAACCACGTAGACTTTGGCATCGCTATGCTACAACAATTCCACCATTTATATGGTTGGCAACTAAACAACTACTATCATCAAGTCGCCTTGCAGGGGTTTTCCTTGGGACTAGTGAATAAATAATTTAGCAATTTTATATCAAGCATGAGTATAGTTTTTATTTGTGCTTAGCTATTATTTAGCAGTAACACAATCAGATTCAATCAACATAGTAAAGTAAACCAATGGCTTTTTATTATTGTTGATAGCATCTAAAATAACAAACAAAAACTAATTGTAGAAAATAAACAATGAACAACTTCATGGTAGCTGTTTTAGTTGCTTTACTTCCATCTAAACTGAAAATCTTAGTTTTAAAAATGATGGGGCATGAAATTGGAAAAAATGTTTACATTGGTATGTCTATATTGAATATAAAAAAAATAACGTTAAAAGATGATGTAAGAATTAAAAATTTCAACTATCTAAAAAATCTCTCTCATCTGACTATGATGGAAAAGTCAGCTATTGATGGTTCGTTTAATTGGTTTACTGCTTCAAAAACACATGACTACGGTCAAGAAGGTTTTGGATGTATAACAATTGGTGAAAGAACTCGTATATTGAGTAGGCATTACTTAGACCTTCAAGAGCAAATAATCATAGGTAAAAAGTGTCTCATAGCTGGTAGTAGTTCATCGTTTTACACTCATACCATAATTGCAGATCCTGATTATAGAGAGACTAACAAACCAATTATTATTGGTGATTATTGTTATATTGCTAGTCATTGTATACTTTTACCTGGTGCAGGTATAGGGTCATTTACTTTAGTCGGCGCTGGTTCTGTGATTACGAAAAATTTCTTGGATAAAAATTATGTTTTAGTTGCAGGAAATCCAGCAAATGTGAAAAAAAGCTACCCCAAAGATGCAAAGTTTTTCACAAATAATGTCAAACCGCGTGAAGTGAAGTTAGAAAAATCTGAAGCTTCTCTAAACCAAAAGTAAATAACATGATGATAAAAGAATAATAAATTTATGTTTTTACAGAGTAGTCTAGTCTAATTCAGTGAATTTATTTCGTATATTTGCAGGTTTAATAAGGAGCATAACCTTAGTTGAAGTTGAATTTGGCTAAATCAGTTTTTTTCCAGCCATTTTATTGAATTAATCCTGTAATGCAATCACCAAAACAATCATCAAATTTACGACAAAAGGCTGTTAAAGGTTTAGTTTGGTCTGCGATTGAGAGTTGGGGCAGTCAGGTAATTTCCTTTGGTGTTTTCTTTTTACTAGCCCGTCAACTTGAGCCAAAGGCTTTTGGTTTAGTTGCTTTAGCCAGTGTTTTTCTAAGTTTCATTCAATTATTTGTCGACCAAGGATTGTCTACAGCAATCATCCAGCGCCAAGAATTAGAACCAGAACACCTAGATACTGCCTTTTGGACAAATATTGGTATCAGTACTTTATTATTAATCTTAAGTATTTTATGCGCTAGCTTAGTTGCCGATTTTTTCAATCAGTCAGCACTGACACCGATTATCCGCTGGTTATCTTTCAGTTTTTTATTTAGCGCTTTGAGCAGTGTTCAACAAGCAATATTTCAACGTAAGCTTGCCTTCAAAGCTCTTGCTATACGTACACTATCTGCGGTGATTGCTGGCGGTATTGTAGGTGTGACTATGGTTTTTACGGGATTCGGTGTCTGGAGTTTAGTTGGTCAGCAACTAGCCAATGGTTTGGTACAAGTATTTACTCTTTGGGGAGTTAGCGATTGGCGACCAAGATTTAAGTTTTCTGCAAAACATTTCCAAGAATTATTTTCATTTGGCATTAATGAAGTAGGATTCAACGTTTTCAACTTTTTTAGTCGTCGTGGAGATGATTTTTTAATTGGGTACTTCTTAGGTCCAATTGCTCTGGGTTACTACAGCGTCGCCTATCGTATATTGCTAGTCATGACTCAGCTTTTGATAAGCACGACGAGCAAAGTTGCTTTGCCAACTTTTTCTAAGATCCAGCATGACCCTGAGCGCATGAGACGTGCCTTTTATAGTGTTACTCAGCTATCCAGTTTCATTGCTTTTCCCATGTTTCTAGCAGTTGCTGCTCTGTCTCCTGAACTAATCAAGGCTATGTTTGGTAGTCAATGGTTACCGAGTGTACCAGTAATGCGTGTCCTCACATTTGTAGGACTTCTTCAGTCAGTTTCGTTTTTTAATAATTCAGTGATATTAGCCCTAGGTAAGCCATCCTGGAGACTTGGAATAACAGTCTTAAATTCTGTGGCTAATGTTATGTCTTATATTTTGGTAGTTAAATGGGGAATTATTGCTGTCGCATCAGCTTTTGTTATTCGAGCTTATCTATTTTCACCCATTCCAGTTTGGATGATTCATAAATTAATTCATATCAATTTAACTACTTATCTTCAACAGTATATTACACCTCTTATTAGTTCGTTAGTAATGGTTGTTATGATTTTAGGAATAAAATATTTTTTAGGAACATCAATAAATTTATACTTAGTATTAACTATTTGTATTGTATTTGGTACTGTAATATATGTAGCAATGATTCGACTAAGCGCACCAAGCCTTTTCAAAAAAGTTCTTTATTTAATTAAAATTCCTGTAGCTGAAAAAATGAGGTAATTGAGGTAATTAATGAATTTCTCCGTCAAAAATATGTAATCACAAACAATTTAAAACAATCAGAAGTTTACTTAAATATATGAATACAACTTTTAATAACCAAAAGATAAGTAAATTGATTAAATTAATTGTTCCTCAAAGTGTAATTAAAGTTAGTTCTAAACTAATTAATAGTAGTAAAATAAAAAATAAATTATCACATTTCCTACTGCAAATAGCAGTAAAATCAGAACTGTTAAGTTCTCTTTATTATGCCTTATTTTCAAGAGCTTTTGCCAAAGAACATCGAGGTTGTATATACGGTCAGTTAAAATATATTGAAGGCCACCCAACTAATCAGGAAAGCCAATATTTGTTACGACGTAATATTCATCGAATAGAAAAAGGTTTGCTGATGCAACCTCGGCGTGATGTCTTTGCAACAGATTATATATCGGAGACTGTTCAAAGCTATGAAACAGTTTTAGCAGGGTGTGATGATTATGCTGACTTAAGTGAGTTAGGTTGGGCTTGTGATGTATTATCAAAGTATTTTACAGTTGTTGCTTCCCATCCAGTTATTGATGAGATGAGAAAAAAATTTTTGGCTCTGAAGCATGTTGCTTCAGCAGAAGTTCCTCGCATTCCATACAAACGGGATTTGAGCAAGCCTACATCTGTAAATTATGAAAATTTACTAGAGCTTTCTTATCGGAGGCGGTCTGTTCGCTGGTATTTGCAAAAACCCGTGCCAAGAGAGCTAATAGACAAAGCGATTACAATAGCTGCTCTTTCTCCAAGTGCCTGCAATCGACAACCTTTTGAATTTCGAGTTTTCGACGAACCACAAATAATCCAGAAAGTTGCCTCTATTCCAATGGGAACTCAAGGTTTCAGCCACAACTTTCCAGTGATTGTGGTTGTAGTTGGTAAATTAAGAGCATACTTTAGCGAGAGAGATCGTCATGTGATTTATATCGATGGTTCTCTTGCCTCAATGTCTTTTATGTATGCTTTAGAAACGTTAGGTCTCAGTTCTTGTCCCATAAACTGGCCTGACATTGATTTGAAAGAGAGGGAAATGGCGACATTACTTGGACTTGAACTTGATGAGCGCCCTATCATGTTGATATCTTTGGGGTACCCCGACCCAGATGGGATGGTAGCCTATTCACACAAAAAATCTCTTAGTCAGCTTCGTAGATATAGTTAAATAGTATTGGCAATTTTTTGCTAATAATTAGGTATCCACTCTCTATATATAGATATAATTTTTAGGTTTAGTAACAAAGCATACAAAATTGTTTGAATGGAGTCACAAAATGATTGTTGAAATTCGAGGCATTAATTTTAAGAACAAAGGAGCAGAGTTAATGCTTCACGCTGTTATACAAAAGCTTTCCGATTGGAATGAAGAAAATATCGTAGCAATTCGTCCTAAGACTGGAACGTACAAGCAGAGGTCTCAACTTGGACTTTATCAGCTTATTACTTCAGATAAAAATATTCCATTTTTGAACTCGGCAATCAATACTATTAATTATTTAATGCCTCAAAAGTTGAGGCATTCATTGGGATTAATAACATATCCAGAGATTGACTCAGTTTTGGATGCTTCGGGTTTTGCTTATTCCGACCAATGGAACTTACAACAAACAGTTGTAATGGCAAATTTAGCAAAAAAATGTAAGAGGGAAGGCAAAAAAGTTATTTTATTACCCCAAGCTTTTGGCCCTTTTGAAAATCCGCAACTAAAAAAAGCTTTTATTGAACTGCTAGATAATGCAGATTTGGTATTTTCAAGAGATGAGATTTCTTACAAATATTTAATGGATTTAGGGGCGAATTCGTCGCTTATTAAAATGGCGCCAGATTTTACAAATTTAGTTAAAGGGTCTATTCCTGAATATTTTGATACCCAAACAAAACGCGCCTGCATTATTCCTAACACGAGAATGCTTGATAAAACTTCAGGTAATGTTCAATCAAAGTATCTTTCCTATTTAGAAACTTGTCTAGATTTTTTCACAGAAGTAGGGCTTAAACCATTTATTTTAATTCATGATACCACTGATAACAATTTAGGAACACAGATGAGATCAAAGTTTGGAGAATCGCTAGAAGTTATTTCAGAAAGTAATCCTTTATATATCAAAGGTATACTTGGTAAATGTCACTCAGTAGTTAGTTCTAGATTTCACGGTTTAATTAGTGCACTTTCACAAGGAATCCCTTGTTTAGCAACTGGGTGGAGTCATAAATATCGGATACTATTGGAAGACTATAATTGTGTAGAGTGTTTAGTTACTTCGTTTGATTCACAAGAAAAGATCAGAGATCATCTCAAATTAATTACTGAAGACCATAGTCGTTCTGAGCTAATTGATAAAATAAATAAAGCAGGTTTGGAACAAAAAAAATTATCTTATGATATGTGGTCAGAAGTTTATAAAGTGTTGACTTCTTAGCGAATTTTATCAAACCGTAACTAATAGTATCGTCAAAGAATACTTAAGTTATCAAATATCCGATATTATGTTATTTTTCTGCATCATAGCTAGAAAGATTTACTTTTATTTGGTCATATAATTCAAATGAAAAATAGAGAATCATCTTTTTTGGCTCAACCTTTCGTTTCAGTAATAATTCCAGTTTTCAACGACACAAAACGATTAAAAAGCTGTTTATTAGCTTTGGACAGGCAAACCTATCTGAAAGAG
Organism: Halotia branconii CENA392; assembly: GCF_029953635.1. Classification (NCBI taxonomy): domain Bacteria; kingdom Bacillati; phylum Cyanobacteriota; class Cyanophyceae; order Nostocales; family Nodulariaceae; genus Halotia; species Halotia branconii. Next base: position 2,031,241 of record NZ_CP124543.1, on the reverse strand, counting down.
TTTTATGAAGTAATTGTGATTGATAATGCTTCTAATGAAGCTATTGGGGACGTGGTTAACGAATTTGGTCAAGTAAAAGCTACTTATGAAAGTGTTCCCGGTTCTTATAAGGCTAGAAACAAAGGAATTTCACTTGCAAAAGGTGAAATTTTAGCTTTCACTGACTCAGATTGTATTCCAGATCCTGACTGGATTGAAAAAGGTGTAAAACATTTACTTAGCACTTCTAATTGTGGATTAGTAGCTGGTAAAATAGACCTCTTTTTTCAAAATCCAGATAGACCAACATCTGTAGAAATATATGAAAGTATTTGTTTGAATTTTCCTCAAAAAGAAAAATTAGAGGAGCTACACTATGGCATGACTGCAAATATTTTCACCTTTAGATGTGTATTTGATAATGTAGGTTATTTTGATAGTACTCTTAAATCTGGTGGCGATCGCCAATGGGGACAACGAGTCTTTGCAGCTGGCTATGAGCAAGTATATGCAGATGATGTATGTGTAAAACATCCTGCAAGACACTCCTTTTTGCAGCTAAGAAAACGAATTGCACGTCTTACTGGTGGAAAATTTGACAGAATGATGAGCGAAAATCCTTCATTAATAGACATAGCAATTGATATATTAGAAACTTTTAAGCCTCCTTTTAGGAGCTTATATCATGCTTGGACTAATCAAGAGTTAAAAAGCACTCAACAAAAGCTTCAGTTGATTTTAGTCATGTTTTTTACAAGATATATAATCATTTTAGAAAAAATTCGCCTATATTTAGGTGGGATATCTGCAAGAGGATAGTAGTAATTAATAGCTTTTCTCTAAGTTTTAGTTTTAAACTTATATATTTTATACCCTAACAGACAATGATAAATTCCAATAAATCTGCAAATCTTGAAAAATCATCCATGTTGAGTGACACTCCTGTAGTCAGCATCATTATAGGTAACTATAACTATGAACGTTTTGTCGGTCAAGCAATAGATAGTGTATTAAAGCAAACATATCAAAATATTGAGGTTATCGTTGTAGATGACGGTTCTAAAGATAAATCTCGTGAAGTTATCTCTCAGTATGGAGATTTAATAGTTCCTATTTTTAAAGAAAATGGTGGACAACCATCTAATTACAATGCAGGCTTTGCCCAAAGTACAGGAGAAATTATTTGCTTTTTAGATTCAGACGACATGTTTGTGCCGGATAAAATAGAAAAAGTAGTTAAAACATTTAAATCATCAGAGGAAATTGGTTGGTGTTTTCATAGTATGCAGTTGATTGATGAAGACAACAACACGTTGCCCATAACAAATACACCAAATTATGTAACTCGTGAATGTGATTTTCGACCATTGATCAGTGCAGGTCGAATCCCTCCCCATATTCCTCCTTGTTCTGGTCTTTGTTTTAGGCGATCGCTTTTGGATAAAATCTTACCTATGCCTGCTCCAAAAATAATTACTAACAATGATTATTATGTCAAATTTATGGCAGTTGGGCTAAGCAAAGGTTTTATTTTAAGTGATGCATTAACATTACAAAAAATACACAGTAATAATGCAGCGACTTTAAGGAAAGATAGACAAGATCAAAAAGCTAGAAAGTTTATGTATACAGCTCTTTGGGTCAAACAAAAATTTCCTAAATTTTATAAATTTGCTAATAAATTAATGGCAGTTGGTATGGGATTTCAATGGCAATCTGGCAACAAAGATTCCATAAATGAAAAAACTATCAATGATTATTTATTTTCAATTTCTAACAGAGAAAAACTGAACATTTACTCGCGAGCAATATATTACTATTTCAGATCGCTCATAAAAGTTTAGTAGTTTTTTTTAAAGTTATGTCTAATCCTAATCTAATTATATTCACTGGTCGCCTTCTACCAAAATCAGAAACTTTTATCCTTTCTCAAGGAGAATGTTTGCATAATTTTACTTCCCATTATGTGGGCGCGCGTTTAGTTCAAGGATTAATTTTACCGCCTGAACGCATGATTATAATAAATCAAGGAAATTTGTTTGGCTCAGCCAAAGAAATTATTTTTAAATTCTTCGGCTTTGCACCAAAGTTCTATAAACAAGTTAAGCAGTTACTTCCTGTTTTAATCCACGCCCATTTTGGAGTGTGTGGAGCTTTAGCTCTTCCTTTAGCGCGATCTTTGCAAATACCACTAATTGTTACATTTCATGGTCTTGATGCTACCATGACAGATGAGTATGCTCGGCGTGATTCTATTAGTACTCGCATTTACCTTAAACGTCGAGAAGCCCTCAAACAAGAGACTCGGTTGTTTATTGCTGTGTCTGAGTTTATAAAGGCAGAGCTTGTTAAAAAGGGTTTCCCTTCAGATCGGATTTTGGTGCATTACATCGGCGTAGATACAGAATTATTTAAAGTAGATCCCAAGGTAAATCGTGAGTCGATAGTATTATTTGTTGGTCGGCTAGTTGAAAAAAAAGGCTGTGAGTACCTGATTCAAGCAATGGCTAAAGTACAATCAGTTCTTCCTGATGTAGAATTGGTCATTATTGGTGAAGGCCCTTTACGCTTAGAGTTAGAAGCGCTAGCGTCAAAATTACTCCACCGATATCAGTTTCTGGGATTTCAACCGTCAGATATTGTCAAAAGTTGGATGAATCGCGCTCAATTACTCGCTGCACCAAGTATCACTGCCACTCAAGGAGATTCTGAGGGACTACCTATTGTTATTCTTGAGGCTCAAGCTATGGGAGTACCTGTTATTAGTACTTTTCATGCAGGTATTCCAGAGGCAGTAATTCATGGAAAAACCGGTTTTTTGGCAGCAGAGAGAGATTCACAAGCACTTGCTGAATATACTTTACAGCTGTTGAAAGACCCAAAACAATGGCAACACTTTAGTTTACAAGCACGGAAAAATATGCAAATTAACTTTGATAAATCTAAGCAAAACAAGATTTTAGAAGAGATTTATGAAGCAGTATTAAAGGATGAACTTTCAATTATGATTGGAAATTCAAAAAAACTTAATTGATAATACTCTTTCATTCAACAAACAATTTATTGAAATTATCTGGCTGATATCACAGAAGCTTAATTAGTTTATTCAGTAGTATGCAAATATATTTTTATGAAGTAGTTTCTTTAATAAAACAAGCTGGCTAATATTACTGAAAATTAAATTGAAAGCAGTATGTTTAATGGTTTAAATTAATGAGTTTTCTAAAAATTGTAGCTTCTGCCTACGCCTGTAGACCAAATATGGGATCAGAGCCTGGAGTAGGCTGGAACACAGTTTGTGAGTTGGGTCAATATCATAAAATATGGGTATTTACTAGAGAGGATAATCGCTCATATATTGAATCGAAGTTAAGTAGTAGTCCAATTTCTGGCTTGGAATTTGTATATGTTGATGTTGATTTACCTGGGTCAAAGTGTTGGAAACGTAGTCTTGGAAGAGTGCATATTCATCACTATCTCTGGCAAATAAAAGCTTATTTGCTTGCTCGTAAATTACATCAAGAAATTGGTTTTGATCTTTCACATCACATAACTTATGTGAGATATTCATCACCGAGTTTTATTTCATTCTTACCAATTCCCTTTATTTGGGGACCTGTAGGAGGGGCAGAATCAGCTCCTAAAGCCTTTTGGAAAGATTTTAGTGTTCAAGGCAAAATGTATGAAATTATACGAAATACAGCTCACAAACTAGGTGAATACGATCCATTTGTTAGGCTTACCATACAAAATAGTACTCTAATTCGAGCAACTACCGAAGATACTGCTAAGCGTCTGCGGCAAATGGGTGCAATAAATGTGCAAGTTTATTCTGAATCAGGTTTATCAGAAGAGGAAATTCAACAATTAGCTCAACGCCCGATTCCTGATAGTCATCAAATTCGGTTTATTAGTATGTCCAGATTGCTACATTGGAAGGGTATTCACTTAGGAGTTAAAGCCTTTGCTCAAGCAGATTTACCTAATGATACAGAATACTGGATTTTGGGGGATGGCCCTGAAAGAGAACGATTACAAACTCTTGTAGAAGAACTTGATGTTAGTAAACGAGTAAAATTCTGGGGTAGATTGTCAAGATCTGAAACTTTAAACAAGCTCAGTCAGTCCCATGTGTTAATTCATCCGAGTCTACATGATTCTGGGGGATGGGTTTGCTTAGAAGCAATGGCAGCAGGTTGCCCAGTAATTTGTTTAAATTTAGGAGGCCCAACCGTTCAGGTTACGGCAGAAACTGGCTTTAAAATCCAGGCATCTACACCTGAAGAAGCAGTTTGCGGACTAGCTGAGGCAATGACTCGTTTAGCTCAAGATGGAGAATTAAGGTTAAGTATGGGTTACGCAGGACAACATTTAGTTGCTCAATCCTTTAACTGGGGCAAAAAGGCAGAATCTTTAGCGCAACTCTATGAAAAAACGGTTCAAGATCATGAGTACAGTAATAAAGCTTTAGCTTAAAGGCACGGTAACAGAAAAGATGCGTATACTTAGTATACATAACAACTATCAAATTCGTGGCGGCGAGGATGAATCTCGCGAGTCAGAAGAATGCCTGTTACGGCAAATGGGTCATGAAGTTGATGTTTACCAAGAGCATAATGAACGGGTAGCAGCTATTGGAACTATACCAATGGCACTTAGAACCGTCTGGTCAAAAGAGTCTTACAACATAGTCAAACAAAAACTTAGGCGTGCTAACTGCGATTTAGTGCATATCCAGAATTTTTTCCCTTTAATTTCTCCATCTGTTTACTATGCAGCTAAGTCAGAAGGTGTACCAGTAGTTCAGACTCTGCGAAATTACCGTCTTCTGTGTCCTAATGGCTTATTTTTTCGTGATGGTCAAGTCTGTGAAGATTGTATGGGGAAGTTTGTTCCTTATCCTGGAGTTATGCATAGCTGCTACCGCAAAAATCGCCCAGCAACGGTTGCTGTGGCAACTATGTTAACTGCACACCGTACCATACGCACTTGGACGGAGATGGTAGATGTTTATATTGCTTTAACTGAGTTTGCGCGACAAAAATTTATCGCAGGTGGTCTACCAGCAAAAAAAATTATAGTTAAACCTAATTTTGTCAATCCCGATCCAGGAATGGGGGGAGGTTCTGGTGGTTATGCTCTGTTTGTAGGTAGACTTTCTATAGAAAAAGGATTAGATACCTTACTTGCGGCTTGGCAAATTTTAGATGGAAAAGTTCCCCTAAAAATTGTTGGAGATGGTCCACTAGCTTCTGAGGTAATGGAAGCAATAAAAAAAATACCTCAGGTGGAATGGCTAGGACGTAGACCAATGTCCGAAGTACATCAATTAATGGGGGAGGCAATGTTTTTAATATTTCCCTCCAAATGGTATGAAACTTTTGGTCGTGTGGCGGTTGAGGCGTTTGCTAAAGGTACTCCTGTAATTGCTGCTAACATTGGAGCGATCGCAGAATTAGTAGACGCTGGTCGAACAGGACTTAATTTTTCTCCTGGGAATCCAGAGGATCTAGCTGCCAAGGTAGAATGGGCTTTAGCAAATCCAAATTTATTAGCTCAGATGCGTCAACAAGTCAGATCTGAGTTTGAGGCTAAGTATACTCATAAGGAAAACTACCGTAGACTCATGGAGATTTACGAGATGGCTTCTAGTGTTAAATCTAAACAATTTAACTAAGACAATTAAAAACTAGAGGAAAAAGCATGAATATAGAAATAGCATCTCGTAAAAAAGCAGAAGGATATATTAAACTCTCAACCTTAATAATAATAGCATTTGCCAGTGCTTTTTTTGCGCGTCTTTTTGATACTATAGGTTTCCCTTCATACATCAATTTTCTGCATTTTGCCACTGTTCCATTAACTTTTGGAATTGTACTATTCACAACAAAAACAAAAAATAGCTATCAAATTGCAGCTACGTGGACTCTGTTATCTGGTCTACTTATCCTTATAGGAGTACTGTTGGTTAGTGCCCTTTTGAATCAAGCAGGATTAATCAATGTGATCATGGATTTTTTATTGCTAGCAGAATCTTTTCTGTTATTGATAGCATTAATTAGTCTTAATATGTATCCAAAAACATTGGAACGAATGCAAGTTTGGATAATACGTTTTTGTTTTATTAATCTGATCCTGGCATATTTGCAGCACTACATAATAATTCCTTTAATTTATAGTTCTTTAAAAACTACACTTCTAACTGTTGATTTAGTTCAAGGAGTTTTTTACATATCTGGAGCTGGAAACTCTTTATCAGCTAGCGTTTCAATGTTCTTTGGATTGTATTATTTTCAGAGTGGCAATAAAGCTCCTTTATGGTTGCGAATAACTGTGATGATTGCCGCGTTTTGGCAGGTCATAATTAGCGATTCTAAACAAGTATTAGTAGTATTCATATTAGCTTGGGGTATTTTGGCACTAACTAAAGTTAAGGATATTAAAAAATTACTCTTATCTGTCATAGGTATAGTTTTGATATTAGCTACACTTCTTTGGTGTGCTGAAAATTTACAAGCCTTCCGTCCTTTCAAAACTTACCTCGATCCTGAATGGTACGACCTTAATAGTCGTACAATGCAAATTAAATTGGCTTCGGTACAAATCATACCTTCTTACTATAAGTCGCCCCTGAATTGGTTTTTCGGTTTAGGCCCTGGACATACAGTTGGGCGTTTAGGAGGGTGGATGCTTAAGGATTATGATTACTTGTTAATTCCATTTGGAGCTACAGTACATCCTGCTAGTCAAGCTGTTTGGGATAGGTTCTCATCACTTGCTTTTGGTGGCGTTATAGGTTCTATCAGTACTTTTTTCTCTCCTTTTTGGGGATGGGCTGGGATTTGGGGAGATATAGGATTTGTAGGGTTGGGAGCATATCTTTATCTGGGATATTTGGTATGGAGTAAACTTTGCACGGATGATTTTTGTAAGTTATTGTTACTTAATATAGTCATATTTGGTTTTATTTTCACTCAGCTGGAAGAACCTGCTTATATGCTTTCCATTGCTATGTTTATTGGTCTGCGCTGGCATGAAAATAGGCTAGAAAGTTATAATCTTAATGACAATTTTTCAAATTAAATTGTAGAGTTTCATAGTCTGTTAAAGTATAAATATTTTTTATATCAATTTATGATCAAAGATATTTAGAAACACATTCTGTAATTCTGCGTATAATCGAGGGGTATATGCTTAACCTATTCGTCTAAGACTTGTTGCCCTCAATTATAGTTGGATGGATAAAGATTATAGATTAAAGCAAAATACGAGCTAATACGGTAACTATTTCTATTTTATTGCTTACAAGATACGCTGCCCATTGTTGATACGAAAGACAATAAATTTCAATTGAATCCTCTAAAGAAGTGATGTATTTGGCACATTCATTCATGAGTGATGAAAATAAGCACAACATTCAACAGCCATTAGTTTTGGCAGTAGAAGATCATGATGATAGTCTACTGTTAATGAGTTATGCCCTTGATTCACTTGGTTGTAGATTCATTTGTCAAGCAGACAGTTCTGCAACAGTATTAGTGGCAAAAGAGTATCAACCAGACCTGATTATGTTGGATATTTTGTTGCCAGGTTTAAGTGGAATTGATGTTGTACACCATCTCAAGCAAGAACCTCTAACTTGCGAAATTCCAGTAATTGCGGTTACAGCTTTAGCTACTAGACAAGATAGAGAACGCATTTTGATGGCAGGTTTTAATGACTATATTAGCAAACCTTATATGATTGAAGACTTAGAGACCATAATTCGGCATAATCTACAGGGTAGATTCCGTACTCAACTGACTTATGAATTATGTCAAGATTAGTTGTGATGCAACTTTATAAAAGAAACGAAAAATAAAAGAAGTGGTGTGGGATTCAATAGAAGAACTTAATCGTGCTTTGGTAGTTGCACTGTGAATATAGTACCTTGACCTAATTCAGAAGCAACTGCGATCGCGCCATTATGCCCTTCAACGATTCGACTTGATAAGTGCAATCCTAATCCACTGCCTGAGCGTTTATTTCTACCTTGACGAAATCGTTGGAAAACGTTGGGTTGGTCTTCAGGAGCAATGCCATAGCCTGTGTCTTCAACTTCTATAATTACCCAATCTGGACTTGGAGAATTGCTCGATTTTTCAAAAATCCGAATTTCTATACCTCCGGTATCTGTAAATTTAATGGCGTTACCAATCAAATTATTAAACACGCGCCTAATTTCTAGTGCATCTCCCATTATGACACCGCCATCTTCTCCCAGTTTTGCTAACTTACTGGTGTCTATTTTCAGAGTTAAACTCTTCTCATTAGCCAGGGGAGACAGTTCACTGACAACTTCTTGAATAATCTGCGGTAAATTACAGCTTTCCCAATTTAAGGTTTTTTTACCTGCCTCGAAACGATAAACTTCTAATAGAGTATTTACCATTTGCATCAAATTTTGGTTACTGCGAATCATCACTGCGATCGCTTGTTTCATTTCTGGCGAAATCTTGCAGAAAGTTTCTTGTTCAAACAAACCCAGCATCCGATCAGCAGCTACTAAAGGAGTGCGTAAATCGTGGGTGAGACGTGAAACAAAGTCTTCTCTTTGACGCGCCATCTTTTTTTGCTCGTCAAGACTATGCTTCAGGCGTAATAGCGATCGCACCCGTGCTAATAGTTCATCAGTATCAAATGGCTTGCGAATAAAATCGTCAGCACCAGCATCTAATCCCTCGACAACGCTGGATTCGTGAAAAGCAGTGATTAGCAAAATCGGAATATAGTTGAGAGCAGGATTTTTGCGAATCCGACGGGTGACTTCATAACCATCCATCCCTGGCATCATCACATCTAAAAGAATCAAATCTGGTGGGGATTGTTCTACATGCTGCACGGCTGATATACCATCTGCTGCTAAGTCAATCTCATATCCCTCACTTTCTAAAATAGTCTGAACCAAAATCAGATTATCTCTAGTATCATCAACGGCAAGAATGCGATCAATTTGAGAATTTTCTACAACGGACATGATTTATCAACTTCTATCTACATCAATTAAAATTAATTTATAATTGGCGATGAGGATAACCCATCGACGCTTTGCTAGACTCATGAGGATTGCGAACAGAACAAACAATGCTCTCACCCCCCCAGTGAAAAGCCGAAATATTAGTAACTGGGTTTTGTAAAGAAATTTGCCTTGGTATTTCAATCTTGAACATTGACCCAACGCCTAGTTGACTTTCTAAAAAAATTTGACCACCCATCATTCGCACTAGCGAATCGATAATTGCCAAACCCAGTCCTGTACCAGGGTATTTGCGAGTAATACTTTGATCGACTTGTCGAAAGGCTTCAAAAATATGTTTAAAATCTTTAGGAGCTATACCAATACCTGTATCCCGAACGGCGATCGCCACTCGATTTGCTGGAAGTTCTCTGACTTCAATCCAAATGTTGCCAGACTCTGTAAACTTAATCGCATTTGATAAGAGATTGACTAAAATTTGGCGCACACGCACTGAGTCATTATACAACACAGAGTTTTGTAAATCAGTTTGAACAATTAAAGACAAATTTTTCGCCTCAGCTAGAGAACGCATTTCTGTAACTGTAGAATTTACAACCTTTAATAAATCAAATAATTCTGGCTTTAATTCTAATCGTCCTGCTTCTAATTTAGAAAAATCGAGAACTTCATTTAATAACACTAGCAAATGCTTACCATTGTTGAGAATACGCTCTACCATATCTGCTTGTTTATGGGTAAGCTGAGCAAATTTAGGACGTAATAATATTTGGGAAAATCCAATAATGGCATTCATGGGAGTCCGCAATTCGTGAGACATAGTTGCCAAAAACTGGGACTTTAGCCTTGATGCTTCCGATAGCTTTAAATTTTGTAACTGAATTTGTTGCCTTTGTCTCTCTAGTTGTTGATTTTTGCGAATCAACTGTTCGTTACTTTCTTTTAACTGTTGGTTTGCTAATGCCGCTTGCATTTCAGCACGATGTACTCTAATTGCATTCCGCAAAATCTGTGCCAAAGTTTCTGAAGAGACTCTAGACTTAGAAAGGTAATCTGTCGCACCAGCCTTCATTAATTCTACAGCAATTTGTTCATCTCCTTGAGCAGTAAGAATTACTAAAGGAACTTTAATTTGCCAGGAGCGTAGCTTTTGAATTAGCGTCAAGCCATCTTGGTCTGGTAAACGATAGTCGAGAAAAACACAATCATAAGTTGTATTTTTCAGACTAGAAAACGCATCATTGCCGTTACACATCTCAGATAGTTCCATCCGCACACCTGCTTTAGTCAGAGCGCGGCGTACTGCCATGCGAGCTACCTCATCGTCGTCTACAACCAAAATTTTCAGCGTCTCTTCCATCGGTTTTTATTTTTGCTGCCAAACACAGGTTGATATATAGCATTGGTATTTTCAAACTTATCCAACTAAAATAATTTGAGATTTTTTAGATGGGGTTTTGATTGATGCTTACCCCTGACTTGATTAGGTCTTTCTACTTGCAATCTACAATAATTCCAGGATCTCGAACTAAAGTATCTCGCATAATATCTAAATATCTATTGAGATCGTGGTAATACTCAACAAAACTATTAAAGTTTACAAACTTCCGGATTATAGTCAGCAAGGTTAGTAATATAAATTTTATTGAATGACTACTTGACATTTATGACATCTATTTCATTCCTCCTTATAATAGATGGCTCAATTGTGACTGCATTTTTTTGATTGGATTGAGTTTGTAAATTTATCTTCGATCTAGTTGATAGACCAGAATCTCAGAATTAAAATTAGAGCTACTATATAATCAATAGTCATAGACCAATTAAAATTAGCAAGCTAAAAATGGCTTCGGGCAAATAAGAAAAAATTGAGTATCAAGTAAAATAAAATACTTTATCGAGCTTCATCATAATTGTAAATGAGCGAGTTAATGCCCGTCCTCAGTCGTTAGTGAGAGTTGGAGACTAATATTGTGTACCGTAAGCTTGAGCAATAGTATTCATTTGGTTAATTAGTTTGAGTAAAATCGAAGTTACTGCCAGTTACTGAAATATAATTTAGAGTAATCAAACCTCTTGTCGTTTTCACAATTTATTTGATCGCCACACAAACGCCAGTATTTTCTTGATTAAATATATGCTTCTCAAGTGTAAAAGATTACACACATTTTATTGAAAGTGGCGGGAAACTCCATTCCTTGATAGGTAAACAGGAATAGCACTTCGGCAAGTTCAGTGACCACCCGTCTTGCCGCTTAGGCATTGGGTACGGGGAAAAGCAAGGGAGCAAGAGTAGACAAACAGACATTTCTTTGCCAATTCTCCAATTTTCCTTGTCCCCAATTCCTTTTCTTTCCTCTGTTCCTTTGCACCTTTGCACCATTGTTTAGCTTGTCCTGAGCGTTGGTTGCTGAGTTTAGCCTGAGCGCAGCCGTTGGCGCAGCCTCTCGTAGAGAAGGGCGCACTCGAAGCAAGTCGAAGCGCTGCCTCTTTTTCCCCATGCCCGAAAACTTCATCCCCTTGTAGGTAGGGACAATCAATTCTGTGCTGATGGTTTCATTAAAATTTAATGACGTTTGGTTGATTTTAATGAGAATATCATCTAACTTCATTAAACTACAAAAATTAAAAGGTTTAGTTAAAGATAGTACACTACTATTGATAACTTTACTTTGATGGCATCTTTAACTTATTGATGGTTATTGAATTTTTTAGCTTTTTTCAAAGCCTGAGAATAACTAACTTTAAGTTATGATTCCCATGTAACACCTAAAGAACTACCAAATCTTGGATTTCGTCACCAACTATTTCACGTTTCCTTGTAGAATAGCCATATATCCTCAGCTAGATTTTTAACTCTATCTAGATAGAAAAAAGAGGGAGTTAATTATTTCTATCGGTGGATGCAGGCTTGTTAAAAAATCATCTATCTTTGGTTTGGGAAAATCATAGAAGCTGCTTAAAAAAGGTCGTAGTTTGCAATATGCAACAAGAGAGAGCGAGTGTAGCGATGAGCGAAATCAGCATTATTTTAATTGAAGATCATGACCTCACTAGAATGGGACTAAGAGCTGCATTACAGTCTTACAGCGGGTTGAAAGTAATTGGTGAAGCAGCAAATGCCACCCAAGGACTAAAACTTTTGGAAACAGCGAAGCCAGATGTAGCAGTGGTGGATATTGGCTTGCCGGATATGGATGGTATTGAACTTACCCGCAAGTTTAGACGCTATCAAGCAGAGAGTGGGCAATCGGCAACAAAGATTCTCATCCTGACAATGGATCACACAGAGGATGCAGTGCTTGCCGCTTTTGCAGCAGGAGCAGACTCTTATTACATGAAAGAGACTAGCATCAATAAGTTAACAGAGGCAATACAAGCAACCCACGAAGGTAACTCCTGGATTGATCCAGCGATCGCTAATGTAGTTTTACAGAAGATGCGTCAAGGTATTCCTGGAGAAAGCCAAGCATCTGACAAGCCAAAAACAGTCAAGATTGAGGCACTGGCGACGGAATATGAGCAAGTTTTAGAAACTTACCCCTTAACTCAGCGCGAATTGGAAATCTTGGAATTAATTGTTGCTGGGTGTAGTAATGGGCAAATTGCCGAAAAACTTTATATCACCGTTGGTACAGTTAAGACTCATGTCCGTAACATTTTAAATAAACTCTGTGCTGATGATCGTACTCAAGCTGCTGTTCGCGCCTTACGCTCTGGGTTAGTAGCCTAAAAGAGGCAGGGGAGCAGGGAGCAGGGAGCAGGGGGAGATAAATAATACCCAATGCCCTATGCCCACTTGCCCAATCTTTCTTGTAGACACTCAGCGATGCGTCGTGCTGCCCCCGGTTTACCCATGCGTCGTACACCGTTTTCGGCAATTATTTGCAAATTATCGGGATTTTTGAGTAGCGATCGCAGCACGTTCGTAATTTGTTCTGGTTGCTCGATTAAAATTAGAGAAGCGCCTAAAAGACGACTTTGAGCTTCTGCAAAGGCAGAGTTATATTGGGGACCACCACCAGGAATAGCGATCGCAGGTTTACCTAAACCGATAAACTGTTCTGTAGCTGTACCTGCCATTGCGATCGCTACATCTCCCCAATGCAAACATTCGTTATAAGCTTGTTGTGTCAACAACAAATATGCATCTTTTTGTTTAAAAATTAAAGCATTAGGATCAGAAAGTGGTACTGGAGATTCTGAATGTAATTGCCAGTCTTGAGATTGAAGAGTTTGGCATAGGATTTTAGAATTTAAACCAGGAGCGATCGCTGCTAAAAATACTACCTTCTCCTGTAAACTATTGATCAACGCAGACACAGCAATAATTATAATTTCCCAATTTTTATATGCTTCTGGTGGACGAGAACCTGGAAGCAAAGTTAAAGTTAGGGGTCGAGCTAATTCATGCTGCTCGACATCAGCACGATAAAATCTTGGAGATGAAGACGTAATTTCCAAACCGTCCATCATCGGATTCCCCAAATCAAAAGCTGGGATAGGCCACTGTTTTAAAATTTCCGTAGTTAGTGAATCTCTAGGGAACACTGCCCGACAACAGCGACGACTCATCAGCCAACGTTCCCAAGGATGGTAAATAGAACCAGAAAAGTTTTCCCAATCAGCAGCTTTTGATTTTCTGGCTAAAAGCCCCGCTTCATTCCGCACATAATATTCTGATTTTGCTGTGCCGACAAAAGCATAGTTAGCACCGCTGAAAGTAGCAAACAACAGCGGTACAATATCTCCTACAGCTAAAATACCCGTCTTGTTGCCTAAACGCTTTTGAGAACTTACCCACCGACGGACAGCTTGAATTTGACTCAAGGTAAGTTGCACTAAACCGCCTTGAACATCTCGCATCAACTGACGGCCATCCATATAAACAAAGCCACCAGACGGCATAGTGCGTACTGAACCAATACACGGAATACCCAACTTTTGGTAAGCGCGTCCTTCACCTACTAAAGGTAAAGCAAAGATATCTGGTGGATTTGATTGTTGTTGGAGTTCTGCCAAAATCCGCACAGCAATCATGTCTTCACCATGACCATTACTTAACACCAGTAATTGCCAATTTGGCTCTAGGGATATGCGAGATACATTGCTCATTTTGACTAATGTCTGCCGTAGGTTTTATTACCAGGAACAAACCCGGTCTCTTTGAGCAACAGTCGTAGTTCTGCGTGACAAAGTTTCGTGTCCTTTTGATTATTTTCCCACATATCAGCAAAGAAGTTTTGCATCAGTGTAATGATCCTGCGGTATTTAATGATGCTAGCAACATAGAACTCATCTAACTTCATAATTTCATCAGCATGTATTTGTTCGATGTTGTCGAGTAATATAGAGCGCAGTTCATAAGGTTTTAAGCCTTCTTTTATCTTAAATGTTTCTATAATCTGGCGTTTATCGTTTTCCAAACATGAATCATAGGATGGTTGAATAAGATGACTAAGATTTCGCAGGATTTCTCCATAGTCATAAAATATGTTCTGCTTAAAGAAAGATTTTTCGTCTTTAGTCAATGTAAAACTCTTATCAAGCACTAAACCAAAATCGGTCAAATATGTCCGCTTACCATCAGTGAGAACGTTGCGAAAATGTGCATCGAAGTGGATAATTCCCTTCATCCTGAAAAAGTCAATCGTCGTGCGTAAGTCATTTAGAGGTTGCTGAAGTTTGTTAGGGTTTTCCTGCAACCATGTTTCCAGAACATACGGTATATACTCTAGAAATAGAACCAACTCATAGTTAGCCTTTCCTCTATCTAAAAAATAATTCCCGGCGTTCTCACTATTGCCCCAGTATTCCACATAAGCTTTTAGACGTGACTCATCCACATCCGCACGCCGTCCAAAAAACGGCATAATCCGATAATGATACATCAGTGGGAAGTTAGCGATCGCCCCCTCCAATACCCAGTTAGTTGTCTTGATATGGGTAACAAGTTCACGGAAAACCCCAAAACCAGTAGAACCGAAGCCGTAATTACAGTAAGTTGGTAGGTTATAGAGGTTTCTGGTAGAAAAAGGGTTATCAAATTCGATGTTTGTCACCGGAACACGTTTCACAAAAACCTTAGATTCTCCAAGGAGGATGGTGTGATTCATCCCCCAACCTGTGCTTGATTCACTCGACTGACTACCTTCAAGTAAAGAACGCAATTGTACATTATCCAACTGAGCGATTTGTGAACTGAGTTGGAAGTATTTCTTTTTTCGGGGTTGCATAAATGAGGAATGATTTTTATCACGCAGAGGAGGACACTTGCGTGGGCGGCTCTGCCGACTTGAGCAAAGTGTCCGTCGCGCAGAGGCGCAGAGAGAATATCGTAGTCTGTGCGTAAGCCCTGGAAACAAAACATTGAAATTAATTGTCTGTTTGAACAAAAGGTATAAATAGGGATAGCAATCGGCAAAGCAGCTGGAAGTTAGTATTATCTCTGTTAGTCAACCTTGCTATGAATAACTCTTTGTTATTGAATTAAATATTATGCGAGTTTCTTCTGCTACACTTCTTACTTTAGCTACTTTAGCAGCTAGTAATATCACTCAAAAAGTTACGGCTGCAACTGCCACAACTACATCTGAGAATGAACAAACTGAAAACTTCATAGTTCCAGCGATCGCAGAAATCCCTACACAAGTCAAGACTATCTCATCCCCAGAAATTGTAGTTGCTCAACAATTTTCCCCTACTCCTTTGGAACTAACTCCCAAGATTCCAGTCAATTCGCCCGTTACCCCATCTTCACCTAAAAACCCGGTAATTGAAAACGACTTAGTAGTTACAGCAGTTGATGTGCAGATAGTAGGAGCAACTGAAGAATTACAGCAGATTATCCGCAAAATTATTAAAACCCAAGTAGGTGGAGAAACCAGTCAAAACCAGCTGCAAAAAGATGTCGCGGCAATTTTAGAAACTGATTTATTTGCCAGTGCTAACGTTAACAGTCGCAGCACCCCAGCGGGATTAAATGTAGTGTATCAGGTACAACCAATACTAGTGCGATCGCTAGAACTTTCTGGGGCTAAAGCACTTACCTATCAAGTAATTCAAGCACCTTTTCAATCTCAAGTCGGTAAACCCATTAGTCCCGCAGGACTCCAACAAGCAGTACAACAAGTAAATCAGTGGTACACCGACAATGGTTATAAACTGGCAAAAGTGCTATCTATTAAACCCAACCGTCAGGGAATCCTCACCGTTAATGTAGCTGAAGGTTTGGTGAGTAATGTCAAATTCCGCTTTGTCAGCGATGAAGGTAAAACCGTTGATAGCAAAGGCGAACCAGTAATGGGACGCACCAAAACCGACTTTTTACAACAGCAACTCCAGCTGAAATCAGGTCAAGTCTTCCAAGAAGATACTGTTAGGCAAGACGTACAAAAATTATATAGTACTGGCTTATTTGAAACTGTGAACGTGGCTTTAGAAGGAGATGCCAATAAAGTTGATTTGATATATGAACTCAAAGAATATGGAGCCAGGGCGATTAACGTAGGTGGTAGTTACAATGCCGACCAAGGGCTAATAGGTACTTTAAATTATCAAGATCAAAATATTAATGGTGCTAACGATACTTTGTCTGCAAATCTGGGTTTGAGTACCCGTGATTTTCAATTTGATACCAGATTTACTAGTCCTTATCGCTCAACTGATCCCGATCGCTTGGGGTATAGTGTAAATGCCTTTCGTCATCGGGAAATCTCAGAAACTTTTGATGACAGCATCAAACTAGCTAACGGCGATAAAGTCCGCGAAGGTCAAATTGGCGGAAGTATCAGCCTGCAACGACCCATTGATAATTGGGATACTTCTTTAGGATTTAATTATACTCGCACCAGTATTCGCGATCGCGATGGTAATGTTACACCTACTGATGTCCAAGGTAATCCTTTATCTGCAAGTGGCACTGGCATTGATGATTTGACTACTGTATCTTTCACCGCCACCAAAGACCAAAGAGATAACCCCAACAATCCCACTCAAGGTTCATTACTTAGTTTGAGTACAGAACAATCTGTACCCATTGGTCAAGGTAATATTTCTCTCAATCGCCTCCAGGCAAATTATAGTCAATATACACCAGTAAAACTATTTAATAGCCAACAGCCACAAGTATTTGCCTTGAATCTCCAAGCAGGGACTGTGATTGGTGATTTGCCACCTTATGAAAGTTTTAACTTGGGTGGTTCCAATTCAGTACGCGGTTACGACTCTGGTGATGTAGGCAATGGTCGCAGTTATGTCTTAGCTTCCGCAGAATACCGCTTCCCCATTATACCAATAGTCGGAGGTGTATTATTTGCTGACTTTGCTTCCGATTTAGGCTCTGGCAATACCGTATTGGGAGATCCCGCAGGCGTGCGCGGTAAATCTGGTTCTGGTTTTGGTTATGGGGCTGGGGTACGTTTAGACTCACCTTTGGGTTTAATTAGGGCTGATTATGGTATTAATGACCAAGGAGAAAGCAGAGTGCATTTAGGTATAGGGCAGCGATTTTAAGTAAGTTATAGCAAAAACTTTTGAGAGCATTGATGTCAAGAATAATAACGTTTTTGCTTCCTGGTATATCTCAACGCCCAATGCCCCATGCCCCATGCCCAACACTACAAATACTTTCGCAACAACAACTCTAACTTTTCCTTTTTTGCTTTGGGTGCTTTGTCTAATTGAGTCAAAATTGCATGTTGCAAAGCGGAATGTGCATTGCTAAACGGGGGATTTTTACTTAAGCGCTTGACAGTTTCTTGAATTACCTTTTGAGCATTGACGGCATTGCGCTGTAAATTATCAATTATCATGTCCACTGTCACGCTATCGTGATCTGGATGCCAACAATCATAATCTGTCACTAGCGCTAAAGTTGCATAAGCAATTTCTGCTTCTCTGGCTAACTTCGCCTCTGGTAGATTTGTCATGCCAATCACTGTTGCACCCCAACTGCGATAGAGATTTGATTCTGCTTTGGTTGAAAATGCTGGGCCTTCCATGCATACATAAGTACCACCACGATGTAGAGTCACTTTTGGTAAATTGAGAGAAGCGATCGCATCGGCTAGTACTCTAGCTAAATTTTGACAAATCGGATCGCCAAAAGCAATGTGAGCAACAATTCCTTCACCAAAAAATGTCGAAATTCGATTTTTCGTCCTGTCAATAAACTGATGAGGTACTACCATATCTAATGGTTTAGCTTCTTCCTTTAAAGAACCTACGGCACTAGCTGAGATTAAATACTCCACACCTATTTGCTTCATAGCATGAATATTGGCACGAAACGGTAACTCAGAAGGTAACAGAGTATGATTGCGACCATGACGCGCTAAAAAAGCTACTCGTGTTTCATCCAAGGTTCCCAAAATCAGAGCATCAGAAGGCGAACCAAAAGGTGTTTGTACTTGCACTTCTTCCACATCTTTGAGGGCATCCATTTTGTATAGACCGCTACCACCAATAATCCCAATACTAGCTTGAGCCATGATTATTAAGCTGTTTTTTGCTGAGTTGCCAAGTCATTTTACCGAAAAGGGGTTAAATGAAGTAGAAAGTCTGAATTATAAAGTATGAAAACCTACGACTGGATTGTTGTTGGTGCTGGAATTACAGGTGCTGCACTTGCTTACGAACTAGCGAAAAAAGATTTTGCTGTACTGTTGTTAGAACAAAATCAAATACCACAAAATGCAACTCGCTTTAGCTATGGTGGACTTGCTTATTGGTCTGGAACTACACCACTGACTCGCCAATTATGCCAGCAAGCGCGCGATCGCTACCACATTTTATCCCAAGAATTAGACGCTGATATTCAATTTCGAGAATTAGATTTATTACTCACCATTGCAGCCGATATTGACCCCCAAGCAACTGCCATCTCATATAATCGTTTTGCCACACCACCACGTTTACTCGATGTTCAAACAGCTTGTGAGTTGGAACCACTGCTAAATCCGCAAGCAATATCTGGGGCTTTAACTGTCAAACATGGTCATATTCACCCAGAAAAAACAGCCCAAGCCTACATTCAAGCTTTTACGCGCATAGGGGGCGAAATGCAGATTACTCAAGTACTGCAACTATTACCACACGGCGTTAAAACAACCATTGCAAATTACTACAGCGCTAATGTTGTGATTTGCGCGGGTGGACTCAGCCGCGCCCTACTAAAATCAGTTGGTATTCTTATCAAACTGTATTTCACCCACGCAGAAATCATCGAAACTCCATCTGTTGATTTGCAGTTAAGTACCTTAGTTATGCCGGCTAATTTGCAGCGGTTTCAATTAGAAGCTGAATCTACTCAAATTGATGAATTGTGGAATGAACCAGGGAATGAATTAGTACCGCCAATTTTAGATGCAGGTGCAGTTCAGTTTTTAGATGGTAGCTTGCGCTTAGGACAAATTAGCCGCGTTCTTACAAATCCTTACGCCGAGATAGACTCCCAAGAAAGTGAAAAGTGGTTACAAAAAAGTGTTGGACAAGTTTTACCAACGTTGCAAAATTTACCAGGAACTTGGCATCATTGCTTAGTGGCATTTAGTAACAATAGTCTTCCCTTAATTGGTGCTATTCCAGGATTTGAAAGCATTCATATTTTTTCTGGATTTAGTAACCCTTTAGTGTTTACACCAGCCTTAGCAGAACGCTTTGCTAATTTTGCAACTGGCAAGTCAGATGAAATTATAATTCAGCTATCTAATAACAACTGGGAATAACTTAGTATATTAATTTTTATTGCTTTGGTTAATCTTTGGTTAATTAAACTCCTCAAAATGTATCTAAAATAACTTTTTGTTGGTCAATTATCGCACTAATATCACACTCTAAAGGTTGAGATTGTCAGCATCCTATGAACTAGCTGATGAATTTTTAAGAGGAAAATTTAAAAAGATTATGGGTAGACGATTTAACCGCCGGAAGTTTTTGATTGCTGGTTCTGTAAGTCTTGGTAGCACTATTTTTCTTAAAGCTTGCGTGAATAACTCTCCAACGGCTACTAGCACACCAGCAGACTCTCCTAGTGCTTCTCCTGTAGCTGCTGCAAGTGGTAATACCATCAAGGTAGGTATTTTGCACTCTCTCAGTGGCACAATGGCTATTAGTGAAAAAAGCGTTGTTGATGCCGAAAAATTAGCTATCAAAGAAATTAATGCTAATGGTGGTGTTTTAGGTAAACAAATTGTAACAATTACCGAAGATGGTGCTTCTAACTGGGATACTTTTAGGGAAAAAGCCACCAAATTAATTGATCAAGATAAAGTTCCTGTAGTTTTTGGTTGTTGGACTTCTGCTAGTCGTAAGAACGTCAAGCCAGTATTTGAAAGTAAAGACCAAATGCTTTGGTATCCAGTGCAATATGAAGGTCAAGAATGTTCTAAAAACATTTTTTATACTGGCGCTGCACCAAATCAACAAATTGAACCTTCTGTTGATTGGTTGTTAAAAAATAAAGGCAAAGAATTTTTCTTAGTTGGCTCTGATTATGTTTTTCCTCGGACTGCTAACACAATTATTAAAGCTCAATTAGCAGCATTAGGCGGTAAAACAGTCGGAGAGGATTACTTACCACTAGGTAACACAGAAGTTACAGCAATCATTACTAAAATAAAGCAAGCTTTGCCTAACGGTGGAGTAATTTACAACACTTTAAATGGAGATAGTAATGTTGCCTTCTTCAAACAATTGAAAGGGGCTGGATTAACACCAGACAAATATCCTTCTATGTCTGTAAGTATCGCTGAAGAAGAAGTTAAAGCAATTGGTGTAGAGTATCTTAAAGATCATTATGCTGCTTGGAATTATTTTCAAACAGTAGACACACCTGCTAACAAGAAGTTTGTCGCAGCTTTTAAGAAAGAGTACGGCGAAAACAGAGTTACAAATGACCCAATGGAAGCAGCATATATTGCAGTTTATTTGTGGAAGCAAGCAGTAGAAAAAGCTGGTACTACAGATATAGCGAAAGTACGTGCAGCAGCACCCGGTCAAACTTTAGATGCACCAGAAGGTAAAGTGACAATGAACGCCAATCATCACTTATCCAAAATTGTGCGAATTGGTCAAGTCAGGGATGATGGTTTATTTGATATTGTCTATGCTACTCCGTCAGTAGTTGACCCAGTTCCTTGGAATCAATTTGTGAAAGAAACTAAGGGATATGCTTGTGATTGGACTGACCCCGCTAAAGGTGGTAAGTACAAAAAAGTTTAAATCATTAATCAGACGTAGGTTGGTTTGACGTAAGGAAACCCAACACTTTTATCGATGTTGGGTTGCGCTGTGCTTAACCCAACCTACAACTGACAACTGACAACTGACAACTATTACTATTGGCGAAAAAAGTGTTAACAGGTTTCTTAGAAGCTGTATTTAATGGTGTTAGTATTGGTGCTGTATTATTAATAGCTGCGTTGGGACTAGCTATTATTTTTGGCTTGATGGGTGTCATCAATATGGCGCATGGCGAATTGATGATGTTTGGCGCTTATACCACATTTGTTGTGCAAAATGGCTGTAAACAATTGGGCGGAGTGTGGTTTGAATTTTATATATTTTTGGCTTTAATAATCGCTTTTATGTTCACGGCTACTGTAGGACTAGTTTTAGAAAAAGGTGTGATTCGTTATCTTTATGGACGACCTTTAGAAACTTTATTAGCAACTTGGGGAGTAAGTTTGATTTTTCAGCAGTTTGTCCGCAGTGTAAATTGGGTATTAGTGATTTGCTTAGTTTTGTTTTCTCTATTCTTTTTTGGAGGTTTATGGATTTTAAATTCTCGCACGAATTTGGGTAGAGTTCGTAACCCAATTGTAGCGGTAATATTATTTTTATCGTTGGGGATAACAATCACAACGGGCAATTTATTGAGCCAAACTTATCAGCAAGCAGTGACTCAACCTTGGTTTGGCGCTCAAAATGTGGATGTCACAGCGCCAACATGGTTACAATCTGGGATGTCTTTGGGTGGTGTGCAATTGCCTTTTGCGAGGTTATTTATTATTGCTTTAACAATTATTTGTGTGGCGGTAATTTATTTATTTTTACAACGTTCTCGTTGGGGATTAAGAATTAGGGCTGTCACCCAAAACCGCAATATGAGTGCTTGTTTGGGTATCCCAACTCAAAAAGTGGATGCGATTACTTTTGCGCTGGGTTCGGGTTTGGCTGGTGTGGCTGGATGTGCGATTAGTTTGCTCGGTTCTGTAGGGCCAAATACGGGGCAAAATTATATTATTGATACGTTTATGGTGGTTGTCGTCGGAGGTGTGGGCAATTTAGCCGGGACGATTGTAGCTGCGTTGGGTATTGGTACGGCTAATTTTTTAATTGGTTCTGGTACTTTGGCTTTTCTTTTAACTCCTGTGAAGCCGTTGGCTGATTTGTTTACTTTTTTTGCGACGACGAGTATGGCGAAGGTGATGGTATTTGCGTTGATTATTGTGTTTTTACAGTGGAAGCCTGGGGGGATTTTTCCGCAGAAGGGGCGTACTGTTGATGTTTGAACGAACCGCCAAGAAGCCAAGGACGCAGAGATGAAGAAGAAGGGAGGAAGGTTAATTGAGGTGGGGGTGGTGATTGCGATCGCACTTTTCCTCATCATCATTATGCCACTGGTACTGTCGGAGTTTCGTCTGAATTTGTTGGGACGATTTCTCTGTTTGGCAATTGTGGCTTTGGGTATTGATTTGATTTGGGGTTATACTGGTTTATTAAGTTTGGGACATGGCATTTTCTTCGGTTTGGGTGGATATGCGATCGCAATGTACCTGAAGTTGCAAGTTCCCAAAGGAGAATTACCTGATTTTATGGGACTTTATGGGGTTACGGAACTTCCTTGGTTTTGGCAGCCTTTTTATTCGTTTCCCATATCTGTAGTTGCTGTGGTACTAATTCCGGGGTTATTAGCGGGATTATTGGGATATTTAGTTTTCCGCAATCGCATCAAAGGAGTTTATTTTTCTATCTTGACTCAAGCCGGAACTATTGTATTTTTCAACTTCTTTAATGGTCAACAAAAATTATTTAATGGCACAAACGGACTGATAGATTTTACAACTTTGTTTGGGGCAACGGTCAGCGATGCCAAAACACAGTTTATTTTCTACACGCTGACGGTGGTGTTTCTCGCAGTTACTTACGGAATTTGCCGCTGGTTGACAAGTGGGCGCTTTGGGAAATTGTTAATAGCGATTCGGGATGATGAAAGTCGGGTAAGATTTTCTGGCTATGACCCTACAGATTTTAAAGTGTTGGTGTTTGCAGTTTCGGGTGCGATCGCTGGCATAGCAGGAGCATTTTATACTATTCAAAGTGGTTCTGTATCACCTAGAGCGATGGATATTGCTTTTTCGATTGAAATGGTAATTTGGGTAGCGGTAGGAGGACGTGCTACTTTAATTGGGGCGATTGTAGGAACTTTGTTAGTTAATTATGCTCGTACTTTTTTAAGTGAACAATTTGCCGAAATTTGGTTATTTTTCCAAGGCGCATTATTTTTAATAGTTGTAACAGTGCTTCCTGACGGGTTAATAGGATGGTTACGTAATCAAAATATTTCTATTTTCCAACGCCGTCAACAAATTGCTACATATCCCACCTTGGAAGAAGACCCAGAAGTGCAACATGAACGCCAAAATATTGGAAACTGAAAACGTAACTGTTAGTTTTGACGGATTTAAAGCTTTAAACCAGCTAAATTTTAGTATGGATGCGGGTGAATTGCGGGTAGTAATCGGACCGAATGGTGCGGGAAAGACAACATTTCTAGATGTGATTACCGGGAAAGTTCAACCAACCGTAGGACGAGTTTTATTTAAAGGTAAAAACTTGCGTTCTTTACCTGAATATAAAATCGCACGGTTGGGAATTGGACGCAAGTTTCAAACACCCCGCATTTATTTAAATTTAACGCCACGCGAAAATCTAGAAATTACCAGTAACCAAAATAAAAATGTTTTTTCTACCTTGTTTAAAAGTTCTACTAATCTTGAAAAGAATAATATTAAAGGTTTGTTGGAAACCATTGGTTTAACCCCTAAAGCAGACATCACAGCCGGCTTACTTTCCCACGGAGAAAAACAACGTTTAGAAATTGGCATGTTAGTAGCACAATCACCTGATTTATTACTTGTTGATGAACCGGTAGCGGGTTTAACAGATGAAGAAACCTATAATATTGGCGAATTGCTTTTAACATTAGCTCAGAGTCATTCAATATTAGTAATTGAACACGATATGGAATTTGTACGTCAAATTGCCCGGAAAGTCACGGTACTACATGAAGGTTCGGTACTATGTGAAGGTGATTTTGAAGAAGTTCAAAATGACTCTCGTGTGGTTGAGGTTTATTTAGGAAAACAAGAAGACTAAATTTTTATCTCAAAAGCTCGACATGGTACTCTATATTTAGGGTTCTTATATATAGAGTTTGATATGACCGCAAAAACCATAAAAAATATTAGCAATCCTGATACCTATAAAGGTATGTATTCTTTTCATAAATACTGGGGTAAAAAGCCAACTGAAAGTATTACTTTTTTTATCCAAAACTATACAAATGAGTCAGATATAGTTCTTGATCCATTTTTAGGATCAGGCTTTATCAGTAGAGAATGTTTATACCGAAGAAGGAGATTTATTGGAATTGATATTAATCCTTTTGCAATTGAACATAGCAACTTCTTGTTAGAACTTCCGAAAGCTTCGGTATTTCAATCAGCCCTACAAGAGATTGAAACAAAAATTAAATATAAAATAAATAAGACATATTTGACTAATAATGGGGAAATAGCATCACATTATTTATGGAGTAGTGGTGAACTTTTGAAAGTATGGATGAAGCCAAAGGTAGGTAGAAGTAGGATTGAGATGGAAACAACAAGCTTCGATTTAGAAAAAATTGAGTCCTTTTCTCAATATTCAACACGTAACATTAGAAAACTAACTTTTTTTACAAATTCAAGAATTAACTCAAGTAATCAAATGTCTATCTACGATTTGTTTACTCGTAGAGCTTTGCATAATATTGATTTAATACTGGATGAAATTAAATTATTTCCAGATACAATTCAAAAAGCTTTATTATTAACTCTTACTTCTTCATCAGGGCAAATGTCATCTATGGTATTTGCAATCACCAATCGAGGAAAAACAAAGAATCAAATTTCTAACAAAATAGAGGTCGGCAGTTGGGTAATCGGCTACTGGAGACCAGAATTACACTTTGAGATTAATGTTTGGAACTGTTTTGAGAGTAGAGCTAAAAAACTCTATAAAGCATTAGTTGATATTAGTGAACATAAATATCTTAGACATGAATCAATAAGTGCGCTATTAAAAAGTAGACAAGGAGCATTAATTATTAATGATGATTGTATAGATGTAATGCAAAAAATACCAGAAAAATCTATAAAAATGATTTGCACTGACCCACCACATAGTGATCGAATTCCATACCTTGAATTAAGTGAAATATGGAATTCTATTTTAAATAAAGATGTTAATTTTGAAAAAGAAATAATTATTTCTAACGCCAAAGAGAGAAATAAAAAGAAGAGCAAGTATATAGAAAAGATGAAATCCTTTATAGGGGAATCTAGTCGTATTCTTACTGACGATGGAACGTTTTTAATATACTTCAATGCCCGCGATCAAGAAAGTTGGAAATTCTTAGAAATACTTGAAAATAATTCTGATTTGCAATTTATTGGGGCTTTTCCTATGGAATATTCTGCAAACTCAGTAGTGCAAGACAATAGAAAAGGTGGAATGAAAACAGATTATGTTCTTGTTCTCAAAAGAAAAGGGTGTAGTATTAGCTATAAGCGGGAACTTCTTGATAAGATACCAGGCTGGTCAACTTTAGTACCCCAAATAGCAACGGCAACATAAGACGAAGATATTTCAAGATTTGACATGAAAGATTTTTCTTACTGGAAAGAATTATATGACAGCGAACATTTAACAGAATTTAATACGGATTATGCAGGTCAATTGTGGTTAAAAACTAAATCAATCATAAGAAAAGAATTAGTTTCAGAATTTATCAAAAAATATTCATTAGTCTTAAAGACTAGCAGTTTAAATGGACAATTTGAGGAGTTATTTCTACTTTTGCAATCTAACCTATCTCAGTCTCATCAGCAATTAGATTTATATATTAAGGAAAAAAATGTACAAATATTGGGAGCTTTAAATAAGGAAAGTCTCGTTTCTGAATTATATAAGTTGAAAATATTTGAATGGGGAGGTGATTATCAAAATTCATTGGATAAATACTTGGTAAGTCATTATGTGAAAACGAAAGATATCATATCCTATGAAATATTAATGTCTAAGTTTGAAACGGAGATAAATCGAGTTGTTCAAGGATATGTACTGAATAGTTGGTATAACCATTGGTCTAGTATTTTAATTGAGCATATATTTAAATCGCATCCATCTATTTTAGCTACTGTTGGACAAATTAAGAGTGTTGATTTTTTCATCAAAAATATACCTTTTGATTTAAAGGTTACTTATTTTCCGTCAGAATATTTAAAATTAAAAAGGAAGCAAAAGAATCTTCCTGTTGAACTCACTTTTTTAAAGAAAAAAGCAAAAGAGCTTTCAATTAACTTTGATAAAACAGCCAAAGCTCCCAATATATATTATGAAATAACTGAAAAGTTAAGAGATCGAAATGACAATGCATCTGAATCTGTTCTTAATAAGTTGAAATCTGAAAACATGGCAATTGTTAATGAAGCTCAACAAAATCCTAAAAATCTAGCAAAATGGTTGTATGAGAATCAGGGAGAAATGCGCTTTGGATCAGAAAATCGCTTGTTTCTTATACTAATTGATACGAATGATTTTTCAAGCTCGTGGAAACTTAAAAGAAACTTAGACCTTTTAACACCTACTATAAATACTTTTCTTGATGCTTTTAGCTCAAAGCAAATTTCAGATTTAAAGATGAATTTTAATTATCCTGGGAAACCACAAACTTTTAGTGCATTAACAGACGTTATTTTCGTTGTAAAGTAAAATATTTTCATCAAAATTCTACTGATTATTACACAGTTAAATGAGCATGAATAAATAACAATAACAGCTCTGAATTTTCCTATCTTATACAAAAGTATGAAAACTGTATCTTGCTCTTTATGACTTTGCATTAAAGTTTAATATCTACATAATTTATAATGCTAAAAATCTCTAACATCAACGTTTACTACGGTGAAAGTCATATTCTTCGCAATGTCGATTTAAGCGTACCATCTGGGCAAATGGTTTGCCTCATTGGACGTAATGGCGTAGGTAAAACAACCCTACTTAAAACCATTATGGGATTACTTAAACCCCGCAGCGGTACAATTAAGTTTGCTGGAGAATTAATTAACTCCAAATCTCCAGACCAAAGAGCAAAGTTGGGAATTGGTTATGTTCCCCAAGGACGAGAAATTATCCCCCGTTTGACAGTCAAAGAAAATTTGCTGCTGGGGTTGGAAGCTAGACGTAAACCAGTCAAAAAAGCAGAAATTCCTGAAGAAATTTTTAATTTATTTCCTGTGTTAAAAACCATGCTGGCGCGGATGGGTGGTGATTTGAGTGGTGGACAGCAGCAACAATTAGCGATCGCTCGTGCTTTAATGGGACAACCTCAATTACTCGTATTAGATGAACCTACCGAAGGTATTCAACCGTCTATTATCCTAGAAATTGAAGCCGCAGTCCGTCGCATCGTAGCCACTACAGGCATTTCTGTTTTATTAGTAGAACAACACTTACACTTTGTCCGTCAGGCTGATTACTATTACGCCATGCAAAAAGGCGGTATTGTCTCCTCCGGTTCTACTAGCGAACTTAGTCAAGATGTGATTCAACAGTTTTTAGCTGTTTAATTGTTGGTATTTTAATCTCGTTTGAGTCTGAACTAATCAAGTCTGCGGCTTCTTGCAAAAGTTCATTTTGTTCTTGTTTAATTACTTCTAAACGGCTAGATATTTCTGCCAATCTTTGCTGCTTAGATTGATAAATTGTTAAAGAATTAGTAGATAAATTATCAGTTGTTTGAGTACCTTTAATCTTTTGAATAGTAAAACTACTAATTTTAAGCAAGGATAAAACAATCGCTTTAATCAAAACCTGAATTAATCTCAAAGGTACTTGTAGTATTGACCAACTAGCTTGCTCAATCAAGCGCATAATTGCTTTAATAATGCTCCAAACTAAAGCAATCCCAAAAAGCAAAATTACTAAACTGATAATTGGATGATTAGCAGCCCAACCTAATATTTGTAATAACTGCAAAAATGCAGGATGTTGTATCAACCAATCATCAAAAGAAGCAACGATTGCACTTTGAACTACTCCTGATGTTGTATTCTTAACTTGCTCAGCTGTTTGCCAACTTTGCTCAAGGGTTGTAGTTGTTGTTTCCCTCAAAGACTCTCTAACTTGTTGTGCTGAGTTTGTTAAAGAATCCACATTTTCGCCGACAAAATCTTTGATATTTTGCCAGCGTTGTAACACTTCATCAGGCAAATGTATGTCTACTTGAGGTGTCATAGATTAAGTAGGTTGATGTCAATAATTATCGTTGGAATAAAGCAGGGGGCAGCACTTCGGCTCACTTCGACTATGGTTCCTGAGCGAAGTCGAAGGACGCTCAGTACAAGTCGCTCAGTGACCAAGAGCAGGGGGAAAAAGAGTTTGAGCCTTATTTACTTTTATTTACATAGTTCGATTTTATTTCACCGACTTAGAAAACTGAGAATATCTTTTGTAGGATCTTGCTGACGTTCTCTGAAGTTAAATGCTCTAAAATTTGATTGTGAGCTGCTACGGCTTTACCAAATATAGTCAATAGTAAAGGCAAGAGATTAATGGTAAATAGTCCATTTGTTAGAGTTTAAAATTTGAGTGGAATTGCGAGGATTGTAAGTAGTAATTTTGGTAATGATTGACAACTACATCAATTTAAAATTTTTAAGAAAAGCTGGCTCTATTTATAGAGCCAGTTATTTATATTCTCAGAACAATTTATCAAAAATTTTTAGCTCATAACTAATCGTTAAACAAATCCAAATCTGTGACAGCGCCAAGACTACTAGATGATACTAACTTGGCATATTTTGCCAGTACGCCTTTAGTGTAACGCGGTGCGGGTGGTTGCCAATTGGCGCGGCGGCGGGCTAATTCTGCGTCAGATATATCTAACTGTAATTTACGAGCTGGTGCATCAATGGTAATACTATCGCCTTCTTCTACCAAAGCGATCGCACCGCCAACAGCTGCTTCTGGGGCAACGTGACCCACTACCATACCGTAAGTACCACCAGAAAATCTCCCGTCTGTAATTAATCCTACAGAATCGCCTAAACCCGCACCGATAATTGCTGAGGTGGGAGCCAACATTTCTCGCATCCCTGGCCCACCTTTTGGCCCTTCATAACGGATGACCAAAATATCACCAGCTTGGATTTTACCTGCCAAAATTGCCTCTAAACAGGCTTCTTCCGATTCAAACACTCGTGCAGGGCCGGTAATTACTGGCTTTTTGACTCCGGTAATTTTGGCGACAGCACCTTCTGTTGCTAAATTACCCTTGAGAATGGCTAGGTGTCCTTGAGCATACATTGGGTTATGCCAAGTACGAATTACATCTTGATTAGAAGGTGGTTCTGCTGGGATGTCTGCTAAAACTTCGGCAATTGTTTGACCACTAATAGTTAAGGCATCTGCATGTAATAAATCATGCACAAGTAGCATTTTCATTACTTGGGGAATACCACCAGCTTTGTGTAAATCAGTCGCTACATACCGTCCACTAGGTTTTAAATCGCCCAAAACAGGAACACGAGCGCGGATAGTTTCAAAGTCGTCTAAAGTTAGTTTTACACCAACTGCGCGAGCGATCGCCAAAAAATGCAATACTGCATTTGTAGAACCACCCACAGCCATAATTACAGAAATGGCATTTTCTATAGATTTACGCGTAATAATTTGGCGAGGTAAAATTTGCTTCTTGATGGCTTCGACTAAGACAAATGCTGATTTTTCGGTACTATCAGCTTTTTCTGCATCTTCCGCTGCCATTGTGGAAGAATAAGGTAAACTCATCCCCAACGCCTCAAAAGCCGAAGACATGGTGTTAGCTGTAAACATACCACCACAAGAACCAGCACCAGGACAAGCCCGACGTTCAACTTCTAAAAGTTCATCGTCGTCAATTTTACCAGCGCTGTGTTGACCGACTGCTTCAAAAGCACTAACGACAGTTAAATCTCGTCCGTTGTATTGTCCGGGTTTAATTGTGCCACCGTAAACAAAGATAGCCGGAATATTCATCCGAGCGATCGCAATCATTGCCCCTGGCATATTCTTATCGCAACCACCAATAGCCAGCACACCATCCATGCTTTGTCCAGTACAGGCAGTTTCTATGGAGTCAGCAATCACTTCCCTTGATACTAGGGAATATTTCATCCCTTCAGTACCCATCGAAATGCCATCACTAATCGTAATTGTGCCGAATATTTGCGGCATCGCCCCAGCATTTCTAATGCCAATTTCTGCCCTTTGTGCCAGTTGATTAATTCCCATATTGCACGGGGTAATCGTGCTGTAACCATTGGCAATGCCCACAATGGCTTTGTTGAAATCTTGATCTTTAAAACCAACTGCACGCAGCATAGCTCGATTCGGCGATCGCTGCACTCCTTGTGTTACAACTTGGCTTCTCAAATTGTCTGACATGTTTTTCTTTCCCTGCCATCATCGCAACTGTTGCGATTGTATTACCTGATTTTCTCATGCCTATGCAGCACAGTAGAACTTTCGCCTTAGTTGGTAATTAATTGGTAATAGTTGACTTACATTACACCAGAGATGTCAACAAGTAGTTTTTATCAAAACTATTGTCATAAAGCTTTATCTGCAACGCTTCCAAGTCTAATGTGTACGTTTAAATCAGAGCGATCGCCATGTCAAGAGACTACCCAGTCTTCCAATTTGTCAGGCTTTTATTACCAAAATAGTTGAAAATTACCAATATTACTGGTAAACTTTCATCATTCTATTCGTTTTACCCTCTTTTTACGTAATCCTACTGGAAAATAACAAATTCTGATGGTTATTTGTTTCCAGGATTGATTATGCGAATGATGAGATCGCAGGTAACATTTTTCTCAAACTTATGAACAGAAGAAGACTTATTGCTTGGGTTACGACGGCAGTTACCAGCATGATGCTGGTAATAGGTTTGCAGTTTGTCAATTTATCACCAGCCACATCTGCAACCAACGTTAACGTATATGCGGCTGTCAGCTTAACAAATGCGCTAAACAGCATTAAAACTCAGTTTCAAAATGCTAATCCAGGTATTACCATTACTTATACATTCGGTGCTTCTGGTACTTTGTATCAGCAAATACAAAGCGGAGGTACAGCAGATATTTTCATTTCTGCTGCCAACGACCAAATAGATGCTTTGCAGAGTCAGGGTAAATTGGTTTCAGGTAGCCGTAAGAATGTTGTCAGAAATCGTCTTGTTTTGATTGCTCCCACGACATCTCCTAGTCCTGGTAGTGCTGCTCTCAAGAACATCAGTGGTTTGACCAACACCAATATTAGGAAAGTTGCCATAGGTGACTATACAGGTACTCCGCCAGTTGTACCAGCAGGGGATTATGCCAAACAAGTTCTCACTAAACGGGGTATTTTCAATACTGTCCAGTCCAAATTGGTTCTCGGAAGCAATGTACGTGCCGTTTTAACTGGTGTTGAAAACAAAACTCTCAACGGTGTTAATAATATTGACGCAGGTTTTGTTTATACCACTGATGCTCTTATTTCCAATAAGGTAAGAGTTGTAGAAACTGCCCTTACCTCAGACAGCGAGACTATTGTCTATCCACTGGGTATACTCACCAGAAGTACAGGTACAAATCGCACAGCAGCACAGACTTTTTCTACTTACTTAAGTGGTAGTACTGCCCAGAATATCTTCAGAGGCACCTATGGATTTCTTCCGCCTACTTAATCACTACAAAGCAAATCAAGTAGTCGTTGTCGTGAATTTTAAACTATTTGGAGTCATGTCTTGTGAAGCTCACTAAAAAACTCTCAATTACTGTTTGTAGTTTGACCACTGCCTTAGTTAGTACTGCTGTGATTACCAATGCTTATAAATCAGTAGCACAAACAGAACCAGAAGGGCCAGAACTGATTACGAACGGAAGCTTTGAAATCGACCCTCTTGTAGATCCTAATGATCCCACTGCTCCAAATCCTAATGTTATGGGATGGAATAAGTCTGAGCCTTTCAATCCGGCGGACACACCTGGTGTTAATATATCGGGTATTAGAATCAGTAACTTTCCTAACACTGGTAATCAAGGGTTATCGCTGAGTTCAATAATTGGATCTTCTGAGACTAGCTACATATCACAGACTATCCCTACAGTTAAGGATCAAAACTACAAACTTACTTACTATTTCGCATCCACAGAAGAAGCACCTGATGTGAAAAATAAATTTCAGATTTTTATTGGTGGGAAGAAGTTTGGTAGTGATAAAAATACTGCTTTTCAACCATACACGCTAACAACCATATCTTTCAAAGCGAAAGGAGAATCTACAGAGATAAAGTTTGGTTGGAAAGTCAAGTATGCGTTTTTATACTTGGATGATGTGAGTGTCAAATCTGTACCTGAACCTTAAGGATAAAACTATCGCAGGATGACTAAACCATAGATTTCTCTTGTCTGGCTCTATAGTGTCGAGAATGCCACTGAAATTCATCTAACTAAAAAAACTCCATTATGAGTTCATAGAGAGATTGTCTTGAGTATATGAATCATTATTTATATCAATAGCAAACTCTTATAAACCAGAGTCAAATTTCAGCTTTATTGACATTACTTAGAGCCAGCATAGATGTAACTATCAACTTGTTTTGATTGCTGTAAATTGGAATTATTTTGGAGTCAAGTTTCATGAAGTTAACTAAAAAACTTTCAATAATTGCTTTTGGTTTTATTACTACCATTACTAGTACTGTTGTGATTACTGGTACTTATATTCCAGTAGCGCAAGCAAATTACGATCATGACTGGGTTGTAGATCCTAGTGACATTGTTTTTAATGGAGGATTTGAACTTGACCCCCTCGTAGATCCTAACGATACCACCGCTCCAAATCCTAATATTACAGGATGGACTAAGTCTGGCGATCCGATAGATACATCAGGGACTAGAATTAGCAATTTTCCTCAAAGTAATAATCAAGGCTTAGTACTTAGTGGATTTAAAGACCTCAGCTTCATATCACAGACGCTTTCTACAAAAGCTGGTCAAGAATACGAACTGAGTTACTTTTTAGCATCTACAGCTGAGGAACCTGACCTTCTTGATAATCAGTTCCAAACATTTGTAGGTGGAAATAAGATTTTCGATCAAAAGAATATTAATTTTCAACCGTATACACCATATAAGTTCAATTTCACAGCAGACACATCATCCACAGAGTTAAAGTTTGGATCTATAGATAGACGCACATTTTTATACTTGGATACTGTAAGTGTTAAGCCTGTACCAGAACCATCAGATATTGGAGGAATAGCAGTTGCAATTTTATTAGGGATTTGGCTAAAGAAAAAGCGGTTGGCTATTAATATTAAGTCAAGTAAATAAGACAACAATTTCATCCGTATTTCTCACAAGTGTTACCCAAACCTTTATCGGGCGACGCTGCACGAATCACAACACTTGAAAAAGAATCTGTGTAGCGACTTTGAAGACAGTCGCTACATACGTCTCGTAGAGAAGCGAGGCGTAGCCCGGTAAATCGTCCTGCAATTATGCAACGCCAAAAATTCAATTTCAAACAGATTCCTACAACAACCATGCAGCTTG
The DNA here is from genome assembly GCF_029953635.1 of Halotia branconii CENA392. Lineage (NCBI taxonomy): Bacteria > Bacillati > Cyanobacteriota > Cyanophyceae > Nostocales > Nodulariaceae > Halotia > Halotia branconii. The sequence continues at coordinate 1,997,335 of NZ_CP124543.1, read as the reverse complement.
GAAAAAGTCACGTTCGCAGAACATAGCATAACGGTATGTTGAGCAAACTAAGGTATTAGCTGTAGCATAGTTATCAACCAAACTTGCTAATTGCTGTGACAACGGCTGAAAATCTTGACTGCTGTAAGTACTAATCCAGTCGGCATACTGATGATTAGGAATGCCATTACTAGCCAATTGTTCTCCTAAAAAAGCATAAAGACTCATACAAGGAGACATTGCCGCAGCTGTTACACCTACATCCCCACCCCAAGCAGTAGCTAACAAAAAATCAGTATAGCGACGGGTAGCAGTTCCAGGTTCTACAGATTGCAAATTAACTCCCCATCGTAAAGCATAACTTTCATGCAACCGCAGTTCTTCTAAAACTCCAGCAGCTAAGTGATGAAATGTGGTGAAACCTACCCAGTCTGGTGCTTTAGCTGCGGCGATGCTATACGCACGGGCAAAAGCTTCTAAGAAAAAGGCATCTTGCCCGACGTAGTAAGCGAACTTCGTTTGCTCAAGCGTACCGTCAGCAATGCCTTGAACAAAAGGATGTTCTAGACAAGCTTGGGCTAAATCTTGATTTGCTGCCCACAATTCGTTGGATAAAGTCATTAAATTAGTTGTCAGTTGTCATTATTTAAAAAGGAAGAAATTGCAGCAGTACTGAGCCAAGACTACCTACAAAGTCGAAGAAACTAGGTTTACCAGTACTGACTTTATCACTATAGGGTGTTTGCAATTCTTTCATAAAAGCCTGTGCTGTTTGAATCCCAGGATCATTGCTTTGGGATGTGAACAGTTTTTCAGCAATTTGGGCATCTTGAAACGCACCTTGGCGATCAAATATCTGATAACGAGCTACACCGCGGGCTAAATAAGCACCAGCATACTCTGGTTTAGCTGCGATCGCTTGATTAAAGTAATTAATCGCCTGTTGTTGGTTGCCTTTTTGTGCCTCTGCTACGCCCCAGGCATAAAATTCATCTGGTGTAGCAATTTGCAATGGTATACCTACTGCACCTTGAAAGTTAGCACCACTGAGATAAGCACTGTTAAATTCTGCATTTGTGAGATAAGTATTTCTTAAATCAGCACCCGCTAGATTTGCCCCGCTTAACTTAGCTTCGCTGAGGTTAACGCCAAATAAACCAGCGCCACTCAAATTTGCACCCCGCAAATCAGCGCCGCTTAAATTAGCACGACTGAGGTTAGCACCTGTAAGATTAGCACCACTTAAATTAGCTCCAGATAAATCAGCCATGACTAAACCTGCACCACTCAAGTCACAGTTTTGACATTCTTTGGTTGCTAATAATTGTCTCAGTTGTTCAGAATTTGCTGCTTGGACGGAGGTTGTAACGCTGATTGTAGTTAAAAATGTAGCTATTGCTAAAATTTGCCTTTTCATAGTTGCTGTCGCAATATTTCTGACTCAATACTCAAACTGGACTAACAGATTTATACTTCAGCCTATAATATGAGTAACCTAAGTAATTTGCCCTCTGTAGTTACCTTTAAACTTGAGAGATTGCGATCGCTCTGATACCCACTTTTTTATCAAACAATAGGTGCGGTTTCAGTAAGATGTTTAACAATCACCACAGCGAACTCAATTTTCCTGTGGTATTCTGGCTTTTCCATTATCCTGGACGACAAAATAACATTTCTACTAAGCGGCGATATTAATGAGAGATGCTTTCAGCAGACTTGCACCCTTCATTCAAGAATATATATATCATCACAACTGGACTGAATTAAGACCAGCTCAACTTGCTGCGTGTCAAGTTATATTTGATACTGACACTCACTTGTTAGTTGCTGCTGCTACCGCTGCGGGAAAAACAGAAGCAGCTTTTTTACCAGTGATTACCCAATTATATGAAAAACCCGCCAGTACGATAGGTGTATTATATATTGGCCCGATTAAAGCTTTAATTAACGATCAATTTGAACGCCTCAACGGTTTACTAAAATCGGCAGATATTCCTGTTTGGCATTGGCATGGTGATGTTGCTCAAAGTCGCAAAAGCAAGCTTTTAAAAAATCCCCAAGGTATTTTGCAAATCACACCAGAATCATTAGAAAGCTTATTAATTAATAAACATAGTGAACTAATACGCTTATTTGGTGATTTGCGCTTTGTAATTATCGATGAAATTCATGCTTTCATGGGTTCTGAACGCGGTTGTCAAATTATCTGTCAATTACAGCGTTTAGCAAAAGTGACATCTACACAACCCCGGCGTATTGGTTTGTCAGCAACTCTTGGCGACTATGCAATGGCTGAAGCATGGTTGCGTTCTGGAACCGAAAACCCAGTAACTACTCCCACAATTGCAGCAGGAAAACGTCAAATAAAGTTGGCTGTAGAACACTTTTATCTGACAAATGAAGTCGATGATTCTGAGACAACAGCATACGAACAATATGTTTTCAACCTGAGTAAACATCGTAAATGTCTAATCTTTGCTAACAACCGCACTCAAACCGAATCTATCATCGCGTCTTTGCGACAAACAGCTACAAAACAAGCACTACCAGATATCTATCATGTACATCATGGCAGTATCTCTGCTAGTCTGCGACAAGCTGCTGAAAATGCTATGCGCGAACCCAATCATCCAGCTGTTACTGCCGCTACTTTAACTTTAGAGTTAGGTATAGATATTGGTCATTTAGAGCGAGTCATTCAGTTAGAATCTCCTCTTTCTGTAGCTAGTTTTTTACAAAGGTTAGGCCGGAGTGGGAGAAGAGGCGAATCTGCTGATATGCGCTTTGTCTGTGCTGAAAGTCAACCATTATCCGAAGCACCTTTTCCAGAACAAATTCCTTGGCAACTTCTACAATGTATCGCCATTATCCAACTTTATTTAGAAGAACGTTGGATTGAGCCAATAAATCCAATTAAATATCCCTTTAGTTTGCTTTATCATCAAACAATGAGTATTTTAGCAGCAACAGGAAAACTTTCACCTGCGGTTTTGGCTAAACAGGTTTTAAATTTGCCACCATTTGCAGCTATCTCTTCAGAAGATTTTAAGTTATTATTACGCTATTTAATTGATATTGATCACCTTCAAAAAACAGAACAAGGCAAACTAATGATTGGTTTAACTGGGGAAAAAGTTGTAGGTAAATTTCAATTTTATGCTGTTTTCCCAGACAGCCAAGAATATGTAGTGAAACAAGCAACCACAGCAATTGGTAGTATTGCCATGCCGCCTCCTGTTGGCAATCAATTTGCCTTGGCAGGAAGAACCTGGGAAGTCTTAGAAGTTGATTTTAGAAAAAAAGTAGTTTCTGTAAAGCAGGTAGAAGGTAAATCTACTATTTATTGGCGTGGTGGCAGTGGTACTATCCATACAAAAGTTTTGCAAAAAATGCGACAGATTTTATTAGAAAATGTAGAATATAGCTATTTACAAGATAATGCTCAACAACGGTTACAAATAGCTCGTCAATTAGCAAAATCTGCTGAATTATATAAAAAAAATATCATGCAGTTAGAAAAAGGTAAATGCTGCATTTTTCCTTGGATGGGTACGGTTGCTTACCGAACATTAGAAAGATTACTCAATTCTTTTTGTCGTGAATCTTTAGAAATTAATAGTATTGGTGGGACAAATCCCTATTATTTAATAGTCAAACTAAGTAAAGATAAATTTCCATATTTTCAGCAAGAAATAGTTTCACTATGTGAACAAAGAATCGCGCCTGAAGATTTGGTAAGTTCCTCAGAAGCACCAGAAATTCAAAAGTATGATCAGTTTATTCCTCATCCACTTCTGCGAAAAGCTTTTGCTAGAGACTATTTAGATCTTGTAGAAGTTAAGCAACAAGTAGCATTATGGTAAATGCTGGTGATTTCAAAACATAAGACTTACGCACTCATAACGAAAAACTAGGTTTTTGTGATTACTACCCTGCAAAGACACTTCATGCTGAGCGTAGCTATGCCGTAGGCTTTACGCTTTGCACCCTGCGGGAACGCTAAAAGCGAACGTGATGACGTAAAACCGTAGTCTGCGCGTAAGTCATAAGCAAGGCTATGAAATCAACAACATCATCACCTTAATTGCAGATATCTTTTAGTAAATAAAATTTTAACTAATTTTTGTTAAATATCCGTAATGGATCTCCTAACCAAGACAATACACTACAAAAATCTGGCATAAACGCCGATTTGATTTCTACATCTGACATAATTTGATCAAGTTCCATATCAGTCAGGGGTTCATCCCATAATCCGTATTCAAGAAGATTATTAGCATGAAAGATAATGCGATCGCGCAAGAAAGTCAATTGCTCATCTCGTGGGGCAGCAGGCACACGAATACTAAGGGGAAAATTACCAAACAATACCACTACTTTACCAGGCTTATAATCAGGCATATTTTTCGTGATTCTTCAGCAAACTTAAACTTTGTGGCTACTAACTGCTGTAGTGCTTGATTTGGCTTGTTTAGCTTTTCTATCTAATTAAATAGACAAATGCCTAATATAGACTTGATATTAACATAGCGATCGCAGTCTGACAAACTTTAGCCAATCTAGTAAATGTTTCCCGTAATTTGTTAACGACAATTTAGCTTAAGATTTACTAACTTATTGTTCATCCTCTAAAGGTTAGATGTTAGGGATTGATTTTTTTTCATTGTGGACTGGTGGTAAAGCCAGGAGATTTGGCGAACCACCAACAACTAGTAGTTCACCAACTTAATATTGCTGTGTAGACTTAGTAGGGGTGCAGGGGACAGGGCGCAAGGGAGAGAATCTTTCCCCTCTGCTAGCCCAATTGCGGACTACCGACAAAACAAAGTATCTCGCGTGTCTCTTCCTGTAGTTGGATTAGTACCTTTGGCGACTTGGCACAATTTTTTTTGCTCATCTTGACGCAGCAGCACATCAGTAAAATCTGCTCCATCAATAATTGCACCATCAAATTTAGCATTAGCCGCAAACGCACCTTCCAAAACAGCATTTGTTAAATTTGCTTTAATGAGACGGGCTGAGTCTAAAGTAGCGTATGTGAGATTTACTTCCTCTAAATTTGCCGACTCTAAGTTTGCTGCAAAAAAGCTTACACCACTCAAGTTGGCATGACTGAAGTTACTCTGACGGAGATTAGCTTTAGTAAAACTAGAATCTGTTAAATCACGTCCTGAAAAATCAGCCTGTACCAAAATTTCTTTGTTATATTCCAGGGCAAAAGCTGTGGGAACACAACCGAAAGTTGCTGTGATGCCAAATACTCCCCAAAGCAATAAACTGAGTAAGCTTGCCCATATCCGATTGCTTAATCTAAAATTCATGCTACTTTTAGCCAATGGCGAATCTTCCTCCATCTCATTATGACGATATTGGTCAATTAGGAGAAGACCTAGTTGCACAATGGTTAGAATCTACAGATTGGGTGATTTTACACCGTCGCTTTAGTTGCCGATGGGGAGAAATTGATATTATTGCTCAACATCATGACTGCAAGTCTGTTAAAGATACAATTAATCCTATCTCTACTCAATATTCAACCTTAGCGTTTGTCGAAGTTAAAACCCGTAGTTCCAGCAATTGGGACGCAGGGGGTAGAAGTGCAATTACTCTGCAAAAACAAGCCAAACTTTCGCGCACGGCTGGAATATTTTTAGCTCAATATCCTCAGATGGCAAATTATGCCTGTCGCTTTGATGTTGCTATTGTATATTGTCAGCGAATATTAAAACAGCGATCGCAGCTTACAGCTTCTCGCCAAGCCCTTATTAGCGCATCAGTCGCAGGATATCAATTTTATCTTCAAGAATATATTCCCGCAGCTTTCGACTCTGCAATTGATAGCTGATAATAGTTATTGGTAATTGGTAATGGAGCAATATCCCTATTACCAATTACCAGCAATGTTCAAACCAAAAGTGATCACGCTAATGTTTCTGGACAATAACCCAGTCCTCTGACAAACTGTTGCCGGAAAGCTTCAATTTCTTCTCTCTCTGGGTTACCGTGGGAAACTATTGCTACTTGGTAGCGGCGCATCACGTCTACAGGGCATTGTCCCGCTTCCAAACTCCAAAGTGCCATTTGCACGCGCATTGGCGGCTCATAGCTAATTCCTAATTCATTTAGAAAAGCCCGAAAATCGCCATCCTCTTGGGGCGAGACTTGACCTTTGAGTTTGATCCTAACCACCCAACCATCAATCTGATGAATCACGGTGACGAACGAAACAGGTGTTTGAGGTCTGGTATGTAAATGCTGAACGATTCTCAGAGTTAGACTGGCATTTGCCAGATAATACAAGTATTCCATGTTGGTGTTTGGGATCAAAACCAATCCTACATCTCTATATTCGTCAATAGATCGCTGTTCCCGGTAGGGTAAATGCCCCCGTTTTTGTATAGGGAGGTTTACCCAATTTTTATCTTGATATTTCAGTGTTACCTAATAGTATCAATCTTATAGTCTCAAGATGAAATTAAATAAAAACTCTATTCAAAAGGGTATGGAGTTTTTGAGCATGGGGAACAGGGCATGGTGTTAGCGTAGCGTGAGCGACGAGCGTCGGCAGCGCTGCGGGAATTTCTCGCCGCTTTCTATGAAATTGAATTAAATTATTGAAGTCAGTATGAATTTAAATGGAGCCACAAATATCACACGTTGATTTACATCAGTCCTCTCTCTCAGAGGCACAAGATCTAAATTTAGATAGGTCATTAGCTGGGTATGACTATGAACTACCAACCGCACTTATTGCCCAAAATCCCGCATTTCCTAGAGATAGTTCGCGGTTATTAGTGGTAAATTCTCTCACTACAGGTAACGAAACAGCATCTCAAAATCACATTTTTCGTGACTTACCAACACTACTGCGTCCTGGTGATTTGCTGATCATGAATGATACAAAAGTTATTCCAGCCCGACTGTATGGACATAAATCAACTGGTGCAGAAATAGAAGTGTTGCTGTTGGAAGAAAGGCGGTATAACTGCTGGTTAGCCTTAGTCAAGCCAGGAAAACGTTTCAAACCAGGAGCGAAAATTATTTTTGAACCACGAGGATTAGGAAAAGAAAAGATTCTTGCCCAGTCTTCAATTCCCCAACTAACGGCTACAGTTTTAGAAACAGACGCGGCGACTAGTGGGCGTTTGTTGCAATTTGATGTGCCTGAAGGAAAGTCTTTGGTACAGGTTTTAGATGTATTTGGCGAGATACCTTTACCACCTTATATCACCACCTCAGTCGCGGCTGATGAACAATATCAAACAGTTTATGCCCAACAACCAGGAGCGATCGCAGCGCCGACAGCAGGGTTGCATTTTACACCAGAGTTGTTGCAAAAATTGCGCGATCGCAACATTAACCAAGTTTATATTACGTTACATGTTGGTGTAGGCACATTTCGTCCTGTGGAAGCAGAAGATGTAACTAGCCATCAGATGCATGAAGAATCAATTGAAGTTCCCGCCGCAACGGTAGAACAAATCCGCGCTACCAAAGCAGCTGGTGGTCGAATTATCGCTGTAGGGACAACAGCAGTCAGGGCATTGGAAGGGGCGGCTAAATCAGGAAATTTACAAGCATTTTGTGGTAAGACAGATTTGTTTATTTACCCCGGCTATCAATGGCGGGTAGTAGATGGTTTAATTACTAATTTTCACCTGCCACGTTCTAGTTTACTAATGCTGGTGAGCGCCTTGATTGGCAGACAACGCTTGTTAAATATATACCAAGCAGCGATCGCCTCAGGATATCGTTTTTATTCTTTCGGTGATGCCATGCTAATTTTGCCGTCAGATGTAAAAGTTAAGAATTTTTAATTTTTAATTTTTAACTTTTAATTTTGTTGTGGGTACTCTGACTTATAAGGATCTAACAATAAGTACAGAGTTACCATTTATGTATAAACAGCATCAATTTTGTCAGTGGTTTCGCTGCTTTCCTACATTGGCAAATGGGCAGAAGCCGCATCTGGGATTTCTCTGTGCAACTTCTGCATTTTTGGTGTTGGCTGCACCAACATTCACAAGTTTACCAGGAAGCAAACTACTGGCACAAACTCCCATCTCGCAGAATTTAGCAGCAGCCAGCCTTTATCAACAAGGAGTTACCCGTTATAACCGCAACGATTTACAAGGTGCAGAACATGCTTTTCGGCAAGCATTGCAGCAAGACTCTACCCTAGCAATGGCACGGAATTACTTGGGTAATATTATGCTGATGCAAAATCGTCTGGATGTAGCGATGCAAGAATATGGAGAGGCAATTAGAATTAATCCTAATCTCGGTGAAGCTTATTATAATTTGGGGTTAGTATTGCACCAACAAGGACAAAAAGAAGCCGCAATTACTGCTTATCGCCAAGCTTTAGTCATAGATCCGATGAGAGCCGCAGCCCAGTATAATTTGGGGCTAGCTTTGTATGAAGTAGCACAACCACAAGAGGCGATCGCTGCATACGAGCAAGCAATTAATTTAGATAGCAGCAATAGCAACGCTTATTTTAACTTAGCGATCGCCCTCCAAGAACAAGGTCAACTAGAACCTGCGATCGCTGCTTATCGGCAAACCTTACAATTAGATCCTAAAAATGCCATAGCCTATAACAATATGGCAAGTTTAATGGCAATTCAAGGTCAAGCAGCTGGGGCTATTTCTGCTTATCAGCAAGCCATTCGCCAAAATCCTAAGAATGCCTCAGCTTACTATAACTTAGGAGTAACTTTATATAATCAAGGCGATTTCAAGAAAGCCAATGGTGTATTAAAACGCGCCCGCAACGAGTATCGTGAGCAAGGTAACACCGAGCAAGCTGAGAAAATTGAGCAATTAATGCAGCAAATTGTCCAAAAAACACAACAGCAGCAACCCCAAGCCCAGACTGTAAATCCTACAGATAATGTAATGACACCTGAGCAACAAATGCCAAATCAACCAGAAATACCTGTTAAACCTAGCATTGTACCAATTTCTAGTGAACCACAGCCTACTTCCATGAGTCCAGGTCAATAAAAAAGGTATAGATGTTAGAGTGTGGGTATTTTGTTCTTATCCATACTTTCATTTGCTGATCAGGCTTCAGCATGGAACAATCAGTTGCGAAATCAACCCGTTCCCTTCGAGATGCTGAGATGACCATAAGTTTTCATTAAAAAGTAATTTCATGCGGACAATGGAGCGATCATAACTCGAAGCTCACGGTCGGCAGCATAAGCAATGCAAGCTTTTAAATCTTCTCGCGTCAGATCAGGGAAATCGTCGAGAATTTCCGCTTCGCTCATATCGGAAGCTAGGTACTCAAGCACTTCGTCAACCGTAATTCTTAAACTACGTACACAAGGTTTTCCACCACGTTTGTTGGGTTCAATTGTGATCAAATTTCGGTAGTTCATAGTTAAAATTATTGTCATTAAATCCGTTGTTTTAGAGTTAAGAGTAAACTGTTAGTACTTAAATAGTAATAACTGATAACTCTCAACTCTTTTATTTTAAATCGGCAAACGATTAATATCTTTGTTGCAGCCAATCACTACCATTGCCGAACCACGTTCTAGCCGCTTGGTTGCTTCAGGATTAATCTTAAATTTGCCATCTTGACTTACAGCTAGCAAATTCAAACCATAACGATTACGAATTTGCAGTTCAGCAACCGTTTTGCCATGAAATTCATCCGGTACAATTAACTCCACAATACTGTGATCTGGGTCGAGGTCAAATCGGTCTAAAATAGATGGTTTGGTGAGTGTTCGCGCTAAAGCACAACCTGCCTCATATTCAGGGAAAACCACATGGTCTGCTCCTACTCGTTTTAATAACTTTCGGTGAACTTCGCTAGAAGCTTTAGCAACTACATGAGGTACACCACCTTCTTTAACATTCAAGGTAGTGATAATACTTTCTTGAATATAGTTGCCAATCGCGATGATTACCGTATCAAATTCAAAAATTCCAGCTTCTTTGAGCGCACCTGATTCGGTTGAGTCTAGTTGTAAAGCATGACCAACTATCTCATCATTCAAAGCTTCAGATACGCGTTTTTCCTCAATATCTGTTGCTAGAACTTGATAACCCAATTGGTGCAGTGTTGAACATACGGATCTCCCGAAACGCCCTAACCCAATTACAGCAAATTGGTGGTTATCTCTACGCAAACTGCGAAAAAAACCTAATGATGACAGGTTCACAGTTATTATCCTTATTATTACTCCCTGTGTTTAGGGCAAAAAACAATTAGACCGGATTATTAAAAACTTTATTTTTTGCCTACTGATTTATATTTTATCAGTTTAGGTAATAGTCACTAATAATTGCTCCTTGGGTATTAATCATCAGTTATTCTCTTTATTATCTAATTGCCTATTCCCTATTGCCTAGCCCACAAGTAGATTTTCTTCAGGATAGTGGATTCTAGTGGGGCGAGGATCTCCCAATACAGCAGCCATCAATAGTAAAACTCCTACACGTCCTACATACATTGTGACAATTAAAATCAGTTTTGCTGCGATGGAAACGCTTCCTGTAATGCCTGTAGAAAGACCTACCGTGGCGAAGGCTGATACTACTTCAAACAAAATTTGAATAAAATCTAATGTGGGATCTGTCAGAGCAATTAAAATTGTCGAAAAAATTACCAAAGCTACAGAACCTACGACAACACCAACAGCTTTTAAAATTAAAGATACTGCTACTTTTCGTTCATATAACAAAACTTCTTCTTTTCCTTGGAGGATTGTTTTTGTGCAACTAGTAAGAACTCTCAGTGTTGTAGTTTTCATTCCTCCTCCAGTCCCGCCAGGGCTGGCACCAATAAACATCATGGCAATTGTAATAAATAGACCAGCAGTAGTCATTCTGCCAATATCAATAGTGTTAAAACCAGCAGTTCTAGGAGTTACTGATTGGAACCAAGCTAACAACATCTGTCCTCGAAAATTGAGTAAGCCAAATGTTTCATTATTTCTTGTCTCTATAAAGAAAAATGCAATTGTTCCTAATAATAAAAGTATTAAAGTTGTGCTAGTAGCAACTTTAAAGTCTAAGGAAAATATCAAATTTGTGCTTCTTTTAAGCAAGCGATCGCGTACCCAAAGATATGTTTCTAAAATTACTTGATAACCAATTCCTCCAAAAATTATTAAAAAAGTAATAGTTAAAACCACTAAAGTAGATGTTTGATAACCGACTAGACTATCTTTAAATAAACTAAAACCAGCATTATTCCAAGCAGAAACACTATGAAAAATCGCTAACCATAAACCTTGATTCCATCCATGATCGGGAACAAATGCAGGTAAAAGTAAAAATGTGCCTGTAATTTCAAAAATTAGAGTTGTGGCAATAATTGAACGAATAACTTGGGTGCTGTTACTCATTCCCGGTCGGTCTAAAGCTTGTTGAATCGCTATTTTTTGTCGCAGGTTAAACTTACGCCCGACAAGGGTAATTAGAAAGGTGGTAGTTGTCATATAGCCCAAGCCACCAATTTGAGCTAGTAGCAAAATAAATAACTGACCCCAAAAAGAAAAATCCGTACCAGTATCAACTACAGCCAAACCTGTGACGCAAACTGCGGAAGTTGAAGTGAATAGCGCTACAATTGGGTCGTTCCAAGTCCCATTACTAGTCGAAAAAGGCATCATCAGTAGAATGGTTCCTACAGCGATGACAGTCAGAAATCCCAGACAAATTGTGCGAGAGACAGTCATAAATTCAGATAATTTTGATCAATTTTCCAGCGAGGAACAACCCCATTGATCCTTCTGGAAATAAAAACATCCTTATTTAATTAAAAACACACATGGTAGCCTACGAGTATGTTTATTTAAATTCTGCTTTGTCTTAACACTGCTTGATTCATGAGTGCAACACTTTACCAGCAAATACAGCAATTTTACGATGCTTCCTCTGGGCTATGGGAGCAAGTTTGGGGCGAACACATGCATCATGGCTACTACGGGGTAGATGGTAGCCAAAAAAAAGACCGCCGTCAGGCTCAAATTGATTTAATCGAAGAATTGCTCGATTGGGCAGGAGTGCAAACAGCAGACAACATTTTAGATGTCGGTTGTGGCATTGGGGGGAGTTCTCTGTACCTAGCCAATAAATTTAATGCTAAAGCTACGGGAATTACTTTAAGTCCAGTGCAAGCCGCTAGAGCTACACAACGTGCCCAAGAAGCTGGTTTAAGTGCTAGAAGTGAGTTTCAAGTCGCGGACGCTCAAGCAATGCCCTTTGCGGATAATTCTTTTGACTTAGTTTGGTCTTTAGAAAGTGGCGAACACATGCCAGACAAAACCAAGTTTTTACAAGAATGCTATCGGGTGCTAAAACCTAGTGGAACTTTAATTATGGTGACTTGGTGTCATCGACCTACTGATAATTCACCATTAACGGCAGATGAACAAAAACACTTAGAAGATATTTATCGGGTGTATTGTTTGCCTTATGTAATTTCGTTGCCAGCTTATGAAGCGATCGCTCGTCAACTACCATTAAATAATCTCCGCACTGCTGATTGGTCAACCGCTGTTGCCCCATTTTGGAATGTAGTAATTGATTCGGCGTTCACTCCCCAAGCACTTTGGGGCTTACTGAATGCAGGTTGGACTACTATTCAAGGGGCATTATCACTCGGATTGATGCGCCGTGGTTATGAGCGTGGGTTAGTTCGATTTGGGTTGCTATGCGGTAAAAAGTCAACTTAATGCCTTATTCTAGAGGGGTAAGACCCCTCACTTTTTTGGCAGCGTCTTAATCTAATGCCAAATCATAATTCGTAGTACTCGCCAAAGGCGAGAAGCAAGCTACGTAATTCGGAATTAAGAAGGCCGGATTGAATCTAGTTTTCCACACTTTGAATCTGTTGCTGGATTTTTGAGAGTTGGTATAATTCGCTCAATACTTTTAAAGCATCCTTTTAAGGTTAAACTTTACATAATATAGGAAAAAATTTTATTTTTTCTTAATTATTGTAAAATTCAATTAATAAACCAGAGGTGTTTAATTATGAGCGTTAGCAGCAATGGCCAAGCAGTTAGTCCTCGCCAGAGACGTGCCAAGCTCAAAGGAGAAACAAAAGTGGAAGTTGAAAAAAACCAAGGTGATAACTTGAATCAAGATCAAAAAGAGCCAGGTACTGATTTACCAACGCATGAAAATAGTGGGACGCTTGCCATTGCTGGAGTTCGTCCAATTGCTAGCAGTGACTTACAAGTTGCTGAGACAGTCTCAATTGCTGGAGTTCGTCCTATTAGTACCAGTAGTCTGGAAGTAGTAGAAACGTATAACGCTATGGGAATCCGTCCAATCGGCGCTAACACCATTCAAGTCGTTGAAGAAATGAACGTTTCTGGGATTCGTCCAATTGCTTCTAGTTCACTAGTAATTTCTGAAAGCTACTCAGTGTTTGGGAACCGTCCAATGGCATCAAATATTATTGATGATTCTCAAAGTCTCATGGGTTTTCTAGATTAGAATACAAATTAATTACCATAAATATACCAACCCAGTTTCTTGAAACTGGGTTTTTTAGTTCAATAATAAAAAAGCTTTAATTTAAAATATTGTCTTTTATCAAAATAAATAACCTGTAATTAATTTTGTTTAGGTAATTATGGAACTCGCTTATATTCTCTCTCCTTGTATATAGACCATTAATATATCCTGTGACGGAAGACTTTGAGAAAAACTTTAAGCTACCTTATAGAAGTAACAACACAGGATTTCAAGGTTAATTACACCTTTGAAATTAGTTTTAGATAAAATTTAGGAGCGTAATATGAGTATAGAAGATAGAGCAAAAGCCACTGCTAAAAACGTTGAAGGTAAGGCTCAAGAAGCATTAGGAAATGTAACTGGAGATCCAGAAGATAAAGCTGAAGGTAAAGCAAAACAAGCTGAAAGTGAAGTGCGTCATGGAATGGAAGACGTAAAAGATAACGTGAAGAAAAAGCTTGACTAGCAATATTTATCTGTTTAGCAAAAATGCGGGGATATAAGTGAGTAATACCCCCTTTTGTCAAAATAACAGGTAATTAGGGAATGAGATTACACTCTTTCCATAGTCTCCTTAGCGATAAAGCAAAAAGAGAGCAATGAAAACTTTATTACTAAGGTTAGTATAGAGACATGATTAATCATGTCTCTATGTCTCTAGAAACGCAAATATAAATCAAATTAATTAGACCAGACAAATCAACTTGTCTAGTTCTAATAATATCTAAATGGGGAGGTAAGACAATGATTCTGCTTCAGCAGAGTCGCAAAATCTTGACAACTTTTGTCTTGATTTTAGTGCTAATGATAACTACTGCTTGCGGCGGTGGCAACACCTTAACACAAGCTGACCGCACAACTACGCCGCCTGTAATTGGCCGAGACGTAACTTATTCGGAATTACAGCGAGGCAATACCTCGACAGGTCAAAGTTTCGGCAATTGGGTTGTGCAAACGTCTAAAGGATTAGTTAAGGATGCTTATGTACGTGATAATAACAAGCTGGGCGTTGTTATTTCACCCCAAGTTCGCCCTAATGAAGTACGACCTTTAGCAAAATCTTTAGTACAGGGTTTTAAGAAAAACTTTCCTAATCAAAATTTAACTGTTTTGATTTACAGCCCTGACAAAAAATTGATTCTGACTACCAAGTATGACGTGCAGACTAATCAAGTTCAGTACACCTAATTCCTGAATTTGTTGGAAGTTTGCTCATAGTCAGCCGTGAGTAAGGAGATAAGTAAAGTGACAAGCAGCGAAGAGTACAAACGTCAAATCATGAAAGATTTGGCTGGAGGAAATGTCGAATCCCTAGACGATGGGACGTTCGATTCCAGTACTGAGTATGAAAATTTTGATGACTTTGCTCAGCGGACAACGACTGATCAGCGTCGTCAGCTATTTGGTCGCTCTGTACATCCAGACAGGATTCCTACTAGTCAAATGGAGCCGGAGTTACAAAAAGCGATCGCTCAAATTAAACCCAATGAAAGAGATGACGTAGCACGCTCCTTTTTCAAACACTTAAAATCTAGAGGTTTGGATGATCGTCATCTAGAGGAACAGCTGGGTCTTTCTACCCACCATGCCAGTCGTATGAATGCTGATGATGTCAGCAAACTTGCATCTTTTGCCTATCACAACCATCCCGATATTTTCCGCGAAGTGCTAGCAGAGCAACCAGGGATTATTAAATTCCTCAGTAATCCTGTTGTAGCTGGAATTATCGGTGTTGCAGCAGCTAAGTGGTTAGGCAGTCGCAAGTAAGTTTTTAGTTTTAAGTCCTGAATTTTGACAAAAATAAAGGAGGTAGGCATTGCTTACCTCCTTTGTTTATTATTGCCTGATGGTACTACTTCCATAGAGATATAGAAATGTTTAGCACCTGCGCCATTAGCTAGATGGAAGAGACGTGTTAACTTTTTAAGCTGAAGTTTAGTAAATAACAAATTTATCAAACCGCTGCAAAACCTGATTAACTTTGGTTTGCAGCCTGAAAAAGTTGACTGATTTAGGCGATTGTGTTGACGAGTCTTCCCTAGAGTCAGCTACGCCAATGAGCGTTATTTAATTAATTTCAAACTCGTTTAATACTTTTGCTGACTGAGAACTGAAAATCATCCAGTCATGTACTCACACTATGAGACAAAACTTTGACCCCATGAGAATGGGAACTCGCCTAGCTCGGAACTGGTGGACAGTGGCATTGCGAGGAGCGTTGGCCATTATCTTTGGTTTAGTTGCTTTGTTATGGCCAAAGATTACTCTGACAGCATTGGTATTTATCTTTGCTAGTTTTGTATTGGTGAGTGGTATATTATTAGCGATCGCAGCATTTAGAGATCGTCTGACTAATACCCACGGATGGTTAATGTTGCTCGAAGGAGCAATCGGTATTGGAGTGGGAGTTTTAACTTTTATTTGGCCAGGTATCGCTACTTTGGTGTTATTGTATCTAATTGCAGCTTGGGCGATCGCCACTGGCATCTTTGAGATTATTATAGCCGTGCAAGTGCGAAAAGAAATTGAGAATGAGTGGCTATTAGTATTAGCTGGTATTACTTCATTACTTTTTGGTGTACTACTGATTATCTGGCCTGTAGCTGGGGCATTAGCAATTCTGTGGATTATTGCTACTTACACCATAATTTTCGGTATCCTTCTTTTGATTCTTGCTTTACGACTTCGCAATTGGGACACTGAACGCAGACTTTAAGTATCATGCCTACTTTCTGGGATTTTTTACCACAGACTAAGCAGCCTCATATCAGTCCAACATTATTCTAGCTTGTAGGGTTTTGGCGATCGCTCAGCCAAGTCTACACCATAAGCCAGAGTACAAACACTACCAAAAAGCCACTTTTGAGTATATTGAATTGTTATTGAAAAAAGCTGAGCAAAAGCCATTAAATTTTGGTTATAAATTTGATCAATTAACAGCAGAGAGATTAGCTACATTTTTAACAAAGTAAACAGAGATGACTTACAGTAGGGAGCATCTGATTTTTTTACTTATTAATTAGTAACAGCAAACAACTTAATTTTTGCTGTTCTATCAAATTAATCCTGTTAAGTTACTCAGCAAGTGTAGTTTACACATGAATGCTGTATTAGATGTTGTGACTGAACAGGAGTATAAACACATTGCGAAAGCCTTCTCCCACATCTCCTCTATTTATTTTTTGGATTTTCATCAGTTTCTTTGTAGTAACTTTGTTAGCGTGGCTATCACCTCAACCATTTATTGTCAAAACTTTTGGACTGGATGATATTGTACAGTTACTTACATTACCACTTTTTATTTCTCTGTTGCTGGAACGTTCTTTAGAAGTCTTTATCACTACTTGGCGAGGGACAAAGGCAGAAAAATTAGATATTGCAGTCCAGCAACAAAACATTCTCATTTCTGAGAAAAGGAGATTTATAGAAAAACAACAGGAACAAAGACGAACAGCTGCTTTAGAACTTAATCAAGTTAGTGGTTTGCCACCTGAAGGAATGAGTTTAGAACAGCAAATTATTCAAAATTTTACACAAAGTCAAGAAAAATTACTTAATACAATGCAGCCGTATCTCGATGATTTAAATATGAAAATACATGAACTAAACAAAAAAGAAGCTGAAAGAATAGCATATAAATCTGATACACGAATAATTGCTTTATGGACATCTCTTTTGTGTGGTATCTTAATAAGTACAATAGGTATTCGTTCAATCGAACCACTTATTATTGTTGATACCAACAATCCAACACAAATTATTGTTTTACGTTTTTCGGATACATTCTTAACAGGAGGTTTAATTGCTGGAGGTAGTGAGGGTATTCATAAATTAATACAGGTTTTTGTCAGTTTTATGGAAGCAACTTCTAAACAAATTAAAAATAGAAATTTATCTTGATCAAGCAAAAAGCTATAATACTTTAATTATTAAAATAGCATTTTTTTGAATTAAATACACTACTCTAGTCCTTAAACCCTAGTTTTTAGACCCTTTTACTTTTAAGAATATAATAGCTTCGCTCGTACTTTCAAAATTAGCATTGTACCTGCTGTCAACAATATTCCTAGCAAGAGATTTTTCACACTCAGACTTTTACCACTGTCACTAACTAAAATAAATTCAAGTATCAAAGACGGTAATAATATTCCAGTAGCAACCAATAACCTAGAACTTATCAAACTTCTACTAGCTAGAGTAAGTATGGCTAAGCTTAATCCAAAAGGGATAAAAGTGAGGGAGTAATAAACAAGTTTTTGATGTTTGGGAATTAAATCTAGGAGATTAAAAGAATAATAGTTCTGTAATTTGTCGACATAAACTTGGATAGTAGCTCTGGAGTAGGTAATAATAATTTGATGAGGTTTAGTATCTATAAAAATATTCGGAATCAGCAATTTCAAATCTGAACCATTTTCTCCAGTCAGTGGTGTTCTTAATCGAAAATCTAGAGCATTTCCCTGCTGTGATAGTGTCAGATTACGACGTAAAGAACTACCAGAAATTGAGATAATACGGGCTGGACCAATTTGTTCTGTTTTAGCAGTAGCAACAGTAGTACTCAGCATAAATTCAGATTTTTTACTGATGCTTTTGCTAAGATATGTTACAGGATTAACTGTTTGTAACCATTGGCTAGAATCTACAAAAACACCTCGATCATATTGTCTATTTGAAGGTTGACCTTGCCACATTAACTTTGGTGTTTTACTAAAATTTTCTTGATAGCAACATTTACCCTGTAATTGATAATTAGCTAGCAAAGAATCACCAAGATTATTAAAAGAATCTGAATTAATAAATCCTTGGATAACCTCATTTGGTGATATAGCTTTATCAGCAATATAAATTTTAGATACATAACCTTGCCAAGGTCTATCTCCTGTATATTCGTTACCAATAATTAGTGGATAATTAAAATTCCAATTACTTAAATTAGTTGTATTCTGCCAAAAAAATGCAATTAAAAATGTAAGAAATATATATCCTAAAGAGAATGCTATTATTTGTTTTCGAGAATGTCTCCCATATACTCTTGTTATATTTGTATGAGTAAAACTTTGATAATTCCATATATAAAAGCATAACCACCCAAAAAAACCACCCAAGCTATTATTTATTACATCAGATGGAGTAGGCACTCTTGAAGGTAAAAATATTTGCAAAAGTTCAACTATAAATGATAAACCAGCACTGGTGAGTATAATTATCAAAATTTGCAAGGTAATTTTTATTTTTTGGCTCTGCAAATAACTACTAAAGCAGAAACCTAAAGGCATAAATAACAAAACGTTATTTACTTGATCTTCAAAATTACTAACATTGTTGAAATTGATGAAAATGTCAGAGAAGGTAAAACTATCTGGAAATGAAAAATTCAAAGGATACAGTGTAGCTAATAATATTAATAAAATGCTGGTTAATATCATTAACAAAGTAATTGGAGTTAATTTTCTATCTGTGGATGTTTGGGAACCATGCTGGTGTCGATTCATGAATTTATCTGGTGATTAATATAACTATGAGCAAAATTAATTTATAAGATGTGTAGTTTGCTTCCCGTAGGGTACGCAGTGAAACCCAACAAACATTGAGGTTTTTGGCGTTGGCTTTCATTTCTCAACCTACATGTGTTGCAAAAATTATTTGAATTGGTATTAGTTAGTGTTTTGTCGTTTAAATAACAAAAATAAACATTGATTTCAACTGTTTAAGTACAAGCAATATCAACGCTATTTCTATATTATTTATTCGGATATTTTTGAAATAAATAATTAATTAAAATTTTATAAATTTATCGTAAAGTAAATATTTTATACTTATATAATACTCCTATTTTATTTTTGAAAAAAACTCCGTACATCTGAAGAGTTGCGAAGAAATAAAATTAAACTATGTGAATAAAAGTAAATAAAACTCAAACTCTTTCTCGCCCTGCTCTTGGTCACTGAGCGAACTTGTGCTGAGTTTAGCCTGAGCGTAGCCGAAGTAGCCGAAGTGCTGCTTCCCCTGCTTGCCCAAATGTATCAACTTTAAAGTGAAACAGTATCACAAGTGCATTTTTGAGTTGCCAGACTACTAGGGCGTGTTTTCAAACTATAACCATAAGAGAATGGAGGCGATCATAATCATAGCTGTATAATTTGCAGCAAGTTTCTCATATCGGGTAGCAATGGGGCGAAACTGCTTGAGTCGGTTGATAGCGCGTTCAACAATATTGCGTTGACGGTAGATTTCACGGCTAAAAGAACCTCGGCGTGGTTCATTTGAGAGTCGTGGAATAGTAAGACGAATACCACGACGGCGTAAGTAATTACGTATTCGACGACCTGTATAGCCTTTGTCTCCAACCAATCTCAAAGGGTGTAAACGTGGACGACCTCGACCAGAACGCTTAACAGCACCTTGTTCGATTAATTGTTCAAGAAAAATTGACTCGTTGCGTTGACCTGGACTGAGAAGAAAAGTTATCGGTTTACCTTTACCCTCACAACGTATGTGTATTTTCGTACTAAAACCACCGCGAGAACGACCTAGTTTCTCGTCTTCTGTGCCCCTTTTTTTCCACCAGATGCGTGTTGGTGGGCGCGGATCACTGTTCCATCAAAGTAATGAACTTCCCAGTCGAGCTTTCCTTGTTCATCAGCGTTCGCTTGTAGCTTTGCTAAGATTTGGCTCCAAATTCCGCCTTTTTGCCAGCGATAAAACCTTGTGGCCACACTCTGCCACTTTCCATAACGTTCTGGGAGATCTCGCCACGGTGCCCCTGTTCTCAGTATCCAAAGGATGCCATTCACAACCCTACGGTGGTCATGATTCGGTTTGCCTGTTCGCGGTTTTTCTAATAGTAGTAACGATTTTAACCTCTCCCACTGCTCGTTACTTAAGTCTCCTCGGTTGATCATGACTATAATAGCGATCGCCTTTTTTCTAGGATATAACGAGTTTGAAAACACGCCCTAGCCCTTAAACAAGCTCAAACATGGCTACGAAATCTGACTATTGAGGAATTAGACTACTTTTTGAAGGAACAATATTCTGATATTGAAAAAGTCTTTGCTCAATTTAGAAAAGGACAACGGCTCATATTTCAAGAATCTTTGCAATTAGTCAAGCAACGTCAACCCCTACCTTTTTCCAATCCCTATTACTGGGCAGGATTTATAGCTTCGGGACGTTAACCACCAGATTCAGATACTTTACAAAACTTTTTTGCACCCAGTTTAAGAACGCTTATACTAAGTGCAGTTGCTATGCCAGGAGGAATGCCAGCACCTATGGCGATCGCTTCTATAGCTGGAGCAAGGAATCCCGATTCTAAAGCTTCTCGAACTTCCTCTTGACAGATGAATTGACGGATTTTTTCCAACCAATTATTTAATCCTCTATCTGCTTCTTGTGCAGTTTCCCGGATCACTAGGAGTTGAACGGCATCATCTAAATAGCCTCCACACTCTTCTATGGTATCTAAAGCTACTAGAGCCTCTGGGCTATCCGTCAACTGGCTGTGAAACTGGCTAATTTCCTCTGGTGTAACGGTAATCATTTAATAGTTTTAACCAGTAAATATACGAAGGGCTAAATAATTAGCCATTTAATGCCTAATCTAGAAATATAGCGATCGCATTCACAGCATTCATCCTCCCACAGCAAAGAGATGGGAGAGGATCGCCATTTTTAGCTATGGTATCGAGTCTGCAACTTTTCGGCGTATTTTTTGGCTTGTCCTAAACCTTCGGTATCTGGTAAGTCGCGTTTTTTCGCTTCGATGACGGCGAGTTTTTCACCACGATATACCAGGACATAATCGGCTATGTCTGATTGAGCGCGTTTACCATTGCCAATTAATCGACCAGGGGCAATAACTTCGCGGCGGATGCGACTACCTTCGATAACTCCCCAGCCTGCGGCTTTGAGTGCGGGGTCAATTAATTCGGCGCGGGTTTCGGCTTCGTTCACGAGGGGTTGTTGACGGCTAAATGTTCAGCTAAAAAGGTTTGGATAATTGTCTGGGGCGTTACTCCTAAACGGTTTGCTTCTTGATCAATTAATTCAATCATCCAGATGGGCAGCTCTATGCTGACTTTTTTTTGAGCAGACAGGGGACGCTTGGCTTTAGATAGGTCAAGCATTTCGGTTATGTCTTCACCATCGTCAAACTTTTGGTCAAATTCCTTAGCTGTCATATAAGGCAATCTCTTCTGTGCGTGATCGGTGGACGGATATGATCCGAATATTTTGATCGCGGTAGGTGATAACTCTTGACCAATGTTTGTTATCTATCTTAGCAATAACTAAAAACCTTAGCTCATCTTGGGTTCTGGCCGGAATTTCTAGCAGGTTGGGATCGTTCCATAATTTTTGAGCTTCAATAAAGTCAATCCCATGTTTAACAAAATTAGATTGGCTTTTGTTTTCGTCATATTCAAAAACAGTCATAGTCTCAGCAGGGTAGATTGGCTGAAGTACAAATTATCAACTAGTACAGAAGCTACAAGGCGTTTAAGTTTGCGATTATAAAATAACAGGTCAATATAAAAATCATCGTTGTCGATTTGCAGGCGTTTTTGACGGGCAATGAACGTAAAGTTTGCACCGAGTTCTAGTAAAAATTGCTCAATTTCTCTCAGGATTGCATCTTCAAGGTCTTTTTCGGTGTTGGCGATCGCTCTATCAATTCCCTCAAACGCCTCATCCAAAATCGCCACAATCCGCTTTTGTTCAGGAATTGGCGGATATGAAACGACAACCGCTCTAATCATTCTGATCGTAAACTGTTGTAGAGCAGCACCAGACTTTTCCTGCGAAAAATGTCTTCGCATTTGAGCCGACTGTAAAAAGAAAAATAGATACTTTGGAAGTAATTCCTTCTGACAACGAAGCCATGCTATCTGTGAGTTCAGATTCGCACCATTAAATGCCTCATCTACGATTACAACCTTGCCAATTTCGCCGCGATTTGTGAACAAAACATCACCTGTTTTCAAATGCCCTTTCTTTAATTCCTGATGCTTTTCTTCAGAAATGTAAAGAATATCATCCCCTAATATATGTCCATCTACAAGGTTTGTACCTCGTATGAAAGGAACTCCATAAGCAACCATTTCAGATTGCTTCGGATATTTTGATGAGTGATTTCCATCCCCAACAATGCACAGATCCTCAAGTTTTGCATTTATCCATCCTTTCATCACAGCATCCCCCCAATCCCAGCCAGAATCTCCGCACTCTCTGCATCCAACGCCGCAATTTCATCCAAAATTTCCTGCGGTTCTCGTAACGTCGATTCCTCGGCTTTATTTGGATTCTTCACCGATAAATCTAACGTCACCTGATCCACATCAGCAATATCTACCAGCCAAGACTTTTCAGACTCTACAAAGGTTGTTACAAAATTAACTCAGCCAATAAAACAGGCATCAAAAAGAAAAAAACGCAAAAAGAAAGAAAAAGCTGAAGATTCGACACTATTTAATACATTATTTGACCTTTACGATAAAATAGAAGACTGTGTATCTAAATGCGCTATTGCTTATTTGCTCAAAAATGACTGTCAGGTTAGCGAAATTGATGAAGAACAGGTTGAATATGCTCAACGCCGTCGGCGAAAAGAAATAGAAATTGAACGATTAAGGGAGCAACTCAAAAGTCGAAAACCGAAAGGGAGAGACTTAACAAGAGAAAAATGGTTAACAACTTTAGAAGAGGCAACTAATCAAGTACCCTTGGATGAATTTGAGCCAAAGTCTTGGCAAGCCAGTCTGTTAAAAGCAACTAGCAATATACCGTATCCTGTTGATTATGAAACCAATACAGACTTAGATTGGTTGATACATTCTGCTGATGATGAAATGAAGAGAAGAATAATCTTAGTTTGGCAGATATATTTTTTCAATCAGTTAATAAAATCTGGTTTATACAGTTTCATTAAGTATCTTTATTTCCAAAGGGTATGGTTACCTAGAAGAGATGTGAATTGGTTGAATCTGAAAAACAAACCAGGTCGTATTTTCGTTAAGTTTAATGGGTTGAAGCGAATGTACAGGTGGGTTGAAAGAATAAAATTGCTCCCAATTAGCACTATCACTCAGTTTCAACAACCATTCCTGCTAGGGGTGGGTTGAAAGGGATAACATTCATACTGGAACCTTGAAGAAGGAGTTTCAACAACCATTCCTGCTAGGGGTGGGTTGAAAGAAGAAAATAACTAAAAATAATAGTCGCTCTCAAAAAGGTTTCAACAACCATTCCTGCTAGGGGTGGGTTGAAAGATGATTTGCGTCTAAATTTATACCTCCATATATAGGTTTCAACAACCATTCCTGCTAGGGGTGGGTTGAAAGTGGCGTTTATAAAAGTACAATCTCTTCCATAGTCGTTTCAACAACCATTCCTGCTAGGGGTGGGTTGAAAGAAGACAGAGAAGGTTGGCTGGGTTGATACAAAAAGTTTCAACAACCATTCCTGCTAGGGGTGGGTTGAAAGGTAGGATTCGTTACCTACACGCTCTTGTGCCAACCATACAGGTTTCAACAACCATTCCGGCTAGGGGTGGGTTGAAAGCAAATTTTTGTTGTTGCTAGGTGAAATATTTGTTTGAATTAGGAGGGTTGAAAGGCGCACTTCGTTCGGGAATATTCTGAACTTTTTAGCATATTCTACAAGTGTAGTAGAATCAACTCCACCACATAAAAGTCGCGACATTAATTTGCGAGAACTCAGTATAATTAAATTGACTTTAAAAAACAGCCAAAGTGACACTAATGTGCAAAAAACGACATTAATTTGCGAATAGCGACATATAATTTGCGAAAGTACAATCGGGATGACTGGATTCGAACCAGCGGCCCCTTCGTCCCGAACGAAGTGCGCTACCAAGCTGCGCTACATCCCGCCACAAAAATGGCACTATCTTATCAAGATATCATAAATGATGTTCAGTGAAACAACTAAGCTAATCCTTATCTGTATATAAACTCAATCAAGGCTTTGCTTGCTACGATTAGATCTGTATAAGTTCAGCGGTAATTTGAGCATTGATTGAGCATTTACTAAAGTATAGATGGCTGAAAGTATTGCTATTAAGTATTTATGAAAAAACCAGACTGGTTGCGGGTAAAAGCGCCTCAGTGGGAGCGCGTTGGAAACGTTAAAGAAGTTCTGCGAGATTTAGCGCTCAATACAGTTTGTGAAGAAGCATCATGTCCAAATATTGGTGAGTGCTTCAAAGCTGGTACTGCTACATTTTTGATTATGGGACCGGCTTGTACCCGCGCCTGTCCCTATTGTGATATTGACTTTGAGAAAAAACCTCAAGCTTTAGACCCGACAGAACCAGAACGACTAGCCCAAGCCGTTCATCGCATGAGACTTCATCATGTAGTAATCACCTCTGTCAACCGAGATGACTTGCCTGATGGTGGTGCATCCCAGTTTATAAAGTGTATTGCAGCGGTGCGTGCAATTTCACCCCAAACGACAATTGAGGTACTAATTCCTGATTTGTGCGGTAATTGGAAGGCTTTAGAACTGATTTTGCAAGCTGCACCAGAAGTTCTCAATCACAACACAGAGACTATTCCCCGCTTGTATCGGCGGGTGCGTCCTCAAGGTAACTATGATCGCACATTAGAATTATTGCAGCAAACACGCCAAATTGCTCCAGGAACATACACTAAATCCGGTATCATGGTGGGACTTGGCGAAACTGATGCAGAAATTCGTCAGGTGATGCAAGACTTGCGAACAGTAGATTGCGATATCTTGACAATTGGGCAATATCTCCAACCCAGCCCAAAACATTTGCAAGTAAATGAATTTGTCCACCCAGAAAAATTTGCTGCTTGGAAGGCATTCGGTGAAGAAGTAGGATTTTTACAAGTTGTTTCTTCGCCCTTGACTAGAAGCTCGTACCATGCTGAACAAGTCAGAGAATTAATGAAACGCTATCCCCGCAGTCGAGGATAGAAAAAAGACAAGGAAATTGATTAATGATTAATCCACAATCGGTTGCAATTTTGGGTGCAGGTGCTTGGGGTGCATCTTTAGCAAATCTAGCAGCAGCAAATGGTCATCATGTGCGTTTGTGGTCACGTCGGGGTTCAGAAACTTTAGAAGCAGTACTAACAAATGCACAAATAGTTCTGTCTGCTATATCGATGAAAGGTGTTAGGGATGTTGCTTCTCAAGTACAGTCTCTTCAGGCATCTCCAACAACAATTTTTGTCACTGCAACCAAAGGCTTAGATCCTCAAACTACCTGCACACCTTCGCAAATTTGGCAAACAGCATTCCCCAATCATGCAGTCGTTGTTTTATCAGGTCCCAATTTATCTAAAGAAATTCAACAATCATTACCAGCTGCTACGGTAGTTGCTAGCAGTGTAGCTACTGCATCTGAATCAGTACAGTTGGTATTTTCTTCCCCTCGTTTCCGTGTATATACCAATTCCGATCCCGTAGGCGTGGAGTTGGGAGGAACATTGAAAAACATAATTGCGATCGCAGCTGGTGTGTGCGATGGCTTACACCTAGGAACTAACGCCAAAGCTGCTTTAGTCACCCGTGGACTTACAGAAATGGTTAGGATTGGCAACTTTTGGGGAGCGAAGACGGAAACATTTTACGGTTTATCGGGTCTAGGAGATTTGTTAGCCACTTGTAATAGTCCTCTCAGTCGCAACTATCAAGTTGGCTACCAAATGGCCCAGGGTCAGACACTTACAGAAACTTTGGCAAATTTGCCAGGAACTGCTGAGGGAGTTAACACTTGTGAGGTTTTGATACAAGTAGCTAAACAGCAAAAGATTAATATCCCAATTACCGAGGAAGTTTATCGATTACTTAAAGGTGAAGTCACCCCCCGACAAGCCCTTGAGGAATTAATGCTGCGAGACATCAAGCCAGAATACGACTATTAACCAGTTACAAAAGTTGATTAGTTATGAGTTGTTAGTAACGTTGTTTTACGTAACTACTAACTTATTCATCACATCTAGTTATTCCCAAATAATCCTTAGAGAAAAATTAGTAAATCGTCAGGATATTACTTTCCTAGTCGTGTAGATATAACTATGCCAATGATAAACATAATTTTTACTGAAAGATGTTTATACCCGTTACAAGAGTAACAGTCTATATATATATCAAAGTTGAAATGCTGACTAGGTAGTTTGGAATTATTAGCCTAGCCTTGATTTGAATAGCTATTGGTTCAATCAAACACTCAGATATCTGAAAAATAACCAGTGCAGTTTTGTGAAAAAAATTGTACTGAAATTCTTAACCGTGTTTGTTAGTTCATCTTGAATCACGGGAACAATAGCAACAGTTGAATAGCTGACCCTTCGGATTCGCAGTCGCCTACGGATGGAAACCTTCCCGCAGCACTGACTCACCGTAATCTATTGTTACCTGGAGCCATTGAGACGATTTTATGCCAGCAACATCTTTTTACGCAGATGCCGCCTACAATACCCCAAAATCTCGCCAAGTTTTGGACTCAGATCTCACGGTTGATGACAGTGAGTTGTCGGCAGACGATCTACAAGAGCTAGAAACAGCTGCTGCTGACCCTGCTAACTTTGGTGCTAACACTAACCGTCGCAGTACAGATTTAGTACGTTTATATCTTCAGGAGATTGGTAGAGTTAGGTTATTAGGGCGTGATGAAGAAGTTTCAGAAGCCCAAAAAGTCCAGCGCTACTTGCGGATGCGTGTAGTACTTGCCAATGCTGCCAAGCAAGGGGATGAAGTAGTTTCGCCTTATTTGAGGTTAATTGAAGTTCAGGAGCGTTTAGCATCTGAATTGGGACACCGCCCCTCTTTAGAAAGATGGGCTAACACTGCTGGTGTAAATTTATCGGATCTCAAACCGATTTTGGCAAATGGGAAGCGTCGCTGGGCAGAAATTGCCAAGTTGACAGTCGAAGAATTGGAGAAAGTCCAGACTCAAGGACTCCAGGCAAAAGAACACATGATCAAGGCTAATCTTCGCCTAGTGGTGTCTGTTGCCAAAAAGTATCAAAATCGTGGTTTGGAATTATTGGATTTAGTTCAAGAAGGTACACTTGGTTTAGAGCGTGCAGTAGAAAAATTTGATCCCACCAAAGGATATCGCTTTAGCACCTACGCTTACTGGTGGATTCGTCAAGGAATTACTAGAGCGATCGCTACTTCTAGTCGCACAATCCGCCTACCTGTACATATTACAGAAAAGCTTAACAAAATTAAAAAAGCTCAACGTAAAATTGCTCAAGAAAAAGGTCGTACTCCTACCCTAGAAGACCTGGCTATTGAGTTAGACATGACTCCTACCCAAGTCCGGGAAGTTTTGTTAAGAGTGCCTCGTTCTGTTTCGCTAGAGACTAAAGTAGGTAAAGATAAAGACACTGAGTTGGGTGAATTACTTGAAACCGACAGTGTGACTCCTGAAGAAATGCTCATGCGAGAATCTTTACAAAAAGACTTGCATAATTTGTTGGCTGATTTAACTAGCCGCGAACGTGATGTTATTCTCATGCGGTTTGGTTTAGCAGATGGTCATCCCTACTCGTTAGCAGAAATTGGCCGCGCTCTTGACTTATCGCGGGAACGGGTACGTCAAATTGAATCAAAAGCTCTGCAAAAATTGCGTCAACCTAAACGACGCAACCTCATCCGTGACTATTTGGAATCCCTTAGCTAGTTTCTGGCGGGACGACGTTCATTGTCCCGCCTTTACAAAGAATGTTGGCAAGTTTGAAAGCCCTCCAGTAGTACCCTGAAAATTTTTTGATTTTCAGGGTACTACGTTCTTTAAGGAAGTAGGGGAGGAACGAAAAACGACGCAAGGGAACGACAGTTGCTTTATGCCGAGAAACCCGTCCACTGAACTGTCTCCTTTTACTGATTTAATTAAGTTTCATCTCATTTAACAGCGATCGCCAAGTCACACAAACAATTTAGCTAGTGAATTGCGATCGCCAATATCTGTTAGTAGCCAGTGTTAATTAATCCAGCAAAGGCAAAAACTGCCGAATTAATCCAATTGTCACTGCTGGTAGTTCCAATTGTGGTGTTAAGCCGACATCTTCGAGTTGTTGAAACACCCGGACTGCTTGGGGATTCTTGTCGGCGAGGCGACGACCAATTTCTGGGCTAGTAAATTGTGACTTCTGTCCCCAAATAATGGCTGTGGGAGTTGTCAACTGTTGAATGTAAAGAGACAAATCAAAACACAAGTCACCTCGTACAAAAGATATCGCTGCATACTCGGCATTAGGTTGTTGAGCAGATTGGAGATAAGCTTCGACAATTTCTTCGTAGATTCGATTAGGCTGGGCAAATTGCCGTTGCTCTAAGAAGCTGCGAATGCCGTTACTGGTGGCAATTCCGGCACTGTACAACAAGCGATCAATAATCGGAAGATTAACTAACTGAGCAAAAAAGCTGCGGGAGTAGTCTTCACCAAAGTCAGAAAGTCCCGCAGGTGTAGTCAAGATTAAAGACTTAAATAGATCGGGATGAGCGATCGCCACTCGAATTGTCAACGCCGCAGTTAAAGAAGAAGCGATCGTTGTGACTGGGCTTGTACAGGTCTGCTCAAAAAATTCCCGAATCGTTGTTAAATAATCTTCTAGCTTGTAATTGCGAGCTGGATGCTCTGATCTACCCCAACCGATTAAATCTGGAGCTAAAATACGGTACTCAGTAGCAAAAGCAGGATAAACTTTTGACCATTCATAAGCAGAAGATCCGCCCCCAAAGCCATGCAGAAAGACTAAAGTCTCCCGATCGGATTCGGCGATCGCATTGTCCTGCCAAGGTGAACTAGTGGCAGTATAGTAAGTCATTTTACCTAGTGAGGTAATGATAGATTTTTGCTCAAATCCCTGTGGCTGAAACATAGGTAAGCTGATATATATTTAATTTGTACTCTTGATTGCTATTATCAACGCATCAATTACTTCTACACCTCTCACCTTCGTCAGATTAAGTATATGTAAAATCACTAGATTACTTGTAAAGATTTGGTGATTTTTTTTCAGTTTTTTCAACGATGCAATTGCTGAAATTACTAACTGTCAATGATTTTGCTTGATAGAGAGTATCACTTAGTTGGTAATTACAATGCGATTTTTTTATGGTATTCTATCAGAAAACTTACGGATAATTTTGAGCGTATAGAACAATCAAAACGCTGATCAAAAAAATCTACTAATTTTAGTTTTAAATTTAGAAACAATAGTTTTTTATCTAATTATTTAATAATTCTAGGGCGGGATGTCATGGTGAAACAAGCTACTCTTCAATCGAATCAAGTACCTGCGTTTGAAGATGCTAAATTTGAGCTTGAAAACTGTGACGTACAGAATCACAACCTAGTTAAGGCTTCAATTTCACGAGTTCAGCTTGATGAAGGAATTAACAACGTTGAATTTGTTGTACCTGAGTGTATTTGTTTGAATTTGGAAGAATTGAAGTGTTTTGAATCTGTAGAACGCCAGTACGAACACTGGGGCGTAATCTTTAACAACACCCTAGCAATACAACCATCAAATCCAGCATTTCCAGCAATTTCGGGGCTAACAGTATTGATGAGTTCATCTAAGGGCGGATTTTTAGAAGCTCATTTTTTACAACCTGTTAACTGTGTTAGCGCCTTCGTCACCAGTTCACAGCGGTTAGTGTTGTCTGCCTACGATCGCGATCGCCAACTGTTGGCTCAAACAATACTCCCAGGAGCCAATCTCGCCAATTCTGACTCGACTTTACCCCCCAACACCTTATTATCCATTAAAGCGCATGAAATCTATTCTGTGAGCTTTTGTGCTTTTGATGGTCAATTCACTCTTGATAATTTTCGTTTTTGTGTTTAAAACTCTAAAAATCAGTAACAAAATTACTCTAACTTGACCTAGCCCAGGTATTCTTACTACATTAGACAATTTTGTAATCAAGTAGGTCAACACTGTGGTAAAGGCTTCGGCTTTTTGGCAGCAATTAATTAACCAGTACCCCAACTGGCTGCTTTTAGGCTTTAAAACAGGAGGAAGTCCAAAACAACGAGTCTTCAAGCCTTTCTCTGGATCAAGAGGCATTCTTGGCTTTTTGACGATTGTTGTTGCAATGTTGTTGTGGAACTGGAAACTCTTATTAGCACTTGTGGTAGGCGTTGGGGTAATGTTACTAGTTTACTCAATGCAAAAATGGGATTGGCAGCTGCGCTGGTCAGAGATGCAGAGGTTTTTAACTAGTCCAAATCGTCGGTTAGCTTTAGCTGTTGGTAGTGGGGGTATTGCCACCATCAGCACTTATATGGCAGCTGCCATCTGGGTTGACTCCAACAGCCCTTGGATTGCTGCTGGTGCAATTGTGCAAGGTTTAGGAACGCTGTTAACTTTAATTTTGTTGGTGTGGCAAATCATCAACTTTTATGGAAATCGAGAGGAAGACAATTTTGAGCGTTTATTACTGAATTTAACAGTACAAGATTCTTTAAAGCGTTTGATTGCCATTCGTCAACTAACTAAACTAATCACCCATAGAAAAACTGACATTGCGGTACAGCAAGACGTTATCCAATGCTTACAACTTTTACTTACCCAAGAAAAAGAGCCAATCATTAGAGAGGCAGCTTTTAAGAGTTTACAAACTTTGGATAGCTCACAGATGTTAACGTCTAGTGCTGCTAGTCCACTTTGCTACACTAAGTTAAAAATTAAGCCTCAAGAGTTTCAAGTCAATATTCCCAAGTCTCACCATTGATTATTTTCTATACAGTTGTCCATCACGAACTTGCACTACTGGATGATTACACCGACGTACCAGTTGTTCATCATGGGTGGTAACAATCACTGTTGCGCCAAAGGCATTTAATTTTTGGAGGATCTGCATCACTTGCCAGGAATTATCGGGATCAAGGTTTCCTGTTGGTTCATCTGCCAATAGTAGCGGTGGTGTTCCGACAATCGCCCGTGCAATACTTACCCGCTGCTGTTCTCCTCCAGAAAGCTGATCGGGAAAACAATCGGCTTTAGAAAGCAAACCCACTAGTTTTAAAGTTGGTTCTAAGCGCCTATGAATTTCTTTGCGAGTATAGCCTTGAGCTTGCAGTACAAACATCACATTTTCCGCCACAGTCCGCTGGGGAATTAGTTTGTAGTCTTGAAAGACAATGCCGATACGTCGCCGTAATAATGACAAGCGATCGCCCCGCAAAGCCGCTACATTATAATCATCAACAATCACCTCTCCTTGTGTTGGTAACTCCTGACCATACAAAAGTTTTAAAAGTGTGGATTTCCCAGAACCACTAGGCCCAGTGATAAACAAAAATTCTTTCTGTTTAACCTCTAAGTTCACATCTAACAGAGCGTCATAACCATTGGTATAAGTTTTTGTCACAGAGCGCAGTTGCACTATTGCAGATATATTACTACTGGGCTGTTGGTTTTTACTGTCTTCTGGATGAATAAATTTATCAGTCTTGGTTGGAGTTTTAATAGCTGTTGTCATTAGAATTAAGGTATAAACGGGGTTATGACATGCTCATCTGTGAGATAAATACCTATTAGAAAGTGAAATAGACTGTAACCAGATAACCTAAAGTTCTCTATTTAAGATTCACCTTAAAACAAGGATTCCCAGGCGCAACCTGGGAATATCAAATAGATAAACTAAAAATAAAAATTTTTTAAACTTACGTATTTTTACGTAATAAAAATTGTATTTTTGTTGATGATATCTTCTTCGAGTAAAGACATCTCCAAGTCTTCCAGCACCCTAATAGATTTGTTGTTAGGTCAGGGTAGTAGCTTAAAGTAATCACAATGATTTGGGCGAATGATCGAAAAATCTCTACGATCAAGCGTATAAATGCGAGTAATAACACGTCTCTCAGCTATAGTAACAATTGCCGCATCTGTAAAATCAAGTTGGCTATCTGCATATTTTTCCAAAATTTCATGTATTCGTACCAAATCCTCATTTTCCGCCGAAAAAAGCAATTGTTAAAGGTTGGATTTATCGTTAGTGACTAGTTGGTTGATTTTTCAGGAGATTAATATGACTCAAGTTATCTTAAAAAGGCTCAATCCCATTGTTATAGAAAAACTCAAACATCTTGCTCAGAGTCATCAACGGACTTTAGAAGAAGAAATCACATCTATCCTTGAGGATGTAACAGAAAATACGCCTATAGTTATATCTAAAAATAGGAACTGGTCGCCTGGTTTCTTTGAGCAGACTTGTGGCAGTTGGCAGGGAGAATTGTTAGTTAGAGAACCTCAGCCAGAAGCACAGGAACGAGAGCCATTATTATGAGTTATTTGTTAGATACTAATGCCTGTATTCGGTATCTTATAGCTTTTGTCGCTCTACAGTAATTCCATCCATCATCAATAACTAAAGAAAGGATTAACCCTATTTTACTTCCCTAAAGTCTTATTAAGTGCCAACCATAGCGGAGACATGAATACCGTTTGGTGTTATAAATATTACATTTGGATCATAAGATGTTTCTTGTCTCTTAAAGCCTCCAACCTGTATTAGGGTGGTGTCTTTGCTCAAAAATCTAATACTAATTCCTCGGTTCTTTGTCGAGTATGTGATATCAACGTTGAGAACTTCACCATTTGGCATCCTCACTGGCGCAAGATGAATACCAAGGATATTTTGATATTCTGCAAGAGGGCGTGGATTTACGTTCAGTAGAGGCTTCAGTTCAATTTCACAGAGGCTTTTCCATTGCCCCGACAATTCTTCTGCGTACTGCAAATACAACTTCATTTGATCTTCGTAATTTAAAATCGTTCGTTGCTTTTACAACTTAACCTGCATTAATGCGATCGCTTTGACTCTATGTCCAAGCAGTTTTCTCGCTGGATGATTTCAGTGAATCTTTTTTTTATGTTGGCGAAAGTGCGAATTGCCCCCTACTGACACAAATCATGAACTTGACATAGTACCACTATTGATACTATTATTAACATAAAGCAATACCAAGTTGCTTTTAATATGTCATTTTTGTAGAAACTTTCTACTTATTTGACAGCAGCTTGGTATAACTTATGGCAAAAATAGAAAAACTTCTTGTTCAAATTAAAAACAATCCCAAGGATGTAAATTTTACCGATTTGGTAAAGATTTGTAATCACTACTTTGGGGAAC
Source organism: Halotia branconii CENA392 (assembly GCF_029953635.1). Taxonomy (NCBI): domain Bacteria; kingdom Bacillati; phylum Cyanobacteriota; class Cyanophyceae; order Nostocales; family Nodulariaceae; genus Halotia; species Halotia branconii. The sequence continues at coordinate 1,963,714 of NZ_CP124543.1, read as the reverse complement.
CCAGGCAAGAAGGAACAAGCCATTGTGTTTACAAAACGCCTTGGGCTGGAGATCCACGCGTCAATATTCAACAAAAGAATGGAAAAGCCAAGGTTTATCAAGTCAAGCAGGTTTTGGAGGCAATCAATAAAATTGAGGAAATAGAAAATGAAAAACTATGACCACTACACATATAAAATCACTTGGTCAAGCGAAGACCAAGAATACGTAGGTTTATGTGCTGAATTTCCTAGCTTATCTTATCTCCATGAGAATCGTGTTGCTGCACTTGAGGGTATTGAAAACCTAATCAAGGATGTTGTGACAGACATGGAAGCTAATGGTGAAAGGATTCCAGAACCTATTGCAGAAAAAAACTATAGCGGTAAATTTCAAGTTCGCATTCCTCCAGAACTTCACCGTAGGCTAGCTATAGAAGCAGCAGAGGAGAATGTGAGCTTAAATCGCTATGTAAGTCTAAAGCTTGCTTGTCACTAAACACTGCCTAAAATGTTTAAATAGACAGCCAATGTTACAACACCGCCAGATCTTTGAAACAACGACGTGTTAACTCCATTCGCGCAGATGGATCTTTTTGATTATGAATGTCGATGTTAGTCGCAAAAAAGTAAACATTCTTGCCCTTCTCTAAATAACCAACATACCATCCAATTTTCGGTGTTACATTGTCCGCAAATCCAACCCAGCCTGTTTTACCTCTAATTGTGTAATCTGGTGTCTGCTCCATTACCATAATATCTTTGACAATAGAGAGCGATCGCTTAGAGAAAGGTAAGTCATTATTGTAGAGACGACGCAAAAATTGAATTTGCTCTTGAGGTGTAATTCGCAGTTCTCCCTCTAACCAAAATTTATCAATATCATCTTTACTGCCAATTTTTTGGTTGCCGTATTTGGCTTGAGTCACCCATTTTTGCATCTGCTCATGTCCCACTCGACGAGCTAGAACTTGGTAAAACCAAAAGGCAGAAAGCTTGAATGCCTGTCTCATATTCAAATCTCGATTCCATTCAGGAATCTTTCTGGGAATGCCATCCCACGTTAAAACCGCTATTTCATCTGAAATTACCCTAGTTTCTAATGCAATTAGGGAATTGAAAATTTTAAATGTCGATGCAGGTAAGAAAGCTGTGGCGTTCCGTTGTGGATTGTACTGCACAATGCGATCGCGGTTCAAGTCATCAATCAAAATCGCACCTTCAACTCCTAGTTCTCGAAAGTGCCGTCCAAAATCTATGTTTTCAGCAATATCTGTACTCACTGGAAGCTCAATTGCTGACTTTGATTGAGTTGATGCTGATTGTATCGTCTCAAATAAAATCAAAACGGTGCAACTCAATACAACCAGAACAATAATTGCCAAGCGAACTATTCGGGTCATGAGCTTCCTTCATCCCAATTGCTAGCCAATTGCACTCCTGACAGTCAAACGATAAACAAAAGCTTTCCAAGCAAACTCCGGTAAAGCTAACATCCGTCGCCAACGCCAAGGTTCTTGATAAAGCCGATACAACCATTCCAAATTATTTTTTCCTAACCAAGCGGGAGCGCGATTTTTTGTCCCTGACCAAATATCAAAACTACCACCAACACCAATCCAAATTGCTTGAGGACATAAATGACGGTTTTGGGCAATCCATAATTCTTGACGTGGCACTCCCAAACCGACAAAAATTACTTGCGGCTGCAATTGAGCGAGAATTTGTTTTAATTGCTCTTCTTCTTCTGGGGAATGATAACCGGAGTGAGTACCTGCCATACTCAAAGTAGGAATGTGCTGTTGCCAAAATTCTGCGGCCTTTGCAGCTACTCCAGGCGCTCCGCCATAAAAAAATACCTTGGTATCTGGCTGCTGTTGACCAATTTCTTGCAACAGTGTTTCTGCTAATTCAATTCCCGGACAACGTTGAACTTTTTGCCAGAAAAGCCACCGCAAATACAGAACTACTCCTGCGCCATCTGGAATCACTAACTCAGCATCTTGAATTGCTTGAGCTAGGCAAGTATTTCGTTCTGCTTGCATCGTCATTTCTGCATTGAGTGTTACTACATGAGCGCCCGTGCTGTGTTGCAGGCATTCTAGCAACCAGCCTGGATAGTTACTCATGACATGAACTGGTATTCCCAGTACCGAAAAAGCGTTCAGCGGTTTAGACATAGCCTATTTTAGTTATTCTCACACCAGATAATCTCGAACGATAGTTTATCAAATTTTTTAATAGGTGTCTGTGGAAATTTTAGCAATAAATTATTAACTTGTTAGCAGGTAAAAACTCAGCAATTTATCTTTCTGAAGTCAGCGAAGGTGCTAAATTAAAACAGTATACTGAGTATTTTAAGCAATAAAAATATCTTATACTATGCAAATAGTTCTTAATCGTCGATTTTAGACAAATCTCTGGAATATAAATCCAATTTTTCTCAATGCTTAAGTGTCTCCTGGCACATTGGACTCATATTTTATTTTTGAAAAAAGTCCGTACACCTCTACTTCACTTGTTTATTATTCGTTGTTCCTTTCTACCAGTACTGGTCTACAGTCATCTACCAAGAAGAAATCTCTCACGAATAAACAACATTCTGACATTTATTTTTATACACATGTCTTTAAAGTACATCGACATCAGACTTTTGAGTAAACTCAACTTTACGGTTAATGTAGTGTAAAGGGCGGAAGTAGGCTATGAGTAAAATTCGCATTGCTCTGATTGAAGATCATGACCTGACCCGTGTGGGTATTCGGACAGCACTACTACAAAGGGAAGAAATTGAAGTTGTAGGAGAAGCTGCAAATGCGACCGAAGGTCTGAGAATGTTAAAAAAGGTACAACCTGATATTGCAATCATTGATATTGGTTTACCAGATAAAGATGGCATAGAACTGACGAAAGAATTAAAATCTACTTCTGATGGAGAAGATTCGCCAACAAAAGTGTTGATTTTAACACTGCGAGATCACAAAGAAGCAGTGTTAGCAGCTTTTGCGGCTGGTGCAGACTCTTACTGTATGAAAGATATTAAGTTTGATAATTTGCTGGAAGCAGTGCGAGTAACTTACAATGGCAACGCTTGGATTGATCCAGCGATCGCCCGCATTGTACTACAACAAGCTCAACAAAATCCCCGATCAGCAGAAGGAGTACTTGCAGATCAGACAAATCAGACTCAAAACCCAGATTTTGGGGAAAATCAGGAGTTTATTGACTCTTATACCCTGACAGAAAGAGAATTGGAAGTGTTACAGTTGATTGTCGAAGGTTGTAGTAATGCAGTTATTGCAGAACGCCTTTACATTACAGTCGGAACTGTAAAAACTCACGTCCGCAATATTTTAAATAAGTTATGCGCTGATGATCGTACCCAAGCAGCAGTCCGCGCTTTGCGTTCTGGATTGGTGGGATAAAGCGAATTTCGGGGTTTAGTAAGTCTTAAGTAAAGTAAAGTTAAAAATTAAGAGTAAAGTTATACCTTTAAATTGGGTAACTTTTTTTTAAAGATTACTTTTACTTTTTGATTATTCCTTGATTAAAGAGTGGGATCAGATTGCAAGATCTCATCTCATAATTTCCAGTATGTAAAAATTTAAAGTCAAATATGACTGAGACACAGGTAGAAAAACTTAAGCTCATGGTAATAGATGATGAGCCAGACAATTTAGATTTACTCTATCGCACTTTTAGACGAGACTTTCAAGTCTATAAAGCCAACCATGCTCTGAGTGCGCTAGAAATCTTAGACAAAGAAGGCGAGATGGCTGTGATTATCTCCGACCAAAGAATGCCAGAAATGAATGGCACAGAATTTCTCAGTCACACAGTAGAACGCTTTCCCGATACAATTCGGATTTTACTTACAGGTTTTACTGATGTTGAAGATTTGGTAGATGCAATTAACTCTGGTCAAGTCTTTAAGTACATCACCAAACCTTGGAATCCCGAACGACTAAAGGTAATAGTCGACCAAGCCACTGATACATATCGCCTCGTCAAAAAACGTACTCAAGAACTGCGTCGGTCTTTGCGGCGAGAATCTTTATTTAATGCTGTAACCACAGCAATTCGGGAGTCTGTAGATTACAATAGTATGCTACAAAAGATTGCCGTCACAGTGGGACAAGCATTTGAGGCTACTTGTTGTTTACTTAGACCAATAGAGGGCGATCGCCTCACAGGAGATCGATTTTCTTATCAAGACCCTAAATCTAGTTTAGCTTGTATTGACTTCGATCCTAGTTTTTTAATTGAAAAAGTTCTGGAAACCCGCCATTATCAGCTGATTGAAAATACATACAATAATCAGCCATGTAGTCAACTGATTGTACCCATTTCTTATCAGCAACATTTGTTAGCTGTGCTTGCCATTTACCAGTGGGGACGTAATGCTTCTTGGCAAAATGAAGATATCCAATTGATTACAGGTGTTGCTGAACAAGCAGCTTTAGCTCTTTCTCAAGTCAAACTCTATCAAAGCCTCCAGGAGAAACAAGAACAAATTAGAGCAGAATTAGAAGTTGCTCGCCAAATTCAAAATAATCTATTACGCCAAACCTTACCTGAGATCAAAGGTGCAAAGTTACAAGCTTGTTGCTACCCAGCTCGTGAAGTCGGCGGTGACTTTTTTGAAGTATTTGTCCATCCTAAAGGCGACTTGTGGTTAGCAGTAGGTGATGTTTCTGGTAAAGGTGTTCCCGCTGCTTTATTTATGGCTAGTGCGATTTCAGTGTTACGCCGGGAATTATCTCAAGAAACACCAGCCGAGCCGAATGTGGTTATGCATAACCTCAACAACGCTCTGTGCAACGACTTAATTGGCAATAATTGCTTCATTACCGTAGTTTTAGCTTGTTATACCCCTACTAGTAAAGAGCTAGTCTACGCTAATGCCGGCCATATTTATCCTATGCTTTGGTCACATCAAAGCACTGTAGTAGAAAAACCAAATTATCTCAAAGTACGTGGTATCCCCTTAGGTATTTTACCTCAATGGCAAGCACAATCGGGTAAGTTAGTTCTGGCTTCTGGAGACACTTTATTACTAGCTAGTGATGGGATTACAGAAGCAACAGTATCAAATAAATTATTTAAAGCTGAAAAGGCCGAGGGTAGTCGTTCTATGCTGAACCAAGAGGGTCTTTGGCAACTTTTACAAGAGGAGCTAAAACCCCTTTCCCTTAATAATTTACTAGCTCGCATCCAAGAAGATAACCATATTCAAGAAGACGACCAAACTATACTTTCACTAGAGGTTTTATAAATAATGAAAAGTGAGCTAAATGTACCAAGTGATTTGAGTTATTTAAATATCGTCGAACACTGGTTGTTGGGATGTTTAAAAATCCAGCTAGGAGAATCAGTCGATTGGTCACGGCAATCAAGTCGTTTGCGACTAGCTTTGGTGGAAGCATACTCTAATGTAGTACGTCATGCCCACAAAGAACAGCCAAACTTACCAGTTTTACTGCGTTTGGAACTGAAAGATAGAGATATTGCTTTAGAGATTTGGGACTACGGCGAAGGCTTTGATATGTCCACTTACTTTGCGCCAAACCCTGTAGATAAACAAGAAGGCGGTTATGGATGGCTGATTATGAATCGTTTGATGGATAAAGTAGAATATCAGTTGCAAGTTAACGGAGCTAACTGTTTGAAGTTAGAAGCCACTTTACCAGAACTCCAGCAGGCTGGGTTGTAGGAGAAGGTTTGTAGTGAGTTAGCGCGGTGAAGCAGTGCGTTGGGCGGGTTTCCCGACTTGAAGCAACTGCTGAACCCGTAGGGTCTTGGGGGTTTCCACGCCACTTGCTTCAACGGGGGGAACCCCCGCAACGCAGTGGCTCCCCATGAGCGACTAACGATCTTCGCAGCGGTAGCGACGTTAGGAGCGTCACCCGTAGGGTAAGAACTTTAGTTTTTATTTGCTCAGCACTAAAGTCCTGACTACGAATTTGTTAATTTTCTGGACGCAAGGAAAGTAACTCTTGGGGAGAAGCTAAGAGTTTGACTTGAGTGTAGATAATTTGTCTTTGTTGATTAAGGATAAATAACCACGAAACGTTGACACCACACCAAGAAGTTTGAGCTTTACCTGTAACCTGAATTTTTATTTGGTCATTTTCTAAGTTCTCGATTATTCCCTCGCGGGGATGAACTTGAATATTTTGGGCTTCCTTATGTAAATAAGTAGCGATCGCATCTGACCCTACAATATCAGATTCAAAAGGCGGATGCATTACTCCATCATCAGCAAATAGAGCAGCAGTTTCTTCAAATTCTCCTGCATTCAAAGTTTCAAAATACCTCAAAATGCTGGCTTCTGTAATTCCTTCAATTTGAATTTCTGTTTTTGCTGTATTCGCAACACTTTTGTCACTTGTAGACAAAGATTCAGCAGTATTCATAAAATTACCTGGATTAAGCTAGCTAAATATCAATTTGAATACAAAAATAGATATAAAGTAAGCTGCTAGTGGGGTAGATTGTCATGATGGTCAAAAATCTGCCGATCCAAAGATGCAATAAGTATGATATTTGATTAATTCATGAGCAAATCTCAATGTTCCATAACAAATAGCAGTGTAGTTAAAAAAAAAGCCCAAGAGTTGGGATTCCACAAAGTAGGAATTACTTCCGTACAAAACATCAATACAGACACACAAAGGTTGCAAGCATGGATAAAGCTGGGTTATAACGCTGATATGGAATGGATGAATAATCCCAAGCGTCAAGATATAAGCTTAATTATGCCAGAGGCGCGATCGCTAGTGTGTGTTGCCCTGAATTACTACACACCACATCAACGTCCTGAAGGCGAAGAATATGCCAAAATCTCTCGTTATGCTTGGGGTAGAGATTATCACAAAGTAATGCACAAAAAACTCAAGGCGTTGAGTACTTGGCTAGAATCATTAGATGCAGGTATCCAAGCTAGATTTTATGCAGACACAGGCCCAGTCCAAGATAAAGTCTGGGCACAACGAGCTGGCATTGGTTGGATTGCTAAAAATGGTAATATAATTACACGCGAGTACGGCTCTTGGGTATTTTTGGGAGAGGTATTGACAAATCTAGAATTAGAGAGCGATCGCCCACATACACAACACTGCGGTAGCTGTACTCGTTGTCTGGAAGCTTGTCCTACAAATGCGATTACCCAGCCGTTTGTAGTAGACGCTAATCGCTGCATCGCCTATCATACAATTGAAAACCGAGCAGAAAATTTGCCAAAAAACATTACATCTCATTTGCAAGGCTGGGTTGCTGGTTGCGATATTTGCCAAGATGTTTGTCCTTGGAATCAGCGCTTTGCTAACACAACTGATGTGGAAGATTTTCAACCTTATCCTGGGAATCTTGCGCCTGAACTGATAGAATTAGCCCAAATCTCACATAAGGAGTGGAATAAACGATTTCCGGCATCAGCGTTGCGGCGAATTAAGCCAGAAATGTTACGAAGAAATGCCCGTGCTAGTCTTGATGCATCCAGGCGAGAGAATGACCCAGAAAGTAATTATTTTTGATTTTGATGGCACGATTGCAGATACAGTAGATGCTCTCGTAAGTATTGCCAATCGATTAGCAATAGAGTTTGGTTATGTACAAATTACCCCACAGGAACTAGCTCTTCTCAGAAATTTAACTTCTAGAGAGATTATTAAATATTCGGGTATTTCTCTATTTAAGATACCTTTTCTGCTGAAAAAAGTTAAAGGAGAATTAAAAAACAAAATCCAGGAATTTAAACCTATTCCTGGAATCCAAGAAGCCTTAATTGATCTCCAAAATCATGGTTATAAACTAGGTATTATTACCTCTAATTCTAAAGAAAACGTTACAGCTTTTCTCAAAAACAATGAATTGGAAAATCTCTTTGATTTTATTTACTCAGGAGTCACAATTTTTGGCAAAACAACAATTATTAATAATGTGTTAAGGCAAAAGCAACTCAAACCTCAAGCAGTCATTTATGTAGGAGATGAAACTAGAGATATAGAAGCATCTAGAAAAGCTAATGTTAAGGTTATTGCTGTAACTTGGGGATTCAATTCTCACAAAGTCCTAGCTCAGCAAAATCCAGACTTTTTAATTCATCAACCAAATGAGTTACTAGAAGTTATTAAAAGTACTTGACGAATCAATAGTCAAAATAGGGTTTTGGCTATTGATTTTTTTTCAAAGTTACTTTTTTCTTTCACCTTTTTCTAAAGCTTTTTTCACTAAGTCATCATTGACATCAGTTGCACTTTCTGCATTTAAATTACCGACTTCATTTGCCATTTCTGCATAATCTTTGGGATTACCAGTAGCCTTGGCTTCAGTAGTGGTTTCTTTTGATGGAGAAACTTCACGTTTAGGTGCTGTTGCTGCTTTAGCTGCTGCTGCACCTTCGCCTGTTTGATCAATTTCGCTGACACTAAACTTTTGTGCTGCTGCATAATCAGCATCCAAATTAACGTTTGGTGTTTGCTCTTTACCACTAGCCATATTTTCAGCTGCTAACTGTGCATCTTGGGTAGGAGCTTCATTGACATTAGGTTTTATTTCATCTTTTTTATCAGCCATAGCTTAAAATACCTTGAGTAATTTTTTCAGATGCCGCGATGATTCTAACAAGTTTTATACTAAGACCTTGGTATCCAAAGAAAGATATTGTCCTCTCCTAAAAGATAGATAAAAGTATAAATACTTAATTAATAAAACTCCTTCCCTTGGAAGTAGATCCTAATTATGAAATTTTGTTACCTGTTAATCTGTACTATAAAATTGCTGTAGAAATAAATTATGACTGCCAGTTCTAAAAAAACAGTTTCTCAAGCCCAAAGTAACGAAACTCAAAAGGCGGTACAAGCATTTAATGCTTTAGATACCGATGCTAAACTAGCTTGGCTATACTTTGTTTATGAAAAAATGGGTGATTCGATCACTCCAGCAGCCCCTACTGCTGCTGATCCCGAATTAGCACCGCTGCTGTTAGGAGATTATTTACAATTGTCCGATGATCAACAACTAGAGATTATGCGCGACATAGTTAACTGCAAAGACACAGAATATTCTCGTGCCTATGGGGCTTTAAAAGAAAACAATCAACTGTTAGTTTGGTATGCCTGGGCAGTAGCTATGGGAGATACAGTAGTTGATATGCCAAGCAATTACAACTCTACTGGTGCAAGTAATGAGCTACTTTCCCAAGTAGAAGGATTAGATTTTGAAGGGCAAATTTCAGTGTTGCGGGCGATCGCTGGTGAAATGGGTTATAGTGATGTCAAGCCAATTGAAACGCAAGCACAAACTGGCAAAACCCCAAGTCTTTAATCTGTAAAAGCTCTAAATTAAAAAGGGAATATTGACAGATTAAGTAAGCGAACTCACCGCTTACTCTTTTTTTCTGTATACTAAAAAACTTGGGACGCTGAAACTATCTCCAAAAAAGCTAAGTAAACTGGTGGGAATAAATCAAATTACATTAAGCAATATAAATAAAAGTGAAATAATCTCGTAGTAAGGGCTTTAGCCCTTTTTTGAGGACTAAAGTCCTCACTACAAACCTTTGTTCGGAAGTTCTGGCATTATCGAATTTATCTTGACTGAGTGTAGCTTTCATTTCTTCCCAGTCAACATTTTTGAGGTCGCGTTTGTAAATTATCATCACAACAATAAAAATATTATAGTTATAATTATTGCTTGATAAACCCTTTTCTAATTTATATCTCCGACTGAACAGGACTTACGCACCAGTAACGGAAAATTAAACCGCAGAGGACGCAGAGAAAACGGAGAAATAAGAGTTTCAGAGAGTTCTTGCGTAAGTCCTATGAATACAAGTTCGTATACATTAGTTGATGGACTGCAACAGGCGGAGGATAAGATGTCAAAAGGGTTGCAACAAAAACAAGTGGTAGTTGTTGGTGCAGGCTGGGCTGGTTTAGGCGCAACCTACCATTTGGCAAAGCAAGGGTATGATGTGACACTTCTCGAAGCAGGTGCTTATCCCGGTGGACTTGTCGCAGGTTGGAAAACCGCAGGGGGAAAATCTGTAGAAGCTGGTATTCATGGCTTTTGGTATCCTTACAGAAATATTTTTGCTCTAATTAATGAATTAGAAATTAATCCTTTTACTACTTGGACTCGTTCTGCACAGTATTCCCCTGCGGGATTAGAAGTTGAATCACCAATTTTTCAAGATTTACCAAGACTTCCTTCACCTCTAGGCACTTTTTTATATACTCATTTTCAACGTTTACCACTTATTGATCGCCTCAGCGCTTTGCCTTTACTTTACGCTGTTGTAGATTTTGATAATTCTGATGCAGCTTGGCGGCGTTATGATTTTGTCACCGCCCGTGAATTATTTAAAGATTTTGGCGTTTCTGCTCGACTTTATCGAGAAGCATTTGAACCTATGTTGTTGGTAGGCTTGTTTGCTCCAGGTGAACAATGTTCAGCTGCTGCAACTTTAGGGATGCTTTACTTTTTTATTTTGGCTCATCAACCTGATTTCGATGTAGTTTGGTGTCGGGGAACTGTAGGAGAGAAAATATTTCGTCCTTGGGTAGAACAAATAGAAAAAGCTGGTGCTAAAGTGTTGCCTCAACGCCGAGTTACTGACTTAATTATTGATAATAATAATCAAGCAAAAGGTGTAGTTTGCGGTGATGAAGTATTTGATGCCGATGCTGTTATTTTTGCTGTAGGTATCACTGGGATGAAGAAAATTGTTTCCACCAGTGCTAGCTTACAAAGTCGAGAAGAATTTCGTAATTTGGGCAATTTAGGGGCAATTGATGTTTTAGCAACTCGGCTGTGGTTTGACCGTAAAATCAATATTCCTCGTCCTTCTAATGCGTGTTTTGGGTTTGATGTAACTACAGGATGGACGTTTTTTGCTTTAAATGCACTACATGATGAATATAAAAATGAACCAGGAACAGTAATTGAAGCTGATTTTTATCATGCTAATCAGTTTCTTAATTTGAGTGATTTAGAAATAGTGCCGATAGTTCAGCACTATTTGGCAACTTGTGTGCCAGGATTTAGAGAAGCCAAAGTAATTGATAGTAGCGTGATTAGACTACCAAATGCCGTAACTCACTTTGCACCTGGTAGCTATCGCTATATGCTGCCATCTAAAACCAGTTTGGCAAATGTGTTTATGAGTGGCGATTGGATTATTAACCGTCACGGTTCTTGGTCACAAGAAAAGGCTTATGTTACTGGTTTAGAAGCGGCAAATTTGGTGGTGTCTCATTTAGGAAAAGGTCAGCCTGCTGAGATTTTACCTACAGAAGGAGATGAAGCACATATAAAAGTAGCGCGATCGCTCAACCAAACTGTACGTGACTTGGGTAAATCTGTTTTGCCTGATTTTTGGCTGCCTTAAAGTTTGTTAATGAAAGGATTGGTAATTTCTTTTCTAGTAATTAAGTAGACAATTTAATTTATACAGCAGTAGTGCGTAGGTTTTCTCTGAAGCATTATGTTGATGCTCAACTTAACTTGAATAACTTTCGTGTCTATATTGAATATTTGAATCAGCCATTTAACTACACTCTTCAAGAGCAAGAATTGAAGCAGTTATATGATGTTTATCAGCGTCGAGCTTTCAAATCAGGTGATATCAAAGCTCTTTATAAAACCTTGTTTATTGATGTCATTTGTGAAAATAAAGAAACTTCGATCCGAGATAAATTATTCAAGCTTTTTGAAGAAGGTTTCTCTACTAATGAACATTTAACTAAAACTTACGGAGAATTTGCAAATGTCAGATAGAGAATGGCAAACAGATGAAGATAAGAAAATTAACCGCTTAGAAGCACACAGAGACTTCATCACCTGGGTTGTCAATCGGTTGAAAGCAGAGGGCATTCCCTGTAAGAGAACAGTAGGTGATGATTCTAGAGGTGATATTCTTTACTACAACTCTGAGGATGAACCAAGAGTGAAGGAAATTGTTCGCAAAATTAACTCTGAGTACAATAAATCTTAGGACATCTAGATGCCATATATTGAAATTAAAGTCCGTAAACAAATCGATTCAACTTTAGCACAAAAGATTATTAACAAGGGATGTGTATCTGCTGTCTTGACCACAGGGATAATTACAAAGCCAGCAAAGAAGCTCTTTAAAGAGCATGATGTAGCATATGCAGAAAATGTCCCTGAGAAAATGTTTATGGAATCTGAAGCTCAGGAGGAAGGCTAATGTTAGATATCGTATTTTACTCACAAGCCAAAGAGACAGTTGATTCAGTTGACGTTTCACAAGACTTTTACAAGTGGCTGACACAATCAGATTTTTCCAAAATTGCAAAATCTCAAGAAATGGAGATGAAACCTGATGGAGAAGCTGTAAAAAGTACTGTAATTATTCTTGAGGGTGAAAATCGCCGGAAATTTAGTGATTTCTTTCGAGACGCAATTGTTCAAGAATGTGATGATGTGCTAAAAAAGTTAGGTAGTTCGCCTTCTAAAGAAGAATACACACACATTACGTATAGACTCAAAATGTTGCAAAGTTTGCGTAAGGTTATAGAGGATGAAAAATGCAAATATTTGGAGTGGAAGTAGAACTACGATCGCCCTGACAAAAAACTTGCTTTACTTAGAAATTGAAATTTTGACAAATGCGATCGCAGATTAGTTATTAAGTCTTCAATTAAACATGATATGACCAGTGAATACTCGCTCGGCTGGGCCAGTCATGTAAATTCTTTGGTCTACTTCTGACCATTCAATTTTTAAGAGGCCACCCGGTAATTCTATAGTTGCTGTGCGATCGCATTTTCCAGTCAACACACCAGCTACTAAAGAAGCACAAGCACCAGTTCCACAAGCTAGTGTAATGCCAGCGCCTCGCTCCCATACCCGCATTTTTAGGTAATCTTGACGTACTACTTGAATAAATTCAGTGTTTGTGCGTTGAGGAAAAGCTGGGTGATGTTCAAACTGAGGGCCTATACTTTCCAAAGGAATTGCAGCCACATCTGCCACAAAGGTAATACAGTGAGGATTGCCCATACTGACACAGGTAACTTCCCAAGTTTGTCCTGCAACTTCTAGCGGCTGATTAATTACTTTTTCTTCAGCAGATGTAATGGTAGTGGGAATTTCTTTAGCTAGCAGCCTGGGTAAACCCATATCTACCTTTACTTGATTATCAGGCATCAACTGGGGCGTAATCGTACCAGCTAGGGTATGAATACGGTATAAATCTTTATTTCGGGATTCACCCTCTAAGTCTGCCAAAAATCCCGCTAAACAGCGAATCCCATTACCACACATTTCCGGTTCTGAGCCATCGGAGTTAAAAATTCGCATGGTGTAGTCAGTGCCGTTTTCTCCTGGTAAAGCAAAAATTACACCATCAGCACCGATACCAAAGTGGCGATCGCACAACTTAATTGCTTGCTCTGGAGTCAGTACTGGAAGGGATGACAAGCGATTGTCAATTAAAATGAAGTCGTTTCCTAAACCGTGATACTTAGTAAATTCAATTGCCATTTTCTCTATGATGAATTATCAATGATTAGGGCATTGGGCATAAATAGGCAGACATTGTTATTTTCCCCTGCTCCCCTAGCCCCTAGTCCCTAGTTCCTAGCCCCTAATTTATACATATATCATTACCAAAAATGCACACAACTGAATTTGATACGACGCTACCTAGCATCCGGCAATTGCAAAACCTGATTAAACAAGCAGCAGTGATAGAGTTCAAACTGGTAACAGGCGATCTGCTAACAGGTAAGGTTGCATGGCAAGATCCAAATTGCGTATGTATTGTCGATGAAAATAATCAGCAATCCACAATTTGTAAACAAGCGATCGCCTACTTCCAGCCTAAGAGTTAGTTCTTAAATTCTCCTTGAGGGATTGTGGCTCACCAGTTTTCAATTTTGGCATTGATAGAGGCACTTTGCTGCTGGCAGCAAACAATGGTTGTAATTGATTTAAACTTGGCAAGTTACCGCATAACAGCAATTGATCATAAGTTCGTATGTCCATTTTGCGATCAGGAAAGCGGATAAACTTACCATCTCGTCGCATCGCCTGTACCTTTACCTCAGATTCCTCATGGGTATTTAAAGCTGCAAGGGTTTGACCAAGAATTGGAGAATCAGAATTGACTGTAATCCACTGACAAGCGCTATTTTCTCCAGGAACAGCCACCTGTCCTTTTGTGAATACTTCTAAAGCAGCTATTTCCTCGGTTGCTCCTACTACCAGCAAGCGATCGCCATCTTCTAATCGAGTTTGAGCGTTCGGATAATCTATTTCCTCGCCGCTAGAACGACGAATCGCCATCAAACTCACCCCTGTCAAGTAGCGGATATCCGCTTCTTCTAAGCTCATGCCAATCAAAGGTGAAGCTGATGGCAAAGAATACCAACGACGATTAAGATCGCGGGTTGCTTGGCGTAAATCACGGGAAACCTCTGACGCAGAACGCTCAGGGCGCAAATCTAAATAATGATCATTGCGGATTTGCTGCATTTCTTGTTGCACTACTGCTGGCGACAAGCCTAAGCCAGTTAAGAGATAAGTTGCCATTTCTATACTGGCTTCAAATTCTGGTTGTACAACTTCCCTAGCTCCCAATTGGTAAAGCACTTCAATATTTTTATCTTGAGTTGCACGGACAACCAAATCTAATTCTGGGTGCAATTCCAAAGCCCGTTTCAAGCAAAGACGAATGCTCATGGGGTCAGGAAGAGTAATGGCCATGCCTTTGGCATAATTGACTCCAGCGGTTTCAAGAACGTGGAAACTGACACCGTTGCCATAAACATAAGGTACGCCAGCCTCACGCAACTGCTGTATTCTTCGTTCTGATTGGTCGATAACTACTACAGGTAAGTCATGTTGGTGCAACAACCGCACCAAATTTCTGCCTACTCGCCCATAACCGCAGACTACGACATGATCTTTCGATGGTAAATCTTCCGATACATCCCGTGCTTGACCTTCCCCTGCTAAATAAGGTTTTAGCCAAGGCATTGATTCAGCTAAGTTAAATAAAAATGGGACTAACCGCAGCACAAAGGGGGTAATTATGAGTGTGACTGCTGTGGTTCCCAAAATTAATAAATATATTCTGCGGGACACTAACCCTAGAACTTGCCCTTCACTGGCAAGAACAAAGGAAAATTCCCCAATTTGAGCCAGTCCTAACCCAGCGATTAAGGCTGTTTTTAAAGGATAGCGAAACAGCATCACCAAGGGCGTGATAATCAAAAATTTTCCTACAAAAACTATTGCCACTAATCCTAAAATCAATTCCAGGTTGTTCCACAAAAATCCTGGATCAATTAACATGCCAATAGCAGCAAAAAATAAACTAGCAAAAATATCTCGTAGTGGCTCTACATAAGTTAAGGTTTGGTCGGCATACTCTACTTCCGAAATCATCAAACCGGCAACAAATGCCCCCATTTCAATAGATAAGCCCAAACTCTCAGTCAAAAGAGCAATACCTAAACACAACGTGACTACACCGAGTAAAAATAGTTCTCGGCTTTCGGTGCGGGCTAACAATCGTAATAAAGGGGGTATTAGCCAAATTCCGGTGGCTACTGCACCGGCGGCAAATAAACCAATTCGCAGTAGTGCTGTTAATACTGCTATACCAATAGTTTCGGCTGGTTGGTTGAGGGCTGGCAATACTGCGATCATCAGTCCCAAAGCCAAGTCCTGCACTACTAAAATACCCAACATCACTTGTCCATGAGGGGTTTCAGTTTCATTGCGTTCTATCAAGCATTTCAGAACAACTGCTGTAGAAGACAAGGACAAAATTGACCCCAGAAATACACCCTTTGCTGGTAAGGCTCCCCAGGCTCCCGTTACCCCACATACTAAAACCGTGACCGAAATCGTCAAGGCAATTTGTAGCCCACCCCCTCCCAATGCGATCGCTTTGACTTTTTTCAGTTCTGCAAAGGAAAATTCCACTCCCAAAGCAAACAATAAAAAGGCGACTCCAAATTGAGCCAGAGTTTCTACTTGAATAACTTCTTTAATCAGCCCCAGTCCCGCTGGGCCGACAATCATCCCACCAATGAGATATCCCAGTAGCACGGGTTGTCGCAACAGCGATGCCAACAGTCCACCACAGGCGGCGACGGCGAGAACTGCAACTAAATCAACGATTAGTCTAAAATCTTCTTGCACAAGCTTTTTAAATAACTATCAAGACCTCATAAACTTAGGATACAAAGTTTTATCTATCTAGGGGTGGGTTGTTGGTTAAGAGGCTGCAAAATTTTTATGTAGTCCTTAGTAAATAGCTGTTTTCAAATCCTAATGCAAAAAAATGACTCAATCACTGAGTCATTTTTATGAAAAAATCCCAAAAGTATCTAACTTGAAGTTCTATTCACAAATCAAGCGAGTAATTTCCTCATACAAAAGAAAACTGCTATAAACATCTCATACCATTTCACGAAATTATTGATACAAATTACTTTTCTTACTCCCCCTGCCTTTGGTCACTGAGTTTCGACACTTCGACAGGCTACTTCGACTACGCTCAGTACAAGTCAGTGCAGCGCTGCGCGGCAATCGAGTTTCGACTACGCTCAACTGCCGCTAAGTCGAGATTCAACTACCGCGTAGCCGAAGTGCTGCTTCCTGTGCTTCCCCAAATGTATCAACTTTAAAGTGAAACGGTATCAACCATGCATTGGTTTAGGTTGATGAACTGGTATTTCAATCAAAAATTTAGTGCCTTCTTTGAGTGTGGAATCACACCATATCTTGCCATGATGTTTTTCTGTGACTATTTTATAGCTGATGGATAAACCTAAACCTGTACCTTTGCCGATGGGTTTGGTAGTGAAAAAAGGATCAAAAACACGCTCACGCACTGTTTGCGAAATTCCTAAACCATTGTCTGCGATCGCAATCTGCACTTGATTATTAGCCGTCACTTGAGTTGAAATCCAAATTTTCCCAATCTGGGTTGGTTGCTCGGCTTTTGTTTGTTGGCTAGCAGATTCCTCTAGGGCATCGATCGCATTTGTGAGTAAGTTCATGAATACCTGATTGAGTTGTCCGGGATAACACTCAACCAAAGGCAATTGACTATAGTCTTTAACTACTTCAATTGCCGCAATCTCTGGTCTTGCCTTGAGACGATGTTGCAAAATCAGCAGCGTATTGTCAATGCCCTCATGAATATCAACAGCTTTGAAGTCGGATTCATCCAAACGAGAGAAGTTACGAAGAGATAAAACAATTTGCCGAATCCTTTCAGTGCCGACTTTCATTGATTGCAGTAGTTTGAGCAAGTCTTCACTCAGAAATTCGAGTTCCACATCATCCAAAGTTGACTGAAGTGTTTGGGGTGGATTGGGGTAATGCGTCTGATACGCCTGAACCAATTGCAGTAAATCTTGAGTGTAGCTATCAATATGGGTTATATTGCCATGAATAAAATTGACAGGGTTGTTGATTTCGTGGGCAACTCCAGCGACTAATTGCCCCAAGCTAGACATTTTTTCAGTTTGCACTAATTGCAGTTGAGTGTTGTGAAGTTGAATGAAAGCTTGCTGAAGTTCTGCTGTTTGTTGCTCTTTTTCGGTTAGGAGGATTTTTACCCGTTCAATTAAATCGTTGAATGCAATAGCTAAGATGCCTGTTTCGTCCTTAGTAGTGACGGAGGCTTGCAGATCAAAGTTAGACTCTTGAGTGGCTTGCTGTGCTATCTCTGTAACGGATTGGAGTGGTTTGGCAATGCTACTGGAAATTTGTAACCCCAGAATTAATGCCAATATTACACAACCTAAACTGGTAAAACCGATCACAATTATTGTGGGTCTAGCTTGGGCGATCGCTTTATCATAAAGCGATGACCACTCTAGAATGACTGCACCATCTACCTGATTTTGATTGCTTTTCAAGGGAACAACAATTAATTTAATTCCTTGGGGATAATCGTCACTCTTTTCCAAAAAAGTTCTGGTCTTGCCATCCTTTATCGTTTGCTGGATTTCGTTGCCTTGGTCATGCTCAAAAATAGTACCAATATTTTCCGGAACGGCATCTGCTAAAATTAGCTTCTGCCGATTTACCAGTACAAGGTCACGTTTTTGCAGATCATGCAGTAACTTAATGTAGTGCTGCAATTCGTCTGAGCGTTCACTAGAAATAGATTTGTTATCGTAATAAGCATCGTGAGCGATTGAAGTGGCCAGCACTTGAGCAACATCTTCAGCTTCTGATATTGCCAAAGTTTCAGCGATTTTCTGACTTTGGGCGATCGCAACTGCACCAACAATATTCGTTAATAAGGAAACACCAACAAAGCTCCCAATCAGTTTGTGAGAAATTTTCATAGCTATAGATCAGCCATAACCACATCAACATGAAGTTAGTGTTCCCAAATGAGTGCAAAAAACTAGATTTGCTATATATTAAAAATCTTAAATCTTTACGTTTTAAGGGGAGCATCCCACTTTTTTGAACGTCATTGCGAACGTAACGAAGTGGAGTGAAGCAATCGCAAAATCTCTGACTACAAACAAGTCAATGCGATTGCTTCGTCGTTCCTCCTCGCAATGACACTTATTCTATTGTTGTCAAATAAAAACTGGGATGCACCCCGTTTTAAGCGTCTCTACTTGGATTGAGCAATGCCGTTACGAACTGCTTTGATTTTGGACAGGAATTTCCAAAACATTAATATCTACTAAAGGTGTGAGGTTAAAGCCTTGCTCAATTAATCGATTTTGAATTGCCTTTGTCAGACGAGAGCGAATTTCTTGAGTTGATTCAGTAACTCCCTGGCTGCGCTGCACATAAATAACACACAATAAAGTGTTTTGTCCTTTAATATTAGAACGCGTGAAGCGGACATTTGACTCAACTAATTGTGCTAAATTCTCTTGCTTAACAACTTTTTGAACTTCAGAATTGGCACGTTGAGTAATGGTAGAACGTTCTAAGTTAGGAGAATTAAAAAATTGCCATGTTAAAAGACTAGCCAGGGTAATGATAGTAATAGTAACAGCAGAGAAAAATACCCATTTTTTCCCACGCTGATAGCGGGTTCCTTGAGTAGACAATCCATATATTCGGAACAAGAAAGCAGCTGATAAATTGATGCCACATAGTTGCAGTAACAGCAGAAATAATCCACTAATCACCATATCCCAGCGACCAATTGCACTTGCCATACCTACAATTCCTGATGGAGGAGCTAGAGAAGCAGCAACTAACATTCCTGTTGCGGCTCCAGATACTAAACTATTGCGTTCAGATTGCACTAAGTTAAGCGCTCCTGCCGCTCCGGCTGCTAGTGGTAATAATACTGCTACGGCTGAGATCTGGCTACGTTCAATCATCAAGCTAGTGGCAATTTCCTGTTGCAAAACCAAACTCAGTAAATATGTAGTCAAAATTGTAACTGATAATGCTGCAAAATAACGCAAAAGACTACGCCAGAGTAATTGGCGATCGCCTCGTGCAGTAGCAATTGCTGTATTCATTGCCGGCCCAGCAAAAGGTGCAATTAGCATTGCCGCTACCAGTAGATAAGATGTATTCGTATACAAGCCAATCCAGACTACTACTCCTGCTACTGCGGCGTAACCAAGAAAACCTCGCCAAGAGCCAACACTTTGTAGACCAGAGAGAAAAACTTCAATCGGACTACGCGCCTCTACATCCTTAACTTGTTCTGGTGCTTCAGATACAGGTGGTTGCAGAGGTATAACTCCGCTAGGAAGAAGCGTGATGTGTACTTTAGGCAGTTCTTCTAACTCGGCTAAGAGTTTCTCAACCTGACGATTAGAAACATGAACCATGACCACATCAATTAATTCATCGCAGTCCTGAGCTGCAATTTGTGATAAGTTCTGTCCACCATGAGATTTAGCAAGGTCGAGAACTGCTTGTCCGTGTCCTCTAGACACCTGAATAATTAGCTGACGCATATTTCCTCCTTCAGCTAACCATCTCATGTTGCCAAGACTAGGTTCTCTAACTAGGGAAATATTTTGGATAGTTGCAGGTTAAGCTAATCATCATTTAAATTGTACTATGTTCATGGTAATAAAAGCTGCAAACCCTCTCCCCTGAAACCCTGCGGCCTCAATGTGCAAATTAAATGCTTAACAGTTTATTAATCTGCGATCGCCCACTTCACATAAGGACGAGAACCTAAGATGGCGCGAGTGCTAAATTCTGAAGGGTTACTAGGAGTATCCTTTGGTAAATCTACCCGGAACAAAACTTGACCATTTTGGAACCGCAGACGATATGGCAATTCTTTGTGAATAGCTCGACCAACGCAGGAAGTATAAGCTTGCTTTAAGGGTGCTGTGTATTCTACAAACTTGTTGCCAGTGGATTTTAACTTGGCAGTACCTGCAATTGGGTAAGTATTGGCAATTACAGTATGTTCTCCACCACCTTCGTAGTAACGAAAATCTGTCCAAACACCTATTGTTTTGGGACAATTACCTTTTTGAATTTCTACACTAAGCAAAGTATTTGGTGGAGTCGTTGGCAGCTTTGGCTTTTGGATTTCAGCAAATGCAATTATAGGTGCTGTAACAAATAGAGGGCATACAATTCCCCAAAAGGTGATGATTCGTGCCAAATTTTTCATAATGAAGTTTGTAAAATTTCAAATATTTCAAGAAAGTTGACTGTTATAATTTTGTGAAAGTGCCATATTATTTGTAAACTATTGTGTTTTTAGTTATAGGTATGCCAAAAAAATAGCCATAGATACTGTCAAAGCAGTAGGCTATAGATCAACAATAATTATTAGTAGCAATTGTTTAAGAAAATAAGGGTTTAAATTTGCTTGTGATGATCAGGTGTTAGAATTTCGCTGCGATTTTTAGTTAACGAAAGTGACAAAAAAGCATTACAAACCCTTAAAACTAGCTTCACAAAGTCATCTATTCGGTATTACTGACAATACCGTTCGGTTAAGGAATTTCTTTGTTGAGGCAAGCTGTTCTTGAGCAGGAGAAGACAAAATAGGCAGGGGAAGAGGAATTACTCAATGTCAGTTCGGGTTAAGGACTCAATTTTGATTACTTGGATGAGAGAATAAGGATTTAACGCTTTTAAGACTAACGACAGAATCGACGTTTCAGCTTATTCCCAACTCAGGTTACTCAAAATAACCCTTTTTCCTCCCCTGCATTCCCTGCATCCCCTGCCTCCCCTGCTTGTCCGAACCGTATTGGCATTACTGGCACAAATTTTGCTTAATTAATTTTCTGTCTCGGCAAGTGCCTCTAAATGAAAGGCAACATTATTGAGCGCTAGCTGAATTTCTGAACTATAAGAAATGCTTCTCCATTTTGGGGATGTTGCATTGTCCATTGCTGTCGTATCTAAATATCGCGCAAAAACCACTAATTTTTCGGGGTCTGTTTGGGCTGTTGCCAAATTTTCTAAAAATTCTTGAGGTGTCATGGGTTTCTAAAGAATGGGTAACAATGCTACGAGGATAACTGCTATACCACAATCAGTCTGTTCACAATATTCATGTTTTAACTCAACCTGCAATTATGCAAATTTTTTGAGTTCGGCAGATTATCTTTTGGGCAGATCTAAAAAGGTAATCCACTGTTTATTGAAAATAAAAAACTTCATGCCACTTGTGGGATAGAGTTTTGTCAGTGGTTAGTGGTTAGCGGTAAAGAGATCAAAAACAACTGACTATTGACAACTGATCCGCATAGTGTAAATAAAACCGAATTACTACAGCAATAAATACGAGTATGACCAATTTTCTCCAACCCCCAAGATTGCGTATTGGTGAAGATAGCGAAGAAGAACGACGCGCCACTTGGCTAGAACTTTTTTATGATTTGGTGTTTGTGGTTGCAATCTCTCAGTTAGCCCATAATCTTAAAGGAGATATTTCGTTTTCAGGATTTTTGGGTTTTGTATTTCTTTTTATACCAGTTTGGTGGTCATGGATTGGTACTACATTCTACGCTAACCGCTTTGATAGTGATGACGTAGGACGTAGGCTACTTGTTAGTCTGCAAATGCTGACAGCGGCAGCAATGGCTATTAATATCCATCACGGTCTAGGTGAAAGTTCCGCAGGTTTTGCCCTTGCTTATACTTTCGGTCGTGTAGTACTTATAATTGAATATATACGTGCAGGAATACACATTCCCTCAGCGCGACTTTTGACTACTCACTATGCTATCGGTTTTGCGATCGCAGCATTTTTCTGGCTGATATCGGCTTTTGTACCTATTCCTTGGCGATTTGCACTCTGGACATTGGGAATTATCATAGACTTTGCCACACCTCTAACAGCATATAAGTTGCAAATCAAGCTACTTCCTCATGCTTCCCATTTACCAGAACGTTTCGGGTTATTTACTATCATTGTTTTGGGTGAAGCAATTATTGCGGTGGTGAATGGTGTCTCTGAGCAGAAATGGGATATCTCAACAGTGATTTCTGCCGTATTTGGTTTAGTTATAGCTTTTAGCCTTTGGTGGGTATATTTTGATAATTTAGGTGGCACGCCGATTCAGACAGCACGACAAGAAGGAAAATTAACTATTGCCAATCTATGGCTTTACACTCATCTACCGCTAGTGATTGGAATTGCTGCTACTGGGATTGGTGTAGAACAAGTGTTGTTGAGCCAATCAGAACTCGCACTACCCGATTCCCAACGATGGTTGCTCTGCGGTTCTCTCGGCTTATGCTTACTGGCTATAAGTGTTCTTCACCGGACTGGAGTGATCCGCTATTGCAAAATTCGTTCTCAATACCGACTGGTAGGTGCGGTTGTGCTAATAGCGATCGCCATCTTTGGCAAAGGATTATTACCTGTTACAGTCATCATGGTTGTAGCTGTAGTTTCTGCTGTGCAAGTCATTCAAGATTTGTATCAAAGCCGTCCTACCACCCGCTTAGTAGATCCAGAAATCTAGCAATATGTACCAGGGAACAGCTTGAAAGTCTTTTGTTGGCACAATGAGATTATGGTTCTTTCTCCTGCATGAACAAACTGATTTAGCTATCAGTTATCAACTATGTAAATACTTTGCTGATGAACTCATGGAATCCTCCTTTCAAGGGAAAGTAATACCTCTGTGTTCGGTTAAAGCAATTACACGAAAGCTAACTGCACTAATTCTGAGAGTCCTATTGCTGGAGAAAGAATCCAAATTGGTTGTTAGAGCTTGAGATTTATAGAGACGCTAAGTTTAACGTCTTTGGCATCTCAAATCTACAGACGACCAATATTAGTCAGTCCCAAAACGATACCAACGCCGACAATGTGACCAAAAGCCATTGCAGCAACGAATGTAGGAACACTAATTGGTAGGACAGGGAATTTTGGCCCAACTAGGGGGCGCTCAATTCTGGTAGAAAGTAAAACCATTACTAAGGAACTAAGGCTAATAATGATCGCTACTGTGGGACTCCATGAGGGAGTGGGGGGAACAGTAGATTGGACTGCTAGTAAGGTTGATGAAATCAAAGTTGTATCTCCTTAATGGCAAAATTAATGTAAACCTTCAAAATTATAAAGTCACTCAGGAAACAACCGAAAATTATTAGTCAAAATTCGACCTTTTTTTCAGTTCTTCATATATTGAATTTCTATGCGGGTAAAAATTTGCGGAATTACTCAACCACAACAGTCTATTGCGATCGCAACTCTTGGCGCAACGGCATTAGGATTTATTTGTGTGCCTACTTCGCCTCGATATGTTACTACGTTGCAAATTCAGGCAGCAGTGGCACAATTACCAGAAAATATTGACAAAATCGGTGTATTTGCCAATAGTGGCATTTCTGAAGTCAGTCAAATAGTCATTGATTCTGGTTTAACTGGTGTCCAGTTACACGGAGACGAATCTCCAGAATTTTGCTACCAACTGCGCCAATCTCTACCCCAAGTAGAAATCCTCAAAGCTTTGCGAATTGGCAATCTTGAAGCTCTAGAACAAGCAAATAATTATACTAATTGCGTAGATACTTTATTACTGGATACTTATCATCCCCAACAGTTGGGCGGTACTGGTCAAACTTTAGATTGGCAAATGTTACAAGAATTTCGCCCTAGTTGCCCTTGGTTTTTAGCTGGGGGATTAACGCCAGATAATATTTTGACAGCCTTAAGTCAAGTCAACCCCAACGGCATAGATTTATCGAGTGGCGTAGAACTTAAACCCGGAGACAAGGATTTAGATAAAGTGACATTACTGTTTCAGAAATTGGCAAGCAGAGAGTAGGGAGCAGGGAGCAGGGAGCACAGGGAGCAGGGGAGGCAGGGAGCAGGGGAGCAGGGGAAGCAGGAGAAGCAGGGGAAGCAGGAGAAGCAGGGGAAGCAGGGGAAGCAGAGGAGGCAGGGGGAGCAGGGAGTGTGGGAAGAGAGGGGGGAAAGATTTCTTCCCCATCCTCCCACACCTCCCACACCATGCCCTATGCCCCGTGCCCAATGCCCTATTCCCTAAAATAGCGCTGGCTGGTGACGAATCAAGTTAAAAAACTCTTCACGGGTTTTGTGTTCCTCTTGGAATACACCAACCATTGCACTGGTAACTGTCCAAGAACCGGGTTTCTGAACACCCCGCATTACCATGCACATATGGGAAGCTTCCATGACAACGGCGACACCCTGCGGTTCTAAAATGGTTTGGATTGCTTCGGCTATTTGGCGGGTTAGCCTTTCCTGGACTTGCAAGCGGCGAGAATACATCTCGACAATCCGCGCCAGTTTACTCAGTCCCACAACTTTCTGGTTAGGGATGTAGGCTACGTGCGCTCTACCCATGAAAGGTAGCATGTGGTGTTCGCAGAGACTAAAGAAGTTAATATCCCGAACTAATACCATCTCGTTATGTCCTTCATCAAAGATGGCACCATTTACTAGTTCATCTAAAGATTGGTTGTAGCCACTGGTAAGAAACTGCATTGCTTCTGCTACACGCTTTGGTGTTTTCAGTAGTCCTTCACGTTCGGGGTCTTCTCCAACGCCTACTAGTAATGTCCTGACGGCTGCCATCATTTCCTCCATCTGCTCTTGGGAAGGTGTTTGCAAATCTGGCTCCCGTCCATCATGTGTATTACGGTCTGGTCTAGAGTTGATGGCTTCTGCTAAGTCGGAAATCAGAGGAGATTGAAAGCGATTGGAACCGTTGGAACTAGCAATAGTCATGATGTAAGTTTTGGTTAAGGTTTGGTCAATAGTCAGTGGTCAGTCAAACAGATAAACAGCTAGCAACTGAAAACTGACAAAAAACTAATTTAAAGAGCGCCAGCACTGGGCATTAAAGTCAATTCATCGATTACTGCCTGTGGTGGTAATAGGGCAGTATGGAGAATTGATTCCGCAACAATTTCTGGAGTTAACATTTTAGAACGGTCGAGATTAACATTAACCGTTTCTGTATCCCAAAGTTCGGTATTTACAGCACCCGGACTAATAGCCGTGACGCGAATGCCGTGGGTGCGTTCTTCTTGTGCCAAGGTTTGAGATAAAGCTATTAAACCAGCTTTACTAACGCTGTATGCTCCCCAACCGGGAAAAGGTTGTTTGGCAGCAATGGAGGCAATGTTAATAATTGTGCCTGTGCCGTGATCGCGCATAATGGGCAGAATACCCATAATGCACTGAAATATACTGGTAAGATTTAAGTTAATTACTTGCTGCCAATCTTCTAGAGAAGTTTCGCTTAAAGCGCCTGTATATGCAATGCCAGCACTATTTACCAAAATGTCTATGTCACCAAAATCCAGAGCGATCGCCTGTATCTTTTTTTCTACTTGAGATACATTAGCTAAATCTACAGCGTAGGCTTTTGCTTCTGCCCCAGCGTGCCTTGCAGCTTCTGCCACTGCCTCCAACTTATCTAAAGACCGACTAACTAAAGCGACATCAATTCCGGCTTTAGCAAATGCCAAAGCCGTTGCTTTTCCAATTCCACTACTAGCCCCGGTAATCAGGGCGCGTCGTTTGCGATCAACACTCATGCTCTCTCCCAATTTTTTGGCTGTTTTGAAAGCTCATTGCAAGCCAATTATCAACATCCTTCGGATAGGATAGATTAAACTAACCTTAAATTCCGATAATTGTTTGTTGATGATTGTTATAATTCGTCGTCAAATTAGGTGTTTTTCCCGTCAAAAGTTTTACCGATGAACACGACGTATGTCACCTGGTAGCTTAATTCATTTACTCAAAGTTAATTACTAAAATACTACATAGACAACTCATCAAGTTGAGCTGACTCTTCTCAATGCAAATGCCTATGGCTGAGAAGATTGTTAACAATCTTTAAGCACATAGGCAATTATAGCACTGCTGTTGAGCTAATCAATTATCTTCTATCGCTGTTAGTGAGCAACTTCTGTAAAAACGCCTATTTTGCGGAATTTATCATAGCGTAGTTGACGGCGTTCTTGAGATGTAAATCGGTTAAGTTCATCTAAATTATCTAACAGGGCTTGCTTGAGAATTGTCGCGGCTTTCAGTGGATCAGAGTGAGCCCCACCAATGGGTTCAGGCAATATTTGGTCAATGATGCCTAGGTTTTTGAGATCGGCGGAAATAATTTTTAGGGCTACTGCTGCTTGGGGAGCTTTTGCAGCATCTTTCCACAAGATAGCAGCACAGCCTTCAGGGCTAATAACGGTATAAACGGCGTGTTCAAACATTAACAGGCGATCGCCGATACCAATACCCAGCGCTCCGCCAGAACTAGCTTCACCAATAACTGTGCAGATGATGGGTACATCTAGGCAAAACATTTCGCGTAAATTATAGGCGATCGCTTCTCCTTGACCTTGATGCTCTGCTGTCACCGTCGGCAAAGCACCGGGAGTATCAATAAAAGTTAAAATCGGCATGCCAAACTTGTTGGCGTGTTCCATCAACCGCAGGGCTTTTCGATAACCTCCTGGGGCAGCCATGCCGAAGTTACGGGCAATATTATCTTTGGTGTCGCGGCCTTTTTGTTGGCCTAACATGACTACTGGTTGACCGCCTACGCGACCTACACCACCAACTAAAGCCGGATCATCAGAACCATTGCGATCGCCATGTAACTCCATCCATTCATCACTAATTGCCTGAATGTAATCGAGAGTACTAGGGCGGCGAGGATGACGAGCCACTTGCAATCGCTGAAATGGCGATAAACTACTAAAAATTTCCTCACGCAGTTGCATGGCGCGTGCTTCTAGTTGCCGAATTTGACCAGAGACATCAACACCATTTTCTTCTGCAAGTTGCCGAATTTGATCGATCCGGGTTGCGAGTTCTGCTAGCGGTTTTTCAAAATCCAACAGTAGCGGTTTGCGCTCGGTAGTTGCCATAGTTAGGGTTTGGGGATTAGGTACTGGGAATAGGATATTAAATATTGAGGACTGGTGGGCATGGGGCATTGGGCATGGGAAAGAGGCAGAGGGGCAGGGTGCGGGGTGCACAGGAGATTAAAGAGAATACCTTGAATTTGTACCATAATCCTTCTTTCTTGCTCCCTGCTCCCTGCTCCTTTTCCTCTTGTCTTCCCCTGCTCCCCTGCCTCTGCTCACCCAATCCCCAGTTACTAAACCAGCAATGGTCTAAATCCGTGCTTGACTGATGCTTGACCAATTTGCTCCATTTTGTCTACGGTAATCTGATTGCGCCCCCAAGAAAAGTTCGTATATAACTTCTCAAATTCCAGCAGCATTGATTCGGCAAAACAAGCAAACAACTGGCGCGCTGGCACGTCCATATTGACTATTTTCATAATTTTCCAGTCAATATCTAAAGAATGTTCGACAATTCCACCATTTAGCACATATACGCCGGGATGCTGAATTTTTGTAGCTAAATTTTTAGGATAGCCGCCATCAATTAGCAGACAAGGTTTTTGCAAGACATGGGGGTCGATTTCCATACCTTTGGGCATACTGGCAACCCACACAACAATATCAGCTTGGGGTAAAGCTTCATCCAAAGCCATGATTTTACCCCGCCCTAGTTCCGCTTGTAACTCGCTAAGACGTTCATGGTTACGGGCTATCAGCAGGAGTTCTTTGACATCTGTTTTGGCATCCAGCCAACGTGTGACTGCGCTACCAATATCCCCAGTTGCTCCACACACAGCCACTGTCGCACTCTTTAAATCAATTCCTATTTGTTTTGATGCTTGTTCTACCTGTCGACAAATAATGTAGGCAGTATGGGTGTTACCCGTGGTGAAGCGTTCAAACTCTAGTTTGATGTTGCGAACTTGGTTAAACTGCTCTAATTTAAAATTTTCAAAAATGATTGAGGAAAATCCACCTAGAGCAGTGATATTAATGCCATGCTTTTGAGCATGAGCCATCGCATTGAGAATTTTGCGGGTTGCTGCCTTGATGCGGCGATTGGCCAGCATTTCAGGTAAAAAGCAAGATTCTACATACCGTCCTTCTATTGTCTGGCCGGTAACACTAGTGACAGTGATATTATCAACAATTTGCGGCGGGGCGCTGCACCAAAAATCTAGCCCTTGATCGGCATATTCTGGGTATCCCAATTCTTGAGCTACTGATTGAGCGTGTTCTAAACTAGTCAGATGTCCAATTAGACCAAACATGTAGTGATATATTAGGCGTGTGCTTTGTTAAAAGCGTGGGATAAGTGGGTAAGAGATAATACTTAACTCTTAAAAATACTACACAAAGTGTCAGATTTATCTGAAAGATGAAGTCTCAAGTACAAAGGGTGAAGTATGAAATTTTTCATCCTTCATCCTTCAATACCGTTTATACTTTTCTACGCACCTGTGAGTCCGTAGGCTGACAAGCGCATGATGTCTCTAGTAGTGAAGCCAATATTACTTAAAGCTTCACCGTATTGAATCATGAAGTCTTCTACCAAAGCTTCTTTTTCCATTGCCAAGACTTGGGCATCGTCTGCTACTTCGTTGAGCATTTTCCAGACAATGGGTAGGTTTTGGCGATTTGCCTCTTCTAGTTCTGCTTTAGCTTCGGTAAAATTCTCTTTTAACCAAACTTCTCCAAAATTTAGGTGACTATATTCATCTTTGACAACTCCCTCCGTAATTTTACGAGCGAAGTCATCGGCAACGGGGATATAGATGTTGTATGCTGCGATCGCGAAACATTCAATAATCAAAGATTGAATGAGTAAACAAGTGACAACTTTACCTGCTGCTGCCGCTGTTTGGAAGTTTTCATGCAGTCCCAAGAAAAATTTCTTGGCAAATTGCAGATCTGGTGTTACTTGGAGATTGCGTCCACAAGCTTCAAATCCTTTCTTGTGACGACTTTCCATTTTGGATAAGCGAATCAACTCATCTTGACTTTCGGGCAGCAGTTGGGCTAGTTTGATGTAATTCTCATGGGCTTCTTGTTCCCCTTCAATAACGATCGCATTGATCCGGCTGTAAGCATCTTTGTATGTTTCACTGTTAAAATCAATTTCAAATTCGGCTGCAAGTTGCTGCATAGAATCTTTACTCCTGTAAAGCTGAGTCATTTGATACCAGAACTTTATTTACCCTTATGAATTTAGGGTAACAATTACTGTGATTTAATTTAACTTAACAAGTTCCTATGTTATAGATTAGCTGTTGCTGGGGGCGATGCTCTAGTACCAAAAGAACAAATGCGTTAAAAATCAACTCATGTCCAAATTAAACTGGAATCTCAAATCAGCCAATTTTTTGAGTTTAATAATACTACTACTGGGGGCATTGATTGTTTTATTACCGCTTTTGGTGGTCTTTCTTACCTCTTTTGCCCCTCCAGGAGCCAATATAGAACTTTTGCCCAAAAATAATTGGTCTTTAGCTAATTATCGCGATGCTTGGCATCGAGGTAAATTTCTGCTGGCGTTTGCTAATTCTACCTTAGTCGCGATCGCGGTGACGGCTTTTCAAATGGTCACTTCGGCATTGGCAGGTTATGCTCTTGCAAGACTGAAGTTTCGCGGTAGACAAGCACTGCTACTAATTGTATTAGCAACTTTAGTGATTCCCTTTCAATTATTGGTAATACCTACTTTTCTGGTTTTGAAGTGGGGACACTTGATCAATACTTACTGGGCGCTAATTTTACCAACTGCTGTGAATGGCTTTGGTATTTTCTTATTACGTCAATATTTCCAGACAATTCCTGTAGAGTTGGAAGAAGCTGCAACCATAGATGGGGCAAATCGACTGCAAATTTTATGGCGGGTGATGTTACCTTTAGCGCGTCCAGCTTTAGTAACACTGTTTTTGTTCACCTTCATCGCGGAATGGAATGATTTATTTAAGCCTTTAGTGTTTACAACACGTCCAGAATTAAGAACAGTGCAATTGGCTTTGGCTGAGTTTCAGGAGCAATTTACCAATAATTGGCCTTTGATGATGGCAGCAGTGACAATTGCAACTGTGCCAGTAATGGTGCTATTTCTGATTGGTCAGCGTCAGTTTATTCAAGGTATTGCTGCGAGTGGAATTAAGAATTAGCACAGAAAGTAAGCGAAGAGCGAAATAGAGAAAAACTCACGGGTTTATCACTGTAAGGTGAATAGCGGTAATTTCGGAATAACGGGTAAAGTCATCAGTATTAAATGTAAGAATGTGAGTAACACCATGAACATACATGGAAGCTACAATACGTGTGTCATGTACTTTAACTCCAGATACCCTATAGTCCACGACTAAACGCCGCCATTCAAGATGAATTGCTTCGCTATCAGGCAAGAAAGTGAAGTAACGCTCTATTACTTGCGCCCTTCGGTTTGTCTCCTCAATTGATAAACCAAAGCCACTGCGTGCTGTTATGGGGCGGGTGCATACATTCCAAAATTCTCCTAGGTTTTGTGATGTGTAACAAACCTCCTCTCCCTTTAGCAGTAAAGAGTAAATAGCATCACGAACGAAAATATGATTCGGATCAGAAGGAGAAATAAACCGTAACAGAATATTTGTATCTGCCATGTAAGGCATTAGTTATGATTTCCATAAATGCTTTTTCGAGTAAAAGCTTCTGGCGGTAAAATAGGTATTTCTTTCGCTCGTTCAGCAAGTGCTTTCATATCGGCTTCCCAAACTTCAAGATCAAAAGGAAGTTTTACTTTTGACATTGAAGCTTTTGGCTGTTTTTGTTTCTCTAGGGCGATATCTCTTTCAATCAAATCACGGATATAGGCGGCTCTGTCGCCTCCTTTCTGGCGAACTCGTTCATCAATCAGCTTTAGCAAAGGTTCGGGGATTCCTGTAAGCTCAATTTTGTGATTGTTCATGTTGTTTTTCACATTCATACTTCAACTATAAACAGTTATCAATTACTGTTCACTGGTTTAATTGCTTTCTTGAATTTGCAAGCGGACGGTATGTTCAGTCGCGCCACTTAGTTGCATTTCCATAACTTCACCTCCCAAGGGTTCGATGCAAGTGAGGAGCGATCGCAAATTGGGTGTACTTGCACCAGTATCGACATATAATCGATCTGCTAAATTGCTGATGCGTTTCCAAGTCATGTATAGTTTGGCGATCGTTTGTTCGATTTGCGATGCTTGATTGACTAAATCAGCGGCTATACTCAAACAGCCGATTCTTTGCGCTTCTTCTAAAGCTGTTTCAATATCTACATTTTCTTGAGTTAAGGCTTGAACTTGAGCCGCAGATTTGAGATATTTTGCGAGTTGACGCGCTTCTGTGGTTACTTGTTTGAGGGTATCAACATCCGGGTTAGCTGAAATTTCTTGTTGAATAAATTTTTGATGTGATTCTGGCAGTTTCTCCATTTCCTTGACTAAAGGGGCAATGTAGCGCGGGGGGAGAGTGTTATCGGCGGCTTTAATTTTAATTGGTTCAGGTAGCAAATCTGAGGACATAGCAGTCCATTCATCGGTGAGTTGACGCACTTCGCGTCTAGTAATGCGATCGCCTTTTTGGGCTGATTCACTCACCATTTGTTGTACTTCTGGGACTGCTTTAGAAGTTTCGATAAATGCCCGTTTGCTAAAGTTATTGACTGCACTGGGGTCAAGTTTGCCTTCTTCTAGGAGGGTATCAGCACTATTCGCTAGTTGAATCCAGGCATAAGCTTGACTTTTGCTAATTTCTCGTTCTTTGAGCCATTTGAGAAAGCCTGTACCTCTGCCATCACCACCCATTTTTTCTCTGTCGCGGATTGCCCGCAAAATACGCCCCCGCCAAATTTCGGTTTGCAGATCAAAGCGATCGCATACTTGCCAAGCTACATCTAACTGTTGTTGAAAATCTGACTCCAGAATCTGTTCATCTTCTGGATCGGGCAGTTCAAAGGAAAGGTCTGCTGGCTGTTGTAAAGCAGCAGCAATGTCGTTCATAGAGTCGGTATCTTGCACGATGGATAGCTGACTAGAGTTTGCGATCGGCTTATTATGCCACAATCTGGATGTTTCAGTGGAGGGAAGGACTCAATTTTTTGTTACTTCCATGTAAATATGCTCTAACCGTACAGGTTGACGAGCAATAGAATCAATTGCGATGCCTTCAAACCGCGAAATAATTTCTTTTAATTCCAGAGGCTCTGGCAGCCAAAAAGCGAGATCGTTACCATAATATCTATGTGTGAAACCATGTTCTTTAGCTTTGGCGATCGCTTGTTGTTCTTGTATAGTTTGTACTACTACAATTTCTTGGGCTGGAATTAAATTGCGTAACTCTGCTAAACTACCCTCAGCCAAAATTTGCCCATTTTTAAGGATGCCAATTCTTTGACATAAACGCTCTGCCTCATCTAATAAGTGAGTTGTCAGTAAAATTGTTATTCCTTGATTTTTAAGTTGCCGAATTAACTCCCAAATTTCGTATCGCGCTTCAATATCTAATCCTGTAGTTGGTTCATCTAAAATTACTAATTTTGGCTGATGTACTAAAGCCACTGCAATATTTAACCGCCGCCGCATTCCTCCACTGAGGGTTTCTACTGTGCTTTTTGCTCTTTCTAACAAGTTAACAGCCGCTAGAGTTTTTTGTACTTGTTTTTGGCGTGTTTCTCGATCTAAACCATAAATATCAGCAAAAAATTTGAGATTTTCCTCACAAGATAGTGTTTTATAAAGCAAATTCTCTTGAGGTGCAATGCCAATTAGTTTTTTGGTAGCTGCGGAAGCTGGTTGATTGTTGATCTTAACATCACCACTATCAGCCTGAAGTAAATTGCAAATAATGTTAATTGTTGTCGTCTTTCCGGCTCCATTTGCTCCTAATAAACCATATATTTCTCCTGAATCAATGTGTAAAGTCAAATCTTGTAAAACTTTTCTATTTTTGTAAGATTTATTTAACTTATTAATTTTTAGCATCATTCCCAATTTAGTATTATTATTCGGTGTTTAGATTCCCGACTTCTTTTATTCGGGGATCTAACTTGCTATAATCTCCTTTCAATTATCAACATTCGCTGATAAGATAACCAGCCACAGATCACCATTGCTAAAGCAAATATTAATAAAAACCAAAAATGAAATGTGATATCATTAATTTTATCTCCCTTGGCTGAAACTCCAACTAGAGCTTCATTCATGTGATAAATCGGATTATATCGGGCAATATTAATTAATGTTTGTGGAAACAAAGAACTTGGTAAAAATGCTCCACCGAGAATTAGTAAAGGAACTCCAAAAGCGGCTATCAGCGCATTAACATCTTCGATGCGGCGAGCCAATTGTGTACCTAAAATAAAACCCAAACCAACGTAAGCCACAATACTTGTTAAGATAATTGTAACTCCTAATAAAATAGAACCCTGGAATGTAGCACCCCAAAAAGCAGCAACAGTATAAATCAAGATTGTCTGACCAATACCAATGCAACTATGAGCCATAAAAATTCCTAAAAAATAAGATATACCACTCAAAGGAGAGACAAAAAGACGTTTTAGAGTTTGTTGTTCTCTTTCTGCAACTACAGTTGCTACACTACCGCCTAAACAGCTAAAAAACAATGCCGCGCCTACTAAACTTGAGGGTGCAGCATATTCAAAAGCCACAGCTGTTGATAGTTTTGCTCTTTCTGCCAAAATAAATCCACTAAGGATTAATATTGATATGGGGAAAATACTCCAAAAAATTAAGCTGCGTCTGCGGCGCAACAGTTCAATTAGTATCCGCTGAGTTACAGCTATAGTTTCACGCCAATATTTCATCTTGAGTAATTAATCAAATAACAATAACATTTTGATTGAGAGTTGCGATCGCCTAACATCCCTAAATTTACCGAATGTTCAGTAGTCAATTATTAAATAATATATTAAACTATCAATTAATCTGCTAATCTATTAATTCAAATTTTCCTGATTAACATTGGGCTTAGATCAAAATGTTTATTATACAAGTTGATAGTATTGTATTTTCAAAAGCTATAGTTAACCATTGACAAATTATCCAAAATCTGTAATAAATCCGTTGCAGATGTAGATAAATACGGGAAAATACTCCAAAAAACCTACTAGCTGACAGGAATATTTTCAGGCTAGTTCTTGATAGTGAACAGTAATTTTTTTAACCATGAGCAAACTATTTAACTTGCCGGAATTATCCACTATTTCCCGT
The DNA here is from genome assembly GCF_029953635.1 of Halotia branconii CENA392. Lineage (NCBI taxonomy): Bacteria > Bacillati > Cyanobacteriota > Cyanophyceae > Nostocales > Nodulariaceae > Halotia > Halotia branconii. The sequence continues at coordinate 1,929,190 of NZ_CP124543.1, read as the reverse complement.
CGTACACTGCTGAAAGTGTTTGGTATTGGTGCGATCGCTGGAGTTACAGGATATTCTCGGTTTAGTAAGCCAAAACCTACAATCTTCCAAAAAGATACTCTTAATTTACCACATCTACTGAATCAAGAAAAAACTGTTGTGGTCGTTGGGGGAGGTTTAGCTGGTTTAGCTTGTGCTTATGAATTGAGTCAGCGGGGGTTTGCAGTCACACTTTTAGAAAAGTCTCCGCAACTAGGTGGCAAAATTGCCAGTTGGCAAATAGAAGCGGCTGGTGAAACATTCATGATGGAACATGGTTTTCATGGATTTTTTCCCCAGTATTATAACTTGAAAAGTATAGTTACAGAATTAGGAATTAATAATAACTTTAAATCCTTAAATTTTTATTCTGTTGTTTATCGTAATTCTCAATATCAACCAGAGATATTTTATCCTAGTAGTTCGGCATTTCCTTGGAATATTATTGATTTGGCGATCGCTTCTCCCAACCGCTTCAAATGGGGAATTAATCTGACTAAATTAAAACATTTACAAGTCTTCCAAGCAATTACTGGTTTTCAAAGAGAAAAAAATTTTCGGCGGTTTGATCAGATATCGGTTGCTGATTGGGTAGAAACGGAATTTCCCCAAGGATTATATGATTTATATTTTCTTCCTTTTGCTAAATCAAGCTTGAATGCACCAGATGCCATGAGTGTAGGAGAACTGATGCAGTTCTTTCACTTTTATTTTTTTGGCAACCCCGAAGGACTAGCTTTTAATGGCACTAAAGACGATATGGGAACAAGTTTAGTGCAACCTATGGTTAAAGCTATTCAAAATAATGGCGGCAAAATTATCACGGGTGCAAATGTCAGTGAAATATCTGCTGTAGAAGGTAAGATTGATAGACTGAAATATTATATTGGCAGTAATAAAAATCATGTTCCCTTTTGGGTAAAGCAGAACTCGATTATTGATAGCGAAAAAATTAACTATTTCGGTGCGGCTGATGAGATGTTTGCGATCGCATCTGGTAGTAAAGAAGCGATTTCTCTAACTTGCACTCATCAAGGTTGTACCGTGAAGATGGCAGCAGATGGTAAGTTCCATTGCCCTTGTCATGGAGCAGTTTTTGCTGCTGATGGTAAAGTGTTAAAAGGGCCGGCTCAAAGAAATTTACCTCAATATCAAGTATCACAAAAGCAAGATGATCAGGTGCAACTGGTAGCAGCGAATCAAGAATCAACCTTACTAGAGACAATTCAAGCAGATTATTATGTCTTTGCTACCGATGTACCGGGAGTACAACAGCTATTTAACCGAGTTAATGGTGATATTGATCAAAAAGTGCGATCGCAGGTAGAAGATTTGAGTATTGCCGATCCTTTTGCTGTGTGTCGTTTTTGGTTTGATCGCGATTTTGTCTGGGAACAAAGCAACTTTACTTCTTTGTCAGGCTACCAGTTAACTGATAGCATCACCCTTTATCACCGCATTCAATCACAATTCGTTGATTGGGCGCAACGCACTGGCGGTAGTGTTGTTGAGTTACATGCCTATTGCTATAAAGAAAAAGAATTTCCTCATCAAGAAGCTTTACTCACAACTTTTGCTAATGAACTATATGAAATTGTGCCTGAATTAAAGCAAGCAAATTTACTGCACCGAGAATTAGTCAATCAAAAGAACTTTTCAGGATATCCACCAAATAGTTATGCAGAACGTCCAGAAACTAGTACCTGCATTTCTAATTTAATGTTTGCCGGAGATTGGGTAAAAATGCCTTTTCCTTGTGGATTAATGGAACGGGCTGTTAGTAGTGGTTTACTAGCAGCCAACGAAATTTTACACCGAGAGGGTTTGCAGAGGCGATCGCTTTTATCGGTAAATCCAGAGGGATTATTACAAATTTAGAATTAGCCCTTTCAAGGTGATTGATAAAATCTCTTTTTTCTCTCTCGGTTTTAAATTAATTTAACCACAGAGGCGCAGAGAACACAGAGGTAATCTGAATTGCCAGTAAATAAGTTCAAACTAAATCAGGGAACACTTCTTTGACAGCAGGATGTACTAAGCGATGATTTTGTACATTCACACCTTTGGCTAATGCTGGGTTAACTTCCAATGCCTTAATGCCCAAATTCGCCAACTGTACAACGTAAGGTAATGTGCTGTTGTTAAGTGCTTGAGTTGATGTCCAAGGTACTGCCCCTGGCATATTAGGAACGCCATAATGCACCACACCTTCTTCAACATATACTGGGTTAGTGTGGGATGTAGCATGTAAAGTTTCTACACAACCGCCTTGATCAACCGCAACATCAACAATTACAGAACCGGGATGCATAAGTTTGACCAATTCGCGGGATACTAGGATTGGCGCTCTACGTCCTAGGACTAAAACTGCACCAATGAGTAGGTCTGCTTCTTTGACAGCGGCTTCTATATAGGCAGAGTTACTGTAAAGTAATTCAACTCTAGAACCAAATAAAGTTTCTAGATAAGATAAGCGATCAACATTTACATCTAAAATTTGTACGGTAGCGCCCATGCCTACAGCGATTTTGGCTGCTTCTGTGCCAACAACACCGCCACCTAAAATTACTACTTTACCTGCTTTGACTCCAGGAACACCGCCCAAAAGTACACCTCTGCCACCTTGTTGGCGTTCTAAGAATCTAGCCCCAAATTGTACTGCTAACCGGCCAGCAATAACGCTCATTGGGGTAAGCAAGGGTAGTTTATTAGCACCAGATTGTTCTACAGTTTCGTAAGCGATCGCACAAATGCCAGAATCAATTAAATGTTCGGTTAATTTGCGATCGGCTGCTAAATGTAAATAAGTAAATAATACCTGCTCTTTTTGTAAAAAATTGTACTCTGTTTTTAGGGGTTCTTTAACTTTGACAATTAACTTTTGATTCCAAGCTGCTTCTGGTGTAGGGACAATCTCCGCCCCAGCTACTTTATAGTCATCATCTGTAAATCCAGCACCACTACCTGCTTGTGTCTCGACAAAAATACTATGACCATTTTCCCGTAGTACCCGCACACTAGAAGGACTCAACCCCACCCGAAATTCTTGATCTTTAGTCTCCTTAGGAACGCCGATTTCCATGTACTGCCTCTGATGATTTTTTGTTCAACTTTAACTTGCCAGTATCAGACTGACACTTGCGTATTCTGGCTAAAAAAAATATCCAGGAGTTAAATAGGTATATTGGAGTTATGTAAACTTTTATAACGATAAATATATATCTAGTTGTAAGCTTGATTTATAAAAAATATAATTGGCAACAGTGCTAGATAAATTTACTTGAATTTACGCATAGCTCACTCTGTAAGTCTTACAGCAGATAAGCGCCTGTGTCATAAACGTACTGCTGGCGATATTCAACCATTTGCCTCAAGTAAAGTTTGACTAAATACTGATTGCTAATTTCAACCCCAAAGCTACAAGCTTATAAAAAATTGCCAAGGTTAGATGTAACCAAAAAGCATTTTAATTGTGGATTTAGCCAGTATCATGACTGCTTGTTTGCTGATTTCAAGTTGACGCCCCAGCATCCCCAGCCCCTTTCCTCCCTGGAACCGAGCAAGAGAAGGAGGTCGCCCACTGCGACACAAAACACTCTATGCCATAGCGGAACCTGAATCTATGCCCCACTGATGCTTGAGTAGTTCTTGATAGGTTGCCTCGCGTACAACCATTTGCTCATAGAGTTTGACTAAGAAATCTTGAGCTTGTTCGTGGCTCATGTGCTGTACTTGAGTGGCAAATGAGTGAATGCTGAATTGTTGTTCCAAAGACAATTTTGATTGGTTCATAATAACTCCGAAAAAAACAACGCGTAAAGTTGATGTTGGTTACAGAAGTCCAATGGGATAATGTTTGGACTGGGATTTGTCCTATGGACATACCTCTGTATTAAGAAAGATAACAATTGTGTGACAAATTGCCCACACCCTTAAGGATAAATTTTCTGCCTTTGATAGCTTGCACCTAAACCTACTGATATACAACCCAAGTCTGCTAAAGCAAGTTCCGGAAAAAATTACTATTTGTAAGATATATCCGGATAGGTTGAAATACCCTGATTTGCCCCTTCCTCGTTTAAACTTCTCTAAAAAGGAGAGGCTTATATGAAGAGTGGGGAAATTGAAGGTATTAAGCGTGAATTATATTCGCTATATATCATTAGGTGCAAGATGTCAATTCACTAAATTATGTCAACACAGCCGCTAACAGTTAAATTTGTGGGCTAAAAGTATTTGTATCAAGTTGTGAAGGGGAAAAATGCTCACTCTGAACAAATTAGTGAGTATATTTACTATAAAAATCAAAAATCTCAAGTCAATAGTCAAAAGTAATAACTATTGACTGTTGCTTATTAACTATTTTCGACTGCGACGATCACGACTGTAATATTATCGTGTCCACCTTGTTCTTTGGCAGCCTCAATTAAAGAGAGGGCGGCTTTATCTAATAATTGATTATTATGCAGGTAATCAGAAATCTTTTGATCTACAAGTTCTTCAGTCAAACCATCACTGCATAATAACAGGCGATCGCCTACCTGTACATCTAATTGCTGCACATCAACTTGATGTAAATCTTCACGTCCTAAACAACGGGACAACACATGACGGAAGGGATGATTTCGTGCTTCATCCGGGGTAACATCACCAACTTTAATCGCTCTAGCTACCCAAGTATGATCTTCTGTTACCTGCTCTAGTTGTGCTTCTCTCAGGCGGTAGAGTCTAGAATCACCAACATGAGCGCACCAAGGCGAATCAGGTGAGCGAAAAATTACCGCTACAACTGTAGTACCCATGTCAGCACGTTCCGGATGATTTTGCTGATCTTGCAAAATACCTTCATTTGCTCGCCACAAAGCATTTTCTAGCAATTTTTCTGTAGACTCAGAAGAATCCCAATTTTCTCCCAAATACACTTGAATTTCGTGAACAGCAATGCGACTTGCTTCCTCACCTCCCGCATGACCACCCATGCCATCAGCAACAACGAAAAATCGCCCCTTAGGGTCGATATAGTAAGAATCCTGGTTACTAGAACGAATAAGTCCGGGATCGCTGAAACCCGTGAAAATAAATTTCATAAATTTTTACTGCAACAATTAATACATACGGTCATAACGGTCAAGGCGTAGGAGCAATCGGATCAGTATCACCGAGACGGCTACTGCAATTAAACCAGCTAACCACGCCAACCATACATAATGATTAACTAATAAAATTGTCGCAGAAAGAGTGAATCCACTGATGATCACAGCGTAACTCATTCCTAACTGGATACTACTTTGTCGTCGCAGCAAGCGCTCTGTTTCTATAGAACGGACACGAACACGCATATCTCCGCGTTCTAATTTCTCTAGTGTATCCTCTAATCTACGTGGCAGTCCCAAGGCAGTTGTACTAACCTGAACTGCTTGACGACTTAATTCATTCAGGAAACTATTACTCTCAGAACCATTCATATTAGTCATAAGTTGCATTGCATAAGGTTGGGCAACTTCCATAAAGTTAAATTCTGGATCTAAACCTTTGCCTACCCCTTCTAAAGTAGAAAAGGCTCGCATTACAAAAGTGAAGGTTGCAGGAAATCTAAACGGTTGATTATAAGCTATTTCATAAAGGTCGTCACTGATGGCTGCCACTGATTGATTTTCAAAAGGCTTATCCATAAAATGATCCAGCATATACTGGACAGAACGTCGCACTGGTCCCATATCATCTGTAGGTGCGATCGCTCCTAAATTGATCAAAGATTGAACAACGCGATCGCCATCTTTTTGAGCAATGCCAAATAGTGTTTCCATTAATCCTTCACGAATGTTGGACTTAATTTGTCCCATCATCCCGAAATCGTAGAAAATTAAAGCACCATCAGGATTGACAGCAATATTGCCTGGATGAGGATCAGCATGGAAAAAGCCATTATTGAGTAACTGAAGTAAATAAGCTTGAGCGCCTTGACGGGCAATCACCTTACGATCTATACCTGCTGCTTCTAAAGCTTCGTATTGGCTAATTTTAATTCCAGGAAGATATTCCAAAGTTAAAACTTTAGGAGAGGTGTAACGCCAGTAAATTCTAGGGACTTTTACCCACTCGTAACCGCGAAAGTTCCGCCGAAAAGTATCAGCATTACGACCTTCATTGAGATAATCAATTTCTTCCCAAAGAATGCGACAACACTCTTCGTAAATACCTATCCAATCTCTGCCTCGACCCCATTTAGGATGGTTTTGAAAATAGCGAGTAATTCCTTTAAGAATTTGTAAATCTATTTCAAATAACTTCTTAAGTCCAGGACGTTGGACTTTGACTACAACTGCTTCTCCAGTATGCAGCACAGCTTTATGGACTTGTCCCAAACTAGCAGCAGCCAAAGGAATCGGTTCAAAATTTTGGAACAATTGGGGAATTGTCTTGCTTAGTTCTTGCTCAATACTGGCCTCTACTTGCTCATAGCTAAATGCAGGCACTTTATCTTGTAGCTTTGCCAACTCCTCGACATACTCACTGGGGAATATATCAGCACGAGTAGAAAACAACTGCCCAACTTTAATAAAAGTCGGCCCTAAGTCCAGCAGGGTAGTACGAATCCACACCGCTTGAGCTTTACGTCTTGCAGCTTGCTTTACTTCAGTGACACCACCAGGATAACTCCACGATTTATTGTAGCGCCAGATTTTGAACATTAAGGTCAAAACAAAAGACCAAATGTCCACAAAGCGCCGTCTGCTAGAGTAGTTTTCACGATTCCAACGGTAGGCCTTGTCTGAATAACCTGTTTCCATATCCTTTGCGTACCGTTGATTTGTCACCGAATCATTTGGAAGAAAAGACACTTCAATTCCTAAACTGTTTTTAAGATGTCAGTTGTCAGTTGTTAGTTGCTACTGACTACTGACTAATAACGAAATTTATACAGAACTACTGCGATAACGTTGCAATTCGTTTCGTAATAGGGCAATTTCTGCTCTCAGTTCATCAATTGTTGCTTGTAAATCAACTGGTTCAGAACTAGGTTGTCCAACACCTGAAGCAGTTTGACCAGTACGGGTATTAGTAGCTTCTGCTGCGCGATTTGCTCGCTCTGTGACTTCTTCTGTAAATTGGCGCAGTTGTTCTCTAGCTTCTGCATCAAATTTGCCCAACTCACTTAAAGCGTCGGTCAATGCGACCTCTAAACGCTCATTTATTACTTCTGCTGCTGCTCTGCCTACAAAAAAGGCTTGTAAAAGGGGGTTACTCATAAATTTTTGTTACGCTCGTCCGCAAGAGAATTATAACTTGCCTGTATGCTTTACGGCTTCTACTGCAAAGCTAGATATTCAGCTGGATAAGATTTACTCAACGGTTTTAATATCTCAAGTTGTTGGTTGATTCATTGAGAATCAGCAACATCAATGCGATCGCCTGTCTCACTATTTTCGCTTCGACTTAACAATGACGCGCTTAGATGAATATCATTGCCTTTAAATAGTCAAGCTGTTCTAGTTGTTGGCGCAAAAGCAGATAACTGAAGAACCAAATATTTGGCATTAATAGCATTCTAATAACCAAATATTTGCACCTGAGTACAGCAACAGACATCGAGAAGAAAATCCATAACTCTAGCAAACAAATATTGTTATAGATTTAGATGTTAATAATTTTCAGTTAATCAATATATAACCTAATTTTAATTTTTGTTATCTAGATTTAGTAATTAGGTCTTCATATTCGTAAATAGCAGCAATGTAAATCCACTTAAATCTGTAGTAATTAAAAGGTTATCTACAATTTAAAATGCCGGAAACTTCCCATAAAACTGAGTCTTTTTGCTAGAAATGTAGAGTTTAGCTCTACTAAATTATTTCTGTGAAATATAGAGGAAACTTGATGTCTAATTTGAGTCGCAGACAAGTTTTAATATTTTTTGCTGGTAGCGCTGGTGCTGCTGTATTGGGAGACAAAATTTTCAATAATACTACTAGTATTGCTGATGCCCAAACTACGCAAAAATTAAGCTTTAGCCCAGTCCGTCTACCTCATCCTTTATCAACTTATCAACAGCAAAAAAGCTTTTTACCCACAGGAATTGGACAAGGAAAAATCCTGAAAGCATCTACAGATGCAAAATTAAGTAGTTACAACGTTATTGATGATGTTGTAGTACCACCAGAATACGAACGTTATGTCATTATTAGTTGGGGCGATCGCGTGTTTCCCAATAAAGATGACTATTTTGGTTACAACTGCGATTACACTGGTTTTGTTCCCCTTGGTAGAACCGACGATATCGGCTATTTGTGGGTGAATCATGAATATGTTAGTTATCCTTTTTCTGATTTATTAATCAGCGATGACTCTGATTTACAAGGATTTCCTACTACTTTTGCATCGGTAATTGGCTGGGCTTTACCCTCAACTAGAAATATAGAAGCGGAAGGAGAATTTTTATACAACCAAGGTGGGTCAATTGTCCGCGTCTCTCGCCGTAACCCCAAAAAACGTTTTATGGTGGTTAGCGGTGATGCGAAAAATCGCCGTCTTCATGGACTTTCTGGTTTAGCAATTAATAGCCAACGCAATGATGAATACAAAAATGTTACCTCTTGGGGCGATCGCAGTCACCAAAAAGGCGACCAAAATTATTTAATTGGTACTGGTCCGGCTGCTACTCAAGTATTTAACCTCAGTGCTGATGGACTGGGTAACAAAATTATTGGTACTGCTTATAACTGTTCTGGCGGTACAACTCCTTGGGGAACTATCTTATCTGCTGAAGAAAATTACCAAGGTAGTGTTCAAGAAGCGGTCAAGCCTAATGGTACTCAGATAGATTATATAGAAGACAGTGCGGGCAAAACCTTCGGTTTAGTCGGAGAAAAATACGGCTGGATTGTAGAAGTTGACCTCGCAAATCCGAATTTCCGCCCGCGCAAACATACTTGCTTGGGTCGCTTCCGCCACGAAAATGTCGCTTTGCGTGTTGCAGCAGGGAAACCATTAATTGCTTACATGGGTGATGACAAACGCGGCGGTCACACTTGGAAATTTGTTAGTTCTGGTGTTGTTTTCCAGCCAACCAGTAAAAGTAACAGCAATTTATGGGAAAATGGTACTTTATATGTTGCCCGTTATAATCCACCAAATAATCAGGCAGGTGTGAAGCAGGGAACAGGTGAATGGATACCGTTACTTTTAGTTACTCCCACTAACCCAATTCCGCCTTCGGTGATTTCTTCAGTAGAATTTGCGGCTTTGGGGGAAGCACAAGGAGATGGTCTTTTACCCTTGCCAAAGCGTAACGGTATTGCCGAACAAACTGAAGATGGTGGTATATTTAAATGCGATCGCACCAATGAAATAACAGCACTACCTGATTATCAAAATAAAAAGCTATCCGATTTTTACTCTTCCCAAGGCGCTGTACTTGCTGATGCTTTCTTAGCAGCCAATTTGATTGGGGGAACTCCCACAGCCCGCCCAGAAGATTTAGAAGTGCATCCAACCACCAAAGAAGTCTTCATTTCTTATACTGATGGTGCGCCAGGAAGCGACGGGTATCCAGATTCACGCATTTTTCAAGTCGCTAAATTGAATACTGATGTCAATGCTACACAGCAATCAGGAGGACTTTACAAAATAATTGAAGATAGTACTGATGGCACAGGTCTGACCTTCCATTGGGAAAGATTTGCCCAAGGTGGAGAAAAAGGATCTATTGATGGTGATGGTTTCGCCAATGTAGATAACTTGGTATTTGACAATAAAGGAAATGTCTGGGGTGTGACAGATATGTCCACCGACACCCACAACGGTTTTAGCACTGGTGCAGCCGCTACGCCAAATACCATAGATCACTCAGCTGTTGGTAATGTTTCCAATCTCACAGGGGTTTTTGGTAATAACTGGCTGTTTTATATTCCTACTAGTGGCGCTCATGCTGGAAAAGTAGTACCTTTTGCCCAAGGCCCAGTACGTTGCGAGATGACAGGCCCAACTTTTATCGGAGATACATTGATTCTTTCAGTACAGCATCCCGGTGAAGATTGTCCTATTAACGATGGCACAATACTGAGTCGCAAAATTGAAATGCTAAATTTAAATGGCACACTATTTGAGCAGACTCGTACCGTACCTCGTGGTAGTAGTTGGCCAAGCAACATTTCAACTCAAGATGGTGGTAAAAATCAATCCCAAGGAGTTCCCCGTCCATCTGTAATTGCCGTTAGTCCTAAAAACTCGACTGGTAGTTTCATTTAGTACCGTTTATATCTCTAACAATATCCAAAGTGGAATACCCTAGAATTTTGTCTGAACCAAAATTCTAGGGTATTTTGTAATGAACTACGCGCATTCGCCTACGGCTAATACCGTTTTACTTTAAAGTTGATACATTTGGGGAAGCAGGGGAGGCAGGGGGAGTAAGAAAAGTAATTTGTATCAATAATTTCGTGAAATGGTATAAGATGCGCGTTTTTAATGCTTCGTTTGAACAACTTGCTTGAAGCTTCCCCACCAAGTAGAGGTTGACTTATCTGCATCAAAAAAGCGAAGATTAGAACTAATACTAAGAGTATTAAATGAGCGATGCCTGCGGCAACCCTTTCAGGGAACGCTAATTCTAATAATTGATGAGACTGGAGATCTGAAACAAGGTCATACTACAGACTCTATTTTTATTCCTTTGATCAGACTTTTTCTCTTTTTCCTCTGCCTAGAGTGACAAAAGAAAGTTATAGAGTCAAAAATCAACTCATTGTGTGGTATTTTATTGCACACAATCATATATTTGCCTGACAAAAGACTCAATCCATTGCAGATATTCCATCTCAGCAACTACAGCTGTATTGTTATGTTCTGCACCAGAAACTAAAATCAATGTCTTTGGTTCGGGAGTAACGGCATATAGTTTTTGGCTCATGAAAGATGGGACAGTAGAATCGACAGTACCGTGAATAAATAAAACTGGTATTTTCAATTGTGGTGCTTTTTTAATTGACTCAAACCGCTGGTTTAAAATTAAATCAACGGGGAATATCTGAAATAAATTCCGATAAGAGATTAAATCACGGATAGAAGTAAAAGAACTTTCCACAATCAATCCGGCTGCTTCTGGGTGTTTGAGTGCCAAGTCAATGCCTATTGCACCTCCTAGAGAATGTCCATAAATTACGATTTGGCTTGGTGGAATCTGCTGCTGTTGTACTAGATAGTTCCAAGCTGTAACTGCATCCTGATAAACGCGCATTTCGTTAGGAAAAGCACTTTCACTGCGTCCGTATCCCCGGTAATCAAACAGCAAAACCGAAAATCCTAATTGATAAAACCGATTGGCATGAGCTAAGTTAGCGCCAATATTAATTCCGTTACCGTGCAGATATAACAATACCTTAGCATCGGGTTGGTTGGACTTAAGCCACCAACCGTGCATACGCTCCACCTTACCGAAATGCGTTGATACAGGCAACCAAACTTCCTCATAGGAGATATGGAAAAACTCTGGTGTTTTTTCAATCACACTAGAGGGAAAAAAGATAAATCTCGGTTGCTGTACCCAAAGAAATAGACAAATGACTAAATAAGCGATCGCTGCAACTATACTGATCAAGAGTAGTAAGTGAAACCACGATTGTATTACAGATTGCAGTTTGTTGATAATCATGCACAAAATTTTATACTCTTATAAGTATTGTTAAGGACAGTAATTGTTAATTAGCCAAGCAAGGGTGCTGTTTTCAAATTAAAATTAGACTATTCAAACAATTTAGCCTAATAGTAAAAATATCTACTTTACTTAAACAATTTCACTGCTACATAGTAAAAATACAAACTACCGGGAGAAGACCGTGAATCTCTTAAATGAGGCTCAAACCGAGCAATTGAAGGAAATAAGTCAATATTTAGTACAAGTTAGACAAGAAAAATCTATCCGTATAGAAGAAGTAGCAGCAAAAACCCATATTCAAAAAAATTGCTTGCAAGCCTTAGAAACAGGTCACTTTGAAGAATTACCTGAACCTATCTATGTCCAAGGATTTATTCGTCGTTATGCAGACGCTTTAGGACTGGATGGTACTGCTTTAGCAAACAGTTTTACAATTAATGTTTCACCTACATATACCGATACCAAAACCAATCCTAATAATAGTCAAAATTTAGACAAAAGATCAAAGATACGTATACCGCTTTTTATACCTTACGCTTTATTACTCATAACTGCCGCCATTGGACTTGTCTATATACTCAATCCTAGACTTATAGTCGATTTTGTAACCAAGCAACAAAATTTAATAGCTAATTCTACACAAAAAACAACACCATCATCTGAATCTTCGTTACCCGCCCTGGAATCCCAGTCTCAGCAACAAAATTCAATACCCACTACTGAACAAACAACAGCGCCATCACCTGAATCTTCATTGGCTGTAGCGCCTTCTGCAAGCACAACAAATCAGAATGTCGCAGTCACTTTAGAACTTCAAGGTAAATCATGGTTAAAAGTGCAAGCAGATGGCAAGACTGAATTTGTCGGCGAATTAACAAAGGGAGAACGCAGAACTTGGACGGCAAAAGAAAAGTTAATAGTACGCTCAGGTAATGCGGGTGCTGTATTAATTTCTGTTAATAATCAACCAGCCAAGCCTTTCGGGGATACTGGTGCTATTAAAGAAGTTACATTTACTCCAAAAGTGAATAATTAAGCAAAAATCAACTGTTAATAGTAAATAGCCAGAGGACTTAAATCACACAAGCCAGGATATAAAGTGGTGTATCCTATTTTCCTCTTAGATTGGTACTACCAACACTGGTGGTTATGTCAAGATTAAGGTGAGGACTTAGGAAGTAATACAATGTTAGGAAAGTTACTAGACGGACGCTACCGAGTCCTTCAAGTTTTAGGTGGAGGAGGATTCGGTCAAACATATATTGCTCAAGACACCCACCGACCTGGTTTCCCTAAGTGTGTTGTCAAGCACCTTAAGCCTGTCACTCATAACCCGGAATTTCTGCAAACTTCTAGACGACTATTCACCAGTGAAGCAGAAACTCTAGAAGAACTGGGGCATCATGACCAAATTCCTCGGCTTTTAGCCTACTTCGAGGACAACAAAGAGTTTTTTTTAGTACAAGAGTTTATTGAAGGGCATTCTCTGACAGCAGAACTATTACCAAATCAACCCTGGGCAGAAGACCAAGTTATTCAACTTCTGCAACAAATTTTGGGAATCTTGGAGTTTATTCACAGCCATAAAGTTATCCATCGAGATATTAAACCAGAAAATATTATTAGACGGCAAAAAGATAGCAAATTAGTGCTAATTGACTTTGGTGCAGTTAAGCAAGTTCAAACTCAACTGCTTTCAGCCCCAGGACACATAGAAACTACCATTGCAATTGGTACACCAGGATATATGTCCACAGAACAAGGACGAGGCAAACCCCGTCCTAATAGTGATATTTATTCTTTAGGTGTTATCAGTATCCAAGCAATAACAGGGTTACATCCCAGGCAGCTTGAGGAAGACCAGGATACAGGAGAGATTGTCTGGCAGCATTTTGCTAACGTCAGTCCTAAATTAGCATCTATATTATCTAAAATGGTGTTACACCACTTTAGAGAACGCTATCAGTCTGCAACAGAGGTTCTAGAGGAACTTGGGCAAATCAATACTGTTAATAACAAGACATTGACTCAATTACAATTACCTGTAACACAGTTTTCCCCACAAAATGCAACTGTATACTCGCCTGCTTGTAATCTATCGCCAACACAACACAAACGTCTCGAAGAAATTCTTTTAGAATTTGTTGGGCCTGTAGCCCCTACATTATTACGGCAAGTTAAAGCATCAGCACCTAATTACCAAGAACTAATTAATAATTTGGCTTTTCACCTGAGAGAACATCAACAAACTAAGTTTAAGCAACAGGCAACTTTATTATTTGAAGAACCTATAAAGCAGTCGGGAAATACAAGTAATTTACCGATAACAGAAATGACAATAATTAATGATGCTTTTGTACATCAATGTGAGCAAGAATTAGCTAATTTTATTGGCCCTATAGCTACTTTTATTGTTCAAAAAGCTATAAAAACTTCTCCAAATATTTCTCGTACCGAGCTTGTAAGAACTTTGGCTAGCCATATTAATAATCCTCAAAAAATTGAACAATTTCAGCAGCGTTTACTTGGTTAAAATCTCAACATGAGTTACATAATTCCTAGCCTCTAGTCCCTGGTCTCAATGAGACATACCTTACTAAAACAAGAAGCGCTATATTCAATTAATTACTTTGCTGATTAAGCATATCCATAGCTATTTTTAAACTAGATTTCATCCGATTAAAGGCTGCTGCTAACCCACCTATTTCATCACGAGATTTTTCTTCAAAATCAGCACTCATATCACCAGTACTAACTTTTTGAGCTATCTTTTCTATTTTTCTAATTCTTTGAATCACAGTTTTTTTGATTAAAAAATTAATTAAAAGAATCACGACAGCAAAGATAGTAATTAAGAGTCCCATAATTAACAACCAACTTTGATGGGCATTCTCAAAAACATCTTCGGAAGGGACAGAAATAATTTGAGCAGCAATAATTTCATTAAGTCGCCAACCAAAACCATTTTTTGTACCATAAGTTGTTAGCTGACTCTTAGGAGCTTGATCTGGTGTAGAATGGCATCGCAAACATTTCTGTTCTGTAATGGCCAGTGGACGCGCAATATAAAACACTTGGCCTTCAGGTAATGTGCGAAAGCCAGAAAGTTCTTTAGTCCTAGGTTCGTTACGAAAGCGTTGTACAAGTTGAGTTTCAAAACTGTCAGCTTTATCCCGCAAATTAGTGGGATTAAGAGTTGCTTCTTTATAAAGAAAGTTTTGATATTCTTCGTTCCTACGTAAAGTTTCAAATACTTCTGTCGCTGAAAATGCTGGTACTGTCTCTGGAATGAACACTGGTTCGGTTTCTAACCTGGATGCTAGTAAGGGATTTACATGATTTTGTGTATAATTTCTGACTGAGTTCATCGTTTTAATCAGAATCTGTGCTTGAGAAGTTACTTCATTTTGCGCTTTTTGCTCAAGCACTCTAGATAAGACAGCACCGCTTACAAAGATGCTAACTAAAAAAACTAGCATCAAAATTAAGTTAAATTTAGTACCTATTTTTAATTTATTTAACATGTTTGTATGATAATAAAAGTTTACATAGTAAATTAGTATCTATACTTAGTTTAATATTGTTGATAGATACTGTTAAAAAATTAATAAATATTAATTTTTTGGAGGTAAAAGAACTAGACTTAAATTCAGTTTAGCCTATCTAGATTACCTCTGATTACAGGATTATTTATTTAACCAAAATTTTAGTGATGTCTGGGAAATTTCCACGTCGTTTGTTTATTTTACAGTTGCTATGTTGGCTCGTTGCTGGCTGCCAATCAACACCAAAATCTGAAGGTGTGTTAACTATTGGTGTCCTCAATTATGATGGGGATGAACAGATAATTAATCGATATGCTAAATTTAATAATTACTTAGCTGAAAAGACAAAAGCACGCGTTCGGCTAGAGCCTACTTTTAATGAGAATAAAGCAATTGAGCGCTTAGAATCTCAAGCTTGGTCATTAGTATTTGCACCGCCAGGGTTAGCGGCTGTAGCGATCGCTCGTTACGAATATAAACCTGTGTTTCCATTAGAAGGTGTCAATAATTTGCGTTCAGTATTAGTCGTTCGCAAAGATAGTCCGATTCAGGAATTAAAACAGCTACAAGGTAAAACCATTGCTTTAGGTCAACGAGGTTCAGTCACAGGATATTATTTACCTCTTTACAACCTTTATGGGTTAACACTAGCTGATATATTGTCTGCACCTACACCTAAAACCGTTTTGGAATGGGTAGCTGAGGGAAAAGCTGCGGCTGGCGCTGTTTCAGTAGCAGAATTGAATTTCTACAGTCCACAGTTGCAACAGGCTCAGTTTCGCATACTCTATACAGATCCTCACTACGTTCCACCCGGTGTAGTTTTGATTCGATCGACTATTAAACCCAACCGTCAAAAACATATCCGCCAAGTCATGAGTGAATTTCCTGCGGTTTTGGCTCAAGAAGTAGGGTACGTACCCAATGGGCAAGTACCTGATTATAAATACATGATCGATGTAGTGGAACGAGTAAAATTAATTACCCCCCAATTGGAAAATAAGCCGGTTCGCTTATTTTGAAGTGGGCATGGGGAACAAGAGGCAGAGGGGCAGGGTGCGGGGTGCAAGGGGGATGGAGAGGAATTATTTCTTTCCCCCTGCTCCCTGCTCCCTGCTCCCCTGCTTCTCCTAGCTCCTACGCTTCATCTAGCGCTGCAATTCCAGGCAGTACTTTACCTTCTAGTAACTCCAAGCTAGCGCCGCCGCCGGTAGAGATGTGGCTCATTTGATCGGCTAAACCGACCTTTTCTACAGCCGCCACTGAGTCACCACCACCGATGATCGTGGTTGTGCCAGTTTTACTAATTTCAGCTAAAGTATGAGCGATCGCTTCAGTACCTACTGCAAATTTATCAAACTCAAACACACCCATTGGCCCGTTCCAAATTACTGTTTTGCAATCAGCCAAGGCTTCTTGAAAAACTTTTACAGAATCAGGGCCAATATCTAAACCCATCCAACCATCAGGAATGCTTTCAATGCTAACGGTTTGAGAGTTAGCATCGGGGGCAAAGTTATCTGCTACTACTACATCTGTAGGCAGCAATAAAGCAACACCACGTTCTTTAGCCTTGGCTTCCAAAGACTTAGCTAGTTCTAGTTTGTCTTCTTCTACCAAAGACTTACCAACATTCAAGCCACGGGCTTTATAAAATGTGAAAATCATCCCGCCACCGATGATGAGTTTGTCGCATTTCTCCAGCAACGTTTCAATCACGCCAATCTTACTGGAAACTTTGGAACCGCCGATAATTGCTGCCAAAGGACGTTGGGGATTTTCGATCGCATTTTGCAAATACTGCAATTCTTTTTCAATCAAATATCCACCAACAGAGGGACTCAGGTTGTGAGTTACACCTTCAGTAGAAGCATGGGCGCGGTGTGCAGTACCAAAAGCGTCATTTACATAAAAATCAGCATTTGCTGCCAATTTTTTAGCAAATTCTGGGTCGTTTTTCTCTTCTTCTTTGTAAAAACGAACATTTTCTAATAACAGCACTTGGCCATTTTGCAACGCCCCTACTTTAGCAGCAGTCTCATCGCCAATACAGTCATCAGTTTTAATGACTTCTTGCCCTAACAACTCAGAAAGACGCTTAGCAACCGGGGTCAGGCGTAATTTATCATCCACACCCTTGGGACGACCAAAATGGCTGGCTAAAATGACCTTAGCTCCCTTCTGCGTTAAATCTTGGATAGTTGGCAAAGCAGCGCGAATCCGAGTATCGTCTGTGATCTTGCCTTGGTCATCCAAAGGCACATTAAAGTCAACCCGGACTAAGGCGCGTTTACCAGAGACATCACTTGCAGATAAATTTGCTAAAGTTTTTTTGGACACAGATAGACCCTCCTGATTGCCTTTTTGTTATTGTTTTGAAAGTATAACCATCAAGATTTTACCGGAGTCAGGGGTGTCCAGGTGAGAGAGATGTTCAAAACAGTCTTATTTCCAATTGATCAAAGCCGAGAAGCGCGGGAAGCTGCTGAGGTAGTTGCCAATATCGTGCAGAAGTACAACAGCCGCTTAGTACTGCTATCTGTAGTAGAAGAACCTTCTCCAGAGGAACTTAGTACAGGTTCGATGGTCTCACCAGAGGTAGTTGCCAAATTGCTGGAAAATGCCCAAACTTTATTTTCTCAGCAAGATATTCCAGCTGAGATTTTAGAAAAGCAAGGTAAACCAGCCTTTACTATCTGTGATGTTGCCGACGAAATTGGGGCAGATTTAATCATTATGGGTTGTCGGGGATTAGGTTTGACTGAAGAAGGCGCTACCGATAGCGTTACGACTCGCGTGATTAACCTTTCCCCTTGTCCAGTATTAATTGTGCCGTGAGAGGCAAGAGGCAGGGGAGCAGGGGAGCAGGGAGCAGGTGAGCCAGCCCGGTCTTGTTGTTCCAACAAAGAGGGACTGGCGAACCCGAAGGGGAGCAGGGAGCAGGGGGAAAGAAATAATTCCTTTTCATCCCCCTTGCACCCCGCACCCTGCCCCAATTCCTCTTAAATTGCCCCATGCCCATTTTCAATAATGGCTACTTAATTACCTCCTGAATGAATTTTTTAAAACTTCACGACAACTTTGCCGCAATTTTGACCAGTTAGGAGGTATTCGACAGCAGTAGGAATAGATTCTAATCCGTGGAAGGAAGTTTGATCAACGGCAACTTTGAGTTTGTCGGTGTAGAACAAATTTAATAGGCGATCGCGTGCCTCTGTCATATATTCTTGATAGTGGGGCATCAAAAAACCTCGCACTGATGCAGCTTTCCACATTAGTTGATGATAAATTCGAGGTTGCGTTACTTGTTCTAGCTTTTTGGCGTATTCAGCAATGTGACCAATAGTTATTAAACGTCCGCGAATTGCTAAATTATCTAGGCAGGTGTCAAATACTTGTTTACCTACACACTCAAAAATTAAGTTAATTCCCTGGGGATACTCTTGCTGTAAGACTTCCTGGATGCTTTCTATGCGATAGTTGATGATGCGATCGCACCCTAATTCTTCTAATAATTGCATCTTGGCTGTGGTGCTACAAGTCCCAATCACATGATTCCCAGATAATTTTGCCAACTGCACCGCAATATGACCAGTTCCTCCGGCGGCGGCTGTAACTAAAACTACTTCATTACTTTTCATTTCCCCGACTTGTTCAAGTGCCACTAGAGCTGATACGCCTGTAGGCATCAGTGTAAGCAACTCTGGTGTAGCTTCCGGCACTTTTAGTGCTAAGTTGGCATCAATAACTTGATATTCTCGATAACCACCGCCACGCACTGTAGTTATAACAGCATCACCAATTTGAAAATCTTGAATATTGTCACCCACAGCAACAACTTTTCCTACTGCTTCCACGCCCAAATCAAAGGGAGGAATTAAGTTAATATATGGAACCTCACCCCGACAAAGTAAAGTATCGAAGCCACCGTTAATCCCAGCAAATTTGTTTTGAATTAAAAGTTGGTTAGCAGCAAGTTGGGGAATAGGAATTTCGACAATCTCGACGGCAGATTTAAAATCTTGGCTAAGTTGTTTTGCAATTAATTTTCTATAGGTTTTTGCACTCATTTACTAATCCTAGATTTACCTCTAACGTCCTAACATAATCATCAAATAGGACGCTTATAAGGTTCGCTGTATTGTCGATACCCAACTCGTTTGAACGCAGAAATCATCCGCACGTTATTCACATCTGTATCACAAAATATTCGCCAAACTCCTACGTTTTGTAATATACGTGTTCCTTGTGATAAAAGATCGTTTGCAAAACCAAGCCCTCGATACTCTGGTAAAACTCCGATGTCGTAGATTGTTGCTTCTTCTTTGCCCTCTTTGGCGCATTTTTCAAAGATAACCGGAAGCACAAACCCTACAATGTCCCCATTTTTATTGATTCCAAACTGCCACCAGTCATGTTGATACGAGAAGCCATCGCTTGCCGAGTTTAAAAATTTCTCAGCCGCCTTGTGAGGCTCATGTTCTGAAACTTGTTTCTGATGACTTGCATCTCTTGATGAAGCCATCACACGTGCAACGACTGAAATTAATGAATTGTCGAGCATTGCGTTCACTGGCTCAAAACTCAAACGCCGTGGAACTTCAGTCAACGGTTTAGGTTCTTCCCAAACAAAGGGTACTTTTAGATAAGTTTGCTGACTCATAAGCAATATCAACAAAAATTTCTGAGTTTTGCTTATTGTAATATAAATGCGATCGCTCTATTTTTTTTAGAGATTAGAGGTAAAAAGAGTAAAGCGATCGCAGTAATGGAATTGAGACTAAATATTAATTAAATCTTGCCGCAAACTCTATCCAATGTAAAACTTAAGTAATGCTTCAAGTGACATATCTCGATTAGCTGCAACTTTTTTGAGTGATTTTAATATGTCTGGTATCTTTATTGATACTGTTTCTGTGGCACGAGGTTTTAAGTGTAGTTAGAGTTCTTCATCAAGCTTGTTCGTATAACTTTTTTTGATTTAGACATATCAAAGCTTTCAGCTACTGAATATATAGAAACTTTTCCACCGAAAGACTTGCGGTTTAAGCAGTTTGCAATTGCTTACATAATTCATGCCGAGATTAGGTCATTAAGGGGTAAGGTTTCACTCGGCTATAAAAATCTTTAATCCATAAACATTGGAGGTATTCTAGACAATAATAATGTGTCGTTTCAGTTTTGTGTAGCTACAACAGTAGCGAAGTTGTCAGCAGCTTTTCGCGGTAAAATTCACGTCAAAGTCTTTACAGAACCCCCAGCTATCCCAATAAGGAACATTAATTTATGACCTCAACCACAACTTATACTTACGATACCAATGGCAACGTGATATCTGAAAAGATAGACAACAACAGTGATGGGATAATAGATTCAGTTATTACCTACTCCTATGACCTGACATTCTATACCTCTGACTACAACGGCGATGGTAAAGTTGATTCTGTCCGAACCTATACTTATGATGCTAACGGCAAACAGACCTCCATTACCCGTGACGACAACGGCGATGGTAAACCTGATTCTGACCAAACCTCTACTTACGATGCCAACGGAAAGTTAATATCTGTTACCTCTGATTACAATGGCGACGGCATAATTGATTTAGTCGAAACCTATACTTATGATGCGAACGGCAACCAGATATCCTATAGTCGTGACGACAACGGCGATGGTAAACCTGATTCTGTCCAAACCTCTACTTATAATGCCAACGGAGAGTTAATATCTGTTACCTCTGACTACAATGTCGACGGCATAATTGATTATGTCGAAACCTATACTTATGATGTCAACGGCAACCAGACATCCATTACCCGTGACACCAACGGCGACGGCATAATTGATTATGTCGCAACCTATACTTATGATGTCAACGGCAACCAGACATCCATTACCCGTGACACCAACGGCGACGGCATAATTGATTATGTCGCAACCTATACTTATGATGCCAACAGCAACCAGACATCCTACATTAATGACAGCAACGCCGACGGCATACCTGATTATGTCGAAACCTCTACTTATGATGCTAATAGCAACCTAACATCCTACACTAGTGACTATAATGGCGACGGTATAATTGATTATGTCGAAACCTTTACTTATGATGCCGACAACAACCGGACATCCTATACTACTGACAGCAACGCCGACGGCATAGTTGATGTATCTACCTATATTTATGATGCCAACGGCAAGCTAACATCCGTAGATGTTGACAACAAAAACGACGGCACAGTTGATTCTGTATCTACCTATACTTATGACACTAACGGCAACCGGACATCCTATATTTATGACAATAAGAACGATGGCATACCTGATTATGTCGAAACCTATACTTATGATGCCAACGGCAACCAGACATCCTACACTAGTGACGATAATGGCGACGGTATAGTTGAATTTGTCGAAACCTCTATTTATGATGCCAACGGCAACGTAACATTCAATAATCGTTACAATCGTAACGACAACGGCGGCGGCGTAAATTATGTCCAAACCTATACTTATGGACGTGCATCCGCCAGCTATGACTTCAATAATGATGGGGTAATTGATGCATTTGGCGTTTACAGCTACGATTTGAAGGGTAAGCTGACATCACAGAAAATTGACAAAAATAATGATGGAATCTTTGATGAAGTCAGCGCTTACAGTTACGATGCTAAGGGCAAACTGATTGCACAGGTAGTTGACAAAAATAATGATGGCATCGGTGACGAGATTACCACTTATAACTACGACGCTAAGGGCAAACTAACTTCCGCAGATATCGACAACAACAGTGATGGTATTATTGATACAGTTGCCAGTTATTTGTATGATACCAATGGTCAACTAATCAGCAAGACCACAACAGAGGGAAATGTGCCAAACATTACCTTAAATGGTGGTAAAGGTGCAGATAAACTCACTGGTAGAGCTGGTAACGATAAAATTTCTGGCAAAAATGGCAACGATGAACTCTTTGGGTTAGCCGGCAATGACAAATTAATTGGTGGCAAAGGTAATGATACTCTACACGGTGGCAGTGGACGTGATACCTTGACAGGCGGCTGTGGTACTGACAAATTTGTATTCAGTAGTCTGAGTGATTCCCTGCTTTCTAGTTATGATAAAATTACTGACTTGAACATTTGTCGAGATAAAATTGATGGGCTGTATGCAGTTAACGTGGCTAATTTAGTTCAACTTGGTACTGTTGCGAGTTTAAATCTTTCAGACATACAACATATATTGACTCCAACTGCTTTTGTGGCTAAAGGTGCGGCAACTTTTACCCTTGGTACAGGCAAGGAGCAACAGACTTTTCTGGCACTCAACGATAACACTAATGGATTCTCTGCCCTTACGGATGCCGTGATTGAGATTAGTGGCTATAAAGGCAGCTTGGATAAATTAGCGATCGCTTAACTTCACGCTGCTACTTGCCTCAAGAAATAATGCCCAAGAATTAAAACGATTTGCTTATTGCAGTTAGAAGAAATCGAGATTCTTTCTCCAGGTAATGTTCGCTGGTGAACAACGGTAAATGCTTGCCTACGCCCAAGAGCTAGTATGTAATCTCAAAGAGTTAATGCCGACGCAATACCAAAAAGATAATCTAAGGGAAACTAAAGATATAGAAAAGCAACAAATTCTTGCAACTCTTGAAGCCCAGAAAACAAAACTTAATGAATATTTGAGCCAATTAGCTCTTATTCAAGCATCCTTGGATACTTGGAAGCCAATGTAACTTATAAAGTAGGCGGCTAAGACAGGCTAAAAAATGACCTTATCTTAATTAGCTCATGCAGGTATAGCCTCAGATGAAATTCTAAGATTATTTTCATTCTGGTAAATTTACAAACACCTGCTCAACTAACTCCTTAGTTTTATCTTCCAAACGTTGCCAATCTACCTCACCTAGTTCATTAAATAAACTAGTATCAATATTAACTACCTCATTTTCTGGACTGTAATTAATAAAACACACTTGGTAACAAAGTTCCCACAAATCGATACTTACGTGTTGCCCTTGACGTTGCAAAACCAGATGATATCCTGGATGGGGCATAGGTAGGCCAGCAAGAGTTTCTCTGATGGCATCTGCCTGTTCTAATGTTGCAGTTTCTATTTCTTGCAACAGTTGAGTTACCAACGCTTTGATTTCATCAGTGGTGTTAGCTGGCCAAATCATTACGTCTTGGTAAGTTCCTTTCCAAGCAGATGTATCAACATGCTTGCGGAGATTATCGATTACGCGAATGAAAGCAGGTTGCATGAGTAGTTCGGCCTGCTGCCATGCAACTTGATTTGTTATTCTAGGTGGCATTGGTACTAAAAAAAGGCACTAAAAAGCAAAATTAACAGTCTATGTTTATTAAAAAGCTGTGTTTTTAATCTAAATCTTTTCTCAAGATAACGGATTTCATTGAAAAAAATTTGGAGATATTTATTACCAGCTCACGAATTAGGTAATAACTATGGGGAGGGAATATGATCGGCAAGCTATTAGACCATCGTTACCAAGTAATCAGAGTCCTTGCTACGGGAGGATTTGGTCAAACTTACATCGCCCAAGATACTAGGCGACCAGGTAATCCGATGTGTGTGGTCAAGCACCTCAAGCCTACAAGTTCTGACCCTAGAGTGTTTGAAACTGCCAAGCGCCTATTTAACAGCGAAGCTGAAACCCTAGAACAACTAGGCAACCATGACCAGATTCCCCGATTGCTGGCTTATTTTGACGAAAATCAAGAATTTTATTTAGTTCAAGAATATATTGAAGGACATACTTTAACTGAAGAACTCACACTTGGTCAGCAGTGGAATGAAAGCCAAGTCATGCAATTGTTGCAAGAAGTTTTGAGTATTTTAGAATTTGTTCATCGTCAAGGTGTAATTCATCGTGACATCAAGCCAGATAATATTATTCGTCGCGCCTCTGACAATAAATTAGTTTTAGTAGATTTTGGAGCAGTTAAACAATTACGTTCGCCGCTAGTTACAGTTGGCGGACAACCAACTGCCACAGTAGCCATTGGTACTCCTGGCTATATGCCTACAGAACAAGGGCAAGGTAAACCCCGTCCTAACAGTGATATTTATTCCCTTGGCATCATTGCTATTCAAGCACTTACAGGAGTATCGGCAGCTCAATTGCAAGAAAATCCTGAAACAGGCGAGATTCTCTGGCAGCATTTGACACATGTGAACTATCGATTGGCAGCAGTGTTGACTAAGATGGTGCGTTATCACTTCAAAGACCGCTACCAAAATGCAACTGAAGCATTGCAAGCATGTATCAACGCGACTAATCCGGTGGTAAGTGCTTCTACACCTCAAGAATCTCCTCACAATCATAGTTACAGACCAAATACATCTTTATCCCAAACGTCTCGACAACAAACTGTTGCAGTTGCGCCAGCCAATCGTGGAAGTATCAAACCTACTCGTCAAAACTCTACTAGACCCGATCCGTGGCCGTTGTTGATAGGGATATTATTAGCGGGCGGTGCGGCTACTTTGGCAGCAAATGTGTTTCCAAATATCAAAAATCTTGCTACTAGTTTTACAGGCAATGATAACGCCTCAGCAAATAAGTGTTTGGCTATTGTTGAAGGCAATTCCAATATCCGTTCTGAACCTAGTGCGATTAATTCTGACAACATAGTTAAAACTGTTGGTGATAACACCAAATTTGAAGTGACTGGTCAGCAAACAGAATTGGGATGGATAGAAATTAAACTTAATTCTGGTCGTTTGGCTTGGGCGCACAAAGGAGTAATTAATAATAACGAACAATGGATGTCTTGCTTACGCGATCAAGGGATTGCAACAAAGATAATAGATGATAATACTTTGATTGCGGCTCGACCAATTCCCCAGCCTAAACCAAAGTCTAAAAATATAGTAACTCCAGCGCCGGAACCATTAGAGACACCAACGCCCAATGCTGAAACACCAGAAGAATCGCAGCCTAATGAAAGTAGTGTCAAGATTGTAGAAAAAGCCAGACAAAAGTATAATTCAGGAGATTTAATCGGAGCGATCGCTCTACTAAGATCAGTTCCGGCAAGTGCTTCTTCTGAAATTAAAGAAACACGTAAAATGATTGCCGAATGGCAACAAGAATGGTCGAAAGCAGATGCTCTATTTAATGATATAAATCAAGCAATAGACGATGGTAAATGGGACAAAGTTTTAGATTATAAAAATCACCCCGAAAAGTTACCTGATACTAAGTACTGGCGAAATAAAATAGAACCATTATTTAAACAAGCCGCTGAAAATGTGGGAAAAAAAGCATTTTCAAAGAGTGATCAGCCAGAAAATCAAAATAATTCCCAACAAGAATTTATCAATAATAACCAACCAGACGATAAAGATAATCCTAATTCCACAGAATCTTCTCAAAGCGGTTTTTAATTTTTACTTACCACTTAGTATCATGTAGTATTTCAAATTTAAAGATACAACTGCGTATACTAATACAGTTCGACAAAAATAAACCATCCATTCCAAATCAATGAAAAGCTTATGCTGTGTTCATTTTTAATTTTTAATTTCGCCTTGCGGTACTAGCTTTTTAGTTTGTGTTGAGCCAATTGATGGATGATAGTGATAACTTCTGATGGATCGAACGGCTTGACTAGATGGGTTTGATACCCAACCTCTAAAGCGCGTTGACGATCTTCCTCTCTAGCATAAGCTGTAAGTGCAACAGCCGGAATGTTACAAAGTTGGTAATTAGGCAGAGAGCGTATTGTTTGTAAGAAAGTATAACCGTCTTCATCAGGCATCCCGATGTCGCTGATCAGCACATCGGGTTGAAACTGATTTAGAAGGCTTAATGCTTCTTGGACATTTCCTGCACTCTTGACCTTTGCCCCTTGTTGTTCTAAAACAAATGTCATCAATTCTCGTGCATCAATGTCATCGTCTACGACGATTGCTTTGACTCCTTGCAAACTTAAATCACTCTCCACCTGTTTCTGGCTAAACTCATTATTTGCTTGAGCGACGCGCATTGGCAGGATGATAGTAAAAGTAGAACCCTGTCCTAATCCTGAACTACTAACATGAATTGTTCCCCCATGCAATTCAACCAGATGACGAGTAATTGCGAGTCCCAGACCTAAACCACCCTGCGATCGCGTAGTTGAACCATCTGCTTGCCGGAAATACTCAAATACATAAGGCAAAAAATCAGGTGCAATACCGATACCAGAATCAACTACTTGAATTTGCAAAAGGGAATCAATCAAATTGATCTGAACCGTTACTTTACCTGAAGGGGGGGTAAACTTGATGGCATTCGATAGTAAATTCCAAAAAACTTGTTGCAGTCGGTTGGGGTCGGCCAAAATACGATCAAGCGGTGTAACCAAATCAAGTTTAATTTGAATTGATTTTGCTTCTGCTGCCGGACGCAGAGTATCGTTTGTAGTCTGGATTAATGCAATAACATCAACAGGCTGAATATTGAGACTAACTTGTCCTCGAATAATACGGGAAATATCAAGCAAGTCTTCGATTAGCTGAGTTTGGGCAGCAGCGTTGCGCTCAATGGTATCTAATGCTCGTTGCAGAATTGTTGGACTGAGGTTTCCCTTTTGGATTAGTTTAATCCAGCCTACAATGGCATTTAAAGGTGTACGCAACTCATGAGAAAGAACTGCTAAAAACTCATCTTTAACTCGATTAGCTGTTTCTGCAACGGTACGAGCTGCTCTTTCTTGTGCTAGTAAGGCGAGTCGCTGCGCTTCAACCTGCTTACGGATAGTATTATCAACCGTTGTCATCACAACCCCATAGATATTATCATCCGCGTCGTGCAACGGAGCCAGCGATAAACTCACATCAATAAGACTGCCATCTCGCTTTTGATGTTGAAAATCTTGATTAGAAACCCGATTATTTTCTAGAGTACGACTGAAGCAGCAATCAAAGTACTCCTGCTGTGCTTTGGGAATGAGTGGTAAGGTATGATCAATCACTGCTTTTGCCTGCCAACCGTAAAGTTCTTCGGCGGTTGTATTCCAGGTCATGACTCGCTGCTGGCGATTCAGCGTAATAATACTTACAGGGGATGCATCAACAATTGCACGTAATAAATCATCTGTTTGTTTCAGCGCCTTCGTAACCTTCTGTCGTTCTTGACGTTCCTGACTTTCCCGCCATGTTCTTTGAATAGCCGGAATCAGCCGTTCTAAACGTTGCTTCAAGACATAATCTGTTGCTCCTCGCTTTAAAGCGTCAATTGCCTGCTCTTCACCCAAGACTCCAGAGACAAGAATAAAAGGGACTTCAGGGCAGATTGCTTTTGCCAACTCTAGTGCTGCTATACCGTCAAATTCAGGCAAAATATAATCTGCCAAAATGAGATCAGGAAGCCTCGTATTTAAGCATTTTAGAAAGTCTTGACGATAGGCAACGCGAATTAAATTACTTTCAATTCCATTATTCTTTAATGTCGCCTCAATTAGTTCATGATCTACTGGGTCATCTTCTAGTAAAAGGATTTGCAGCATAGAGGTGGGCAAATGAACTTGCATTGGGACATTGACGAAGAATTGTATACAGTTGACACCAAATCAATACTTAATTTGGGTTAGCTCAACAACTATGAATAGCAGAGCTATGATTTTTTATTTTGATTTGTCAGTATAAAAGTCAATATAAGATGCTCTATTTATTACCGTAACTACCGAGAGGAAGATATATCGAGATTTTTAGGCTTTATTTCCGATTATTTACTGATAATCAAGGCAGATTTGACTTTTGCAAAGCAGTGGACTGTTTATCCAATTTTATTGAGTAAGAATCAAAAGTTAGAAATAGAGGGTAAAGAAAAGTAAAAAGTTGCGCCTACATTCAGTTTTCCTTCTGCCCAGAGACGACCTCCATGACGGTAAATTACTCTCTGTACATTGGCTAATCCAATGCCTGTTCCCTCAAAGACTTGAGCATTAGCAAGACGCTGAAATACGCCAAACAGACGCTGTGCCTCATCTTTGTCAAAACCAATACCATTATCGCGTACAAAAAAAATTGTTTCGCCTTCATTCACACCACTGCCGATCGCAATCTCTGCTTGTTCACGGAAGCGAGTGTATTTAACAGCGTTTTCAATCAAGTTTTGCCAGACTTGGCGTAACAAGTTGCGATCGCCTCTTACCGTAGGTAGCGATGCAATTTGCCACCGAATATTACGTCCTGCTAATTGAGTTTCCACTTGCCGTTTTGCTTCTTGCACCAGTCGCTCCATATTTACGGTGGTATACTGCATTTCTACTCGCCCAGTCCGGGAAAATTGTAGCAAGTCATCAATCATTTTACCGGAGCGAGCAGTCAGTTCGTTTATTTGCTGGAGATAGTGTACAACGGTTTCATCAACTGTAATTGATTGTAGTTGCTGCTTTAGGAGGGTGGCAAACCCATCGATCTGACGAATTGGCGTTCGCAAGTCGTGGGACACCGAAAAGGCAAATATTTCCAGTTCTCGATTTAGCATCTCTAAGCGGATAGTTCGTTCTTTTACTCGCTGTTCTAGAGTTTGGTTGAGCGATCGCACAGCCGCAGCCGTCTGTTTCTGTTCGGTAATGTTACTTACTAAGCCATCAATGACTGTTTTGCCATTTAGTTGCACGAGTGTTTCACTGATCTGTAACCACAATAATTTCCCAGAATCATCTAAGCTGACTTCTCGTTGCCATTGCGTCTGTCTTGTGCGCTCAATAGCATTCAACATCAAATTTTCTTGGAAAAACGTTTGGGCTTCAGATAAGGAGTGCAGGTTTAATAATCGCAGCAATCCCTCGCTGGCTTCTAGGAGTTGTCCGTCGAGTGTAGTGCGAAATACACCTACCTTTAGTTCGTTGAGCAAAAATTGTAACCGAAATTCTAATTTTGATGCTTTGCGGCGAATTTGGGAATTTCCCCATACCGTTCGTACAGCTTGAGGCAAGCGGACAAAATGTTTTGGCGATTTGATTACATAATCATCTAAGCCCGCTTTCATAGCTTCTACTGCTATTTCCTGCGTGCCAGAGTTGGTAAACATAATTATAGGGCGATTAGAGTCATGATCTTTGACTGCACGTAGCACGTCTAAACCAGTCGTCCAATTTAATTCATAATCAGTTATGACAAAATCGAATGTATCATCAGCAAATGCTTGATTGATTTCAGTCCAATCTAAAGCCTTTTGAATTTGAATATCGGGAAACTCTCGCCTCAGTTCACGAGCGATCAATAATCGATCATTGGGATTGTCTTCAATCAACAAAATCCGTTGTAGCGATCGCTCTAACTCCATGAAACTGCACTAAAATTTACTCAATAATTGCCAATCAAATTAAATTTATAACCCTCATCTAACCTGCTGGTAAAACTGAGGGATATTCGTTTATCTGTAACCAATAGCTATCCAAAGCTGCAATCATTTTCGCCAGCGCATCAAATCTAACAGGTTTCACTAAATAAGAATTCACCCCTAGGTCGTAAGACAGATCAATATCTAAACTCTCTCTGGAGGAAGTTAATATAACTACTGGAATGCGCTTAATGCCAGGTTGCTGTCTCATCCATTCCAAAATTTCGATCCCAGAGCGACGAGGTAACTTTAAATCTAGCAAAATCAAAGCAGGCAAAGGATAGCGATCGCGATCAGCATATTTTCCTTCTCCAGCTAGATAGTCAATTGCAGCATCACCGTCTTTGACAATCCGAATTGGGTTGGTTGCATTCACTTGGCGAAAAGCTCGTTGCACAAACAAAATGTCGTTTGAGTCATCTTCAATGAGTAAAATGCTGTATTCATTGATGTCCATCATTCGCCCAAACGCCCTTTAGCATCAAAATTATTCAATCAAACACCAACCACTGATTGTGTTACTCAATCAACATGAATATCGATCTGCTTAATGCACAGAGGATATTCTCAGCGATCGTGAGTGGACTTATTTACTATGTCATAACTGTGAATACTTATGGGTACGCTAGCGTACATAGAACCAACATTCTCAACTTTGTGGTTAGTTGGTTTGAATATCAAGCAAGCGATCATACTCAGAGCGAACAATACTGTAACACTCGCAGGCAGCCGATTCGAGTGCTTCACGGTTCAATATTTGGATATGTCCCCGGTTGTAGTTAATTAGTCCTGCCTGTTGCAGCGTTCTGGCAGCGACCGTGATGCTAGCACGCCGAGTGCCTAACATGCTCGAAAGAAAGTCTTGAGTCAACTGCAATGTTGCCGACCGAGCAAAGTCCTGTGATTGTAATAACCAGCGAGCCAACCTTTCTTCGGTTGGATGAAATCGATTACAGGCGGCGGTTTGGCTAATTTGCGCGAGCAATGCCTGAGTGTAACGCAGCAATAACTTTTGCAGCCCACTGCTACGCTCAAATTCTGCTTTTAGGATAGCGGCATCTAAAGCGATCGCGCTGCCAGGAATTTGGACAATGGCACGACTCATCGTGTATTCGCCACCTAAATACACTGAATAACCGACTATACCATCATTACCGACGATCCCCGCTTCGATGGTTGAACCATCTTCCATGATTTGCACCAGCGAAATCATCGATTGGTTGGGAAAGTAAACAGTTGTAATTAGTTCACCTGGTTCGTACAGGATGCACCCCAAGCTCAACTTGACCTGCCGCAGATAGGGGGCTAAGCGAAGATAGTCGGCTTTTGGTAAAGTAGCTAGTAAATGGTTGAGTGATTGCGAGGTGTTTAAGTCACTTTCGTTTTGGGATTTATCCATTGATCGATGGAGTTTAACGAATTTTTTCGCTAATACAGTGCAGGCGTTCTTGCTCACGGCGTAGTAGCGCATAACAACTGCAAGCAGTTTGCTCCAAAGCAGGACGATCCAGAATGGTAATTTCACCGCGCTTGTAGTGGATCATTCCTGCTTGTTGGAGATGTCCTGCGGCTTCTGTAATTGTGGCACGACGGGTTCCCAATAATTCAGCAATATACTTCTGTGTGAGGAACAAATTATTTTGTTGTAATTGATCTTGAATAGATAGCAACCAACGAGCTAAACGTTGCTCAATGCGATGGTGTGCTTGGCAAGCAGCATTTTGAACAGTTTGAGTTAAAAATAACTGGAGATAGAGAAATAGCTGCTTTTGTAGAACTCCGCCACGATCAAATTCTGTCTTCAAAACCTGGGCATTGATTCTAATCGCTCCATCCGCGACTTGCACAATTGCTCGACTGATTGTAAAGTCGCCTCCTAAAAGCGCCGAAATTCCAACCATACCTTCATTACCAATTAACCCAAACTCGGTTGCAGAACCATCAACTGAACTGATTAGCGAAACGAGCGCCTTCAGCGGAAAGTACACATGAGTAATTGGTTCTCCCATTTGATAAAGCTCTTGTCCTAAAAGTAGAGATACTGGCTCTAGATGAGGACGCAGACGCTGATATTCTGCTGTAGGTAAGGAGGCTAGTAACCGATTGTGCAAGGCAAGATCAAAGTTGGACATGGATAACACCATGAGGAAAGCAAAAGGTTTCTATAAAAGAATAGAAAACCCAGAGTTACTGCTTTGTGGCAGAGTTATTACACAAATAAAAGTAAAATATTATGCTTAAAGTTGGGATCTGGCTCAAGATAGATTGGTACGATAGCGTACAAAACTATAGCAAAAACGCTTTGAATATGACGATGAAGTTTTGGCTGGTTTCCTTTGACAAGTCAGGAGGAAACCTACGTTTAAAACATGGGAATGACTTTTTTGAATTAAAAATATACAATTAAAAATTAACAAGAAAAACATCTTGAAAAGTTCTGCGCCTGGAAACCAGTTAACAGTGAAAACTGATAATTGATAACTAATAACTAACTGAAGTGTCTTGCAATTTTTAATTAATAATTTTTAATTTTTAATTAGAGTAAAGCGACTTGACCTCTTAGATTTGCTTGTTGTTTTTGTAGTTTTCAACCGCGGTTCGCAGATTACCTTTGTGTTCTGATAACAAGCGATCGCCCTCGTCTTTTGCTAAACCAGTCCAGTGCATTAATAGTGCCAATTTGACCCACTTACCACTATTTTCTAATAAAAAACCAGCAGTTTCACGACTTAAACCAGTAAGATCTTGCAAAATTCGCAAAGCGCGATCGCGTAACTTTTGATTTGTGACTGCAACATCTACCATGCGATTGCCATAAACTTTGCCCAGTTTTACCATCACTCCTGTAGACAGGATATTTAAAGCTAACTTTGTGACTGTACCAGCTTTCAAGCGAGTAGAACCTGCGAGAATTTCTGGCCCTGTTAACAAACGAATGTCAATATCGGCATCAAAGCTGACTTGTGTTGCTGGAACACAAGCAATAAAAATGGTAACTGCTCCCCGTTGTCGAGCAGCATTAAGCGCACCGTGAACAAAAGGTGTAGTTCCACCAGCAGTAATACCGACTACTACATCTAGTTGAGTGATGTGTCTTTGAGCGATCGCCGCTTCTCCATCTTCAGCACGATCTTCTAAATCTTCTGAACTACGTACCAATGCGCCAGCTCCACCTGCTATTATCCCCTGTACTAATTCTGGAGGTGTACAAAAAGTAGGTGGACACTCAGCGGCATCTAACACCCCTAACCTGCCACTTGTTCCCGCACCAACATAAAACAAGCGCCCTCCTTGGTGCAAACGCTCCGCAGTACGTTCAATTGCTTGGGCTAACTCAACTTTAGCCGCAGCCACCGCCTCAACTGCCTTTTGATCCTCGCTATTAAATAATTCTACTAATTCTAGAGAACTCAGTTGGTCTAAATTAAGACTATTTGGATTTACTTGCTCGGTCAAAAGATGTCCGCGTTCTTGCCAATTTGTCATAAGTCATTTGTCCTGTGTCAGTTGTTAGTTGTCAGTTGTCAGTTGTCAGAAACGAAGGAAGAAGCAAGAAGTTTTCTAGTTTGAAAGAAGCTTGGAATCGCCTTTGACGACAGGGCTTGTATCATGACCAAAGAAGAAAGAAGAAAAAATCATCACTTCTTCCACGACAGTCGCTTATCTACAGCGCTACGCCCATCCTGCGGTAGGCTATAAGCCAAGACCGCGCTGCCTCCCGGTTGTTGAGTTTCGACTACGCGGCAGTTGAGCGTAGTCGAAACTCAATTGCCGCGCAGCCGAAATACTTCCCTCGAACCTCTTCCTTAAGGGCGAAGCCCTGGTCATTTGTTCAGTTTTCATAACCAACAACCACTGACTACTGACCACTGACTAATTACAATAATCCTTCTAATTGGCGACGAATTTTATCGAGTTCAGAATCGGATAATTCTGGCTCTTCAGCTGGTGGTACTTGGTTAAAACGAAAAGAGTCATCAATATCCTCTTTTTGGTCATCAGCTTGCCAGTCGGTTTCTTCCAAGTTAATTTCTGGGGGAATAATTAAATCGCTATTTTCTGGAATTATCTCCCACTCGTACCCCGCACTTTCACAAAACTCCTTGATTTCTTCTGCATCAAGTGCGTCTACTGTAGGTACGGGGAAATCTTGAGCTTCTAGCAAAAGAGCAAAGCGCAGAGCATCGTCTTCTGATTCAAACATCAGAATTTTATTGCGATCGCCTACCCGAATAGTATGAATCCCCTCATTTTCGGTATTGGCATTAAAAATCAGTACAAAAACCCGCATTGGTGTAATCATCTGTCCTTATGTTCTGAGGTCTATTCATATTAAAGTTCTAGGTTATGCACCAAGGAAAGTCATAGCAACAATTCTCACTTTATTCAAATTTTTCTAACTGCGCCAGGGAAAAGGCAGAGGGGCAGCACTTCGGCTTACTTCGACTACGCTCAGTACAAGTCGCTCAGTGACCAGGGGCTGGGAGAGGAGAAGTTTTCTGTGGCTTTTGTTTCCTAACTTTTGATCAAATTTAATAACCGGATTTGAGGTTTTATATGGATTTTAGGCTTTTATATTGCTTTTTTAGACTGGGAGGTGAGAAATCACACACAGGGACACTATTTCAACAGACACCTAATTCATCCAAAATCTTAAATTGGTTTGTATGCTGGAATTAACATTATGAATACATGTGCTAATTAGTGCCAGTAGTGTGCCAGCTACATCCAGCAAGTAAAAGTGAACCCTCCCTATGACTAACTCTTCTAATCTAGAGCCTCATTCTAAATCTCCCGTCTGTAAGCGTCTGCGGTTACTGGTGTTGAGTCGTGGTGGTATTGCCTTGGGCGGATTTTTACTAGTTGGAATTGTTGGTGGTGTTTGGCGACTGTGGACTTTTGTACAAAAAGATTTAACGCCATTGGCGCAACAAAGTTTGACAACTACACTCAACCGTCCGGTAAACCTAGGAAAAGTTACAAATTTTTCTCTAACAGGAGTGCGCTTTGGCGCTTCCAGCATTCCCGCAACATCCACAGACCCAGATAGAGCTGTGGTCGATGCTGTAGAAGTAGTTTTTGACCCATTGCAGTTAATTTTTAATCGTGAGTTAAAGCTAGATGTAACTTTAGTTAACCCAGACATTTATATTGAGCAGGATGAGCAAGGGCGCTGGATCACTATTAGCATAACGCCGTCAGGTAAAGGCGGGGTGATTAAAACTGAGTTAGACAAAATACACTTCCGTAATGGCAAGCTGGCATTATTACCCCAAAAGAGGGCAGGGAGCAGTGTTTCGACTACGCTCAACAACCAAAGCACAGGAGCAGGGGAAGTAAAATCTTCCTTACCTCCTGTGGGATTTTCGCAACTTGGTGGTACTGCTCAATTGCTGAAAAACAATCAGTTGATTAATTTTGAAGCGGTAGGTCAAGCAGATGATGGTGGTAATGTTGCAATTCAGGGAGAGACACTTTCTAAGGCACTGGTAGGTAACTTGCATTTAAAAGCACAAAACTTTTTAGCTAGTAATGTTACTCGCCTTGTCAAGTTGCCTCTAAATTTGCAAACGGGTCGAGTTGATGGTGACTTGCGAATTAAATTGACACAAGAGCAGCCACCTTTATTGTTCGGTAACGCTGACCTCAAAGGGGTAACAATTCAAGTTCCCCGTTTACCACAACCATTCCTTAATAGCCAAGGCAATCTCCGCTTCCAAGGAACGGAAATCCAGCTAGATAAGGCCACTACTAGTTATGGCAAAATTCCCTTAGTGGCTACGGGAATCATCGACACTCAAGCAGGTTTTAAATTGGCAGGGCGTGTCAATGAGATGAGTGTGGCAAATGCTCAAGAAACTTTAAAATTGAAACTACCTGTGCCTGTCTCTGGGCAATTAACAGCTGATTTACAGCTAATTGGCCCAACTACTAAGCCTATTCTCTCAGGCACAGTTGCCACGATCAAATCTGCCCAAATAGACAAAGTTAATTTTAAAAGTATTAGTAGTCAATTTAAATTTGTTACCAGTGATTCTTTAATCACCTTGAGAAATATTCAAGGTCAAGCCGCAATTGGTGGAGATATTACCGGGACTGGAACAATTGAAGTGGGGGATAACCCTGAAATTAACTTAAATTTTGCCGCAAAGAATGTTCCTGGTGAAGCGATCGCTCAAGTATATGATATTAAGCCTGACTTTCAAATCGGTACTCTTTCTGCTACAGCCCAAGTAACTGGCGCTCCCGCCGACGTTAAAACTACAGTCAAATGGCAAGCCCCAGCAGCTACCTATCCCGGTACTGGTGAAGTTGTGGTTAATTCAGATCGCACTGTCTCTTTTCGCAATGTGGCTCTTAATGTCGGTGGTGGGGTGGTGCGGGCTTATGGTAGTTATGCTAATGAGCGTTGGCAAGCTGTCGCCAATACTTCTAATATTCAATTGCAGCGTTTTGTAGATCAAAACCAACTACAAAATCTCTCTTTAGCGGGGGCAGAATTTGATGGTCGCCTGCTTCTTTCAGGTACAACCGCACCATTTCAAATTGCTACTATCCGCAGTGATGGGGCAGGTGTGCAAATTGCTGGTGGAAGAATTGCCATTTCTCAAGTGCAACTACAAGATGAAGGTTTTTCCGCCCAATTAAAAGCTAATGGTGTACGCTTGGGACGCATATTGAAAAATGCTTCCCCAGCTTTAAACAACCCATTGGCGGGTACGTTTCAAATAGCAGGCAACAGAGAGAATTTTAGTTTAAAAACTCTACGCGGTACTGGTCAAGCACAACTTGAGGTTGCAGACGGCACAGTCACAGCTAAAAATATTCAATTAGCTAATGGTGCATATCAAGCAAAACTCCAAGCCAATAATGTTGCTGTACAGCAGTTGGCAACTGTACCACCACAGTTTCAGGGCAGGTTAAATGGTCAGTTTAATGTCACTGGGTCAGTTGAATCTTTTCAACCGCAAGCGATTCAAGTTGATGGTCAAGCACGGGTGAATGTTGCAGGTGGTAACATTACAGCTAAAAATATCCAATTAGCCAATGGTCGCTATCAAGCACAAGTCCAAGCGAATAATGTACGTTTGCAGCAGTTGGCAACTGTACCACCACAGTTTCAGGGCAGGTTAAATGGTCAGTTTAATGTCACTGGGTCAGTTGAATCTTTTCAACCGCAAGCGATCCAAGCTGATGGTCAAGCACGGGTAAATGTTGCCGGAGGGACGATCGCAGCATCTAATATTCAATTAGCTAATGGTCGCTATCAGGCTATAGTTGCTGCTAGTGGTGTGGGATTAAATCAATTTAATCAGCAGTTGCGGGGTGAATTGGGTGGCCAGTTGCAAGTGACTGGCACTTTAGGATCTGCCCAATTAGCTGATGTGCGGGCTGCGGGTCAGGTACAGTTATCTCAAGGTTTGGCGGGGATTGAGCGACCTTTAAGCGCGGCGATCGCCTGGAATGGTGAGAAACTAACTATTAATCAAGCTAATGCTCCTGGTTTAAGTGTTAGTGGGGAAATATTAGCCAATGCCAAGCAAGCGGGTTTACCAGAGATTACTCAATTAAATCTCAACGTCCAAGCTCAAAATTACGACCTCAAACAGCTACCAATCAATCTTCCTAATCAGGTAGCTTTGGCAGGAAAAGTTGATTTTGATGGTCAAGTGACTGGTAAGTTACCTTTACCGAATGTCAACGGACAAGTTAAGTTACAAGATTTGGTAGTACAAGGTTTGGCTTTTGAATCTTTATTAACTGGAAATGTTCAATCAACGTCGGGACAAGGTTTAAATTTGAACTTGACAGGTAATAGAGATCGCATTGCTCTAAGTTTAGATGCTAATAATCGTCCTGAATCTTTTTTAGTGCGTTGGCAACAAGCCTCAGCCACAGGTAAAGTCCAAGGCAATGAATTAGCACTGCAACTAGAAAACTTGCCTTTGCAAGTCTTGAATTTGACTCCACCGCCAAATCTGCGTTTGGGTGGTGGTAAGATAGCTGGCTTATTAACTGGAAATTTGCAGATTAATCAGCAGACATTGGCAGCTAGTGGAAATGTAGCGATCGCTGATCCGAGATTTGGTCGTATTCGAGGCGATCGTTTAGCGGCTCAGTTTCGTTATGAAAATGGTAAAGCCATACTCTCTAGTAGTCAATTCGTCAAAGGTAACAGTATCTATGCCTTTGCTGGCAATTTTAGTCAAACTCCCCAAAGGCCAGAGTTACAAGGTAAGTTGAACGTCACCCAAGGTAATATCCAAGATGTTTTAACGGTTGCACAGATATTTGAATTACAAGATTTCCAACGCGGTGCAGCCGAGCCTACTTATGGCACAGCAGCAGACCTCACCACCGATGACCGAGGTTTACCAAATCAGCCATTATTAACTCAACTCCAGCGCTTTTATGAAGTTGAAGCTTTAGTAGCCCAACAAGAACAACAACAAATTGATGCCAATCCCATACCAAATTTAGCAGACTTACAAGGCACTTTTAACGGAGAAGTAGCTGTAAATACAGCTACAGCTAACGGTTTATCAGTGCAATTTGATTTGAAAGGTCAAAACTTTGTCTGGGGTAGAGAAGATGAACCCAGTCGTTTTTATACTGCCAAAAAAATTATTGCTGAAGGTAGTTTTGAAAAGGGCGTTTTGCAGTTACGACCTTTGCGGGTGGTGTCTGAAGATGGCATCTTGGCTTTTGCAGGTAATATTGGCGGTGATGAGCAATCTGGTCAGTTGCGGGTGAGAAATTTCCCCATCGAGATATTGAATAATTTTGTCAAACTACCAGTGGGAATAACGGGTAATCTCAACGCTACAGCAGCTTTAGCAGGTAGTATTGCTAATCCCCAAGCTAAAGGAGAACTGCAAATTAGAGAAGGAACACTCAACCAAAAGCCGATAGAGTCAGCTACCGCCAGTTTTAGTTATACCGATGGACGCTTGAACTTTGGCAGTAACGTCTCAGTTGCTGGGCCGGAACCTGTAAATATTACAGGCAGTATACCTTACCAATTGCCCTTTGCGGCGGTAGCGCCCCAAAGTAATCAAATCAATTTGGATGTCAACGTTAAAGATGAAGGATTAGCACTGTTAAATTTGTTTACTAATCAAGTGGCATTTGAAAATGGTGAAGGAGCAGTAGATCTCAAGGTGCGTGGGACAAGACAACAGCCAGAGGTAATTGGAATTGCAACTATTAATAATGCCACTTTTTCAGCTCAAGCTCTGCCAGGAAAGCTGACAGATGTCACAGGTCAAGTTAATTTTAATTTTGACCGCATATTTGTAGAAAGTCTCCAGGGTAAATTTAGTCAAGGTAAGGTAGAAGCTGCTGGAGCAATTCCCATATTTAACAATGGGCAAATAAATATCGAAAATCCTTTGACTGTAAACGCCGAACAGTTAGCCTTGAATCTGAAGGGACTTTACCAAGGAGGCGCTAGTGGTAATTTGCAGATTACTGGTTCTGCTCTCAACCCTTTAGTTGGCGGTAAGGTAAATTTATTTAACGGTCAGGTATTGTTAGCAGAATCTACCAATTCTTCCACAACTAGCGATCGCAATCTCAACGTAGCACCCACAAAGGCCAATAAACAAGATAAAACTGAAAACAACAATGCGATCGCTAGATTTAATGATTTAGAAATAGAGTTGGGTAAAAATGTCGAAGTCACTCGTCCACCGATTCTGAGTTTCCAAGCAACTGGCAACCTTACAGTCAATGGTTCTTTTGCTGATCCCATACCAGATGGTACTATCCGACTTAAACAAGGTGGAGTGAATTTATTTACTACCCAATTTAAACTCGCCAATAACAAAAACACGGCAACTTTTAGATCTAATCAACCCCGCGACCCCATTTTAGATGTTGAACTGTTTGCTAAAGTTGTGGATGTAGTTCAAAATACTGATATTAACAGGTCAACTACTACTGGTTTAGGAGCCTTAGAAAGCGTCCGAGTTGAAGCCACTGTAAAAGGGCCTGCTAGTAAATTAAACGAAAATCTAGAACTTACAAGCAGTCCTTCACGCAGTCAAACGGAAATTGTTGCTTTATTAGGTGGTGGTTTTGTCGATACAGAAGGACGTGGTGATAGCACTTTAGGTTTAATTAATATCGCAGGTTCAGCTGTATTTAATAACTTTCAATCGGCTTTTAACCAAATTGGTAGTGCTTTCGGTTTAAGTGAATTTCGGATATTTCCTACTGTCATTTCTGATAATCCCGAAGCAGGTAGAAATAATTCAACTTTAGAATTGGCAGCAGAAGCAGGAGTTGATCTGTCTCCTAAAGTTTCTGTTTCTAGCATCAAAATTTTAACAGCAGATGATCCCTTTCAATGGGGGATTAATTACCGCATTAATAATCAAGTTCGGGTGCGTGCTTCTACAAATTTAGAAGACGATAGTCGTGCAGTAGTAGAGTATCAAACACGCTTTTGAAAAAGGGCAGCACTTCGACTTACTTCGACTACGCCCTTCTCTACGAGAGGCTGCGCCAACGGCTTGCTTCGACTGCGCGGCAGTTGAGCGAAGTCGAAACTCAGCAATCAACGCTCAGGCTAAACTCAGTACAAGTCGCTCAGTGATCAAGGAGCAGGGGAGCAGAGTGACAAACACAAAAAACACCACTGACAACTGACAACTGACAACTGACCACAAAAAGATTAATAGTCATTGTCAGCTACACAAATGCCTTTACATTTGATACCGTTCGTAGCTGTGCGCTGACAATGAGAACATAGAATTTTTTCGGTTTCGGTTTCAGTTTCTTGATGGATATTTATATTATTGTTTGAATGTAATTTATCTGTTTCTGTTGGGATTTTTACAGTCATATTGTCAAAGCGTAAGTTCATGTGCAAATATTATCGATTGAACGATCGCCTGATCCAATTCTTAAAGGAAAAAAGGCGATCGCTGGAATATGATATCAATATTTAACGTGAGTTTACACTGCGATCATTTCTGGTTCTGTCGCATATAAATTACCAAAAAAGTCATAGCGATCAAGTGCTTCCAAAATTCCCCAAGCATACTGCCCTTGGGAAAAGTAAACTTGTGGATAGCTACGCAACTTTTCAATTTC
Organism: Halotia branconii CENA392; assembly: GCF_029953635.1. Classification (NCBI taxonomy): domain Bacteria; kingdom Bacillati; phylum Cyanobacteriota; class Cyanophyceae; order Nostocales; family Nodulariaceae; genus Halotia; species Halotia branconii. The sequence goes on along the minus strand of NZ_CP124543.1, from coordinate 1,888,506 downwards.
TTTACTGTAATTGCCCACAACCACAGCTAGCGTATTTCCAGCTAACATTGATTCATCATTACCTGATGCACCTGCCACTAAAAATCTTTTGATTGGTAGTCCCCACTTCAAGGCACAATAACGAATGGCATCACCTTTAGAAGCCCGAATTGGTAATAAGTCAAGATACATATTATGGCTATAAATTCCTTTGACATGGAGCCGTCGCCGTCGCAGATGACGCATAATCTCCTTGAAACTCATAGATTTCTCTTCATCGATAAAGTAGCTGACTTTGAACTTACTTTGAACTTCTGGAGGTTGCAGCATTACTCCTGGCAGTTCTTGCATAGCTTGACGAACCTCGTCAACTTGCCAACGATAGCCAATGTGTCTTTGCCAGTTCGTATCTGTAACTACTTGAGGCCCATAATAAATTTCGCTACCTGCTGATACAATTAGCAAGTCTGGCATTGGAAATCGCCACTCTTCTAGCATCTGTAGCGAACTGTCTAAGTTTCGTCCAGTAGCAATTCCTACCCCAATTGTATCGCCTTCAGTACGTAGTCGTTCAATTAGTCTCTGCAAGGCTTCTTGGTCGCCTAATAAAGTGTTGTCTATTTCGCAAACAAGAAAACGATCTGCGGTCAGTAAGCGGTTTTGTTCGGGTACATTCCAATCAGGCAGACGGCTAGCTGGTGCTTGAGGTAAGGGACTCAGCAGTGATTGAACTCGTCGTTGTGGCAATTGCTGCACTTGTTCGAGATAGTGTTTTACGTGACTATCCCACGAAAAATTTTTTCGGACACTATTTAAGCCATTGGTAGACCAATGTTGCCATTTTTCGCTATCGGTGAGCGCCGTTCGCAGAGCATCCTGGATTTGTTGAATATTGAGAGGGTCAATTAGCATCCCATTATTGCAAGCCGCCAGAATATCTCGCGGACCACCATCAGATGTAGCAATAATTGGCGCGCCGCAAGCCGTAGCTTCTATTAAGGTCAGACCAAACGGCTCAGTTAATGCCGGATTAATAAAGACTCCCTGTGTTTTTACTAGCAATCGATATAGTTCAGGAACATCGTCCGCCTTGTGATGTTTGGGATAGGCAACACACCCGTAAAGGTCGTAGCGGTCTATTAACTGAAAGATTTCTGTTAGTACTTGACGTGGTCCTGATTCCATCGTCGTGATGTCATCTCGGTTTCCTAGCACAAGTACTAAATTTGCCAAATGCCGCAACTGGGAATCTTGTCCGTATGCTTTGACAAGTGTATTGACATTTTTACGCATTTCTGGACGAGATAAAGCCATGACAATTGGCTTTTGAGGATCTGTAAGAAATCGTTTTAATTCGTCATAAATTGGTGGTTCTTGCCAATTTTCAGGAATTGGATAAAAGCGCTCAAGTGCAACTCCAGGAGGAATTACAACCATTCGTTGCGGTTGATAGTGGTCGTAAATGCCGTACTGTTGCGTTACTTCTTGATGAGTACTGGCAATGACTAATGCTGCACTAGCAAGAGTGGTTTCTTCAGCTTCTACTCGTGTGCTAATATGAAAATTATTTTCAATAGTTTCTGGTTTAGTTCCCTGTTCTAATAACCGTTGATGTTTCACTCTTCCTAAAGAATGACCAGTGTGTACGAGTGGTACACCCAACCAACCAGCAACCCGACAACCCACATATCCAGCATCGGCATAATGGCTGTGAATGATATGGGGTAATTTTCCTACTTGGCGTAGGTGTTTAAGTAATTCATCTGCAAAATTATCTAAATGTGGCCAGAGAACTTCTTTGCGGAGATAACGGCGAGGTCCACAATTCAGGCGAATAATTTGCGCTTTGTCACAAAGAACTTCTACAGGTTGAGCGTAGTCAGAGCTAACTTTGGGATCGTTGACTAAACGAGTTACCAAATCTACACGTTCTACTTGTGGGTTAGCAGCTAAAGCTTCAGCGAGTTCTAACACATATTTTATTTGTCCGCCTGTGTCAGCATCTCGTCCTAATTCTAAATTTTTACCTCTAATTAAGCCGTGAACACTGACTAGTAGAATATACAACCCTGAGCTATTTGACATTGTGCATCCCTCAACGGTAGTGTATTACAGGCTATGCATAGCTTCTCATACACATGGCTGTTGACCGCTACAAATTAGTAAAAATAAATATGCGGGCATTTACAGATTATAAAACAGATTGTCCCTCCAACTAATAGTAAAGGGAAGCAGAGCGATCGCACGTTAAAATTTAAATATCAATAATTAATGACAATACAGACATAAACCTCTATCCTCATACCATTGAGGGTATGTCTCTTAATTTATTTTTGGACTAAGAACAACAGTTTTGGAAAATGCAGATATGAAACTTTAGCTTGATTTTGATGTTTATTGTTAATGCATAATATTCAATCTTTTGTATTTAATTTTACAGATATAAAACGCTTAGAGTGATATCTACAGTTAGTAATTTATGACACCTATAAGCTGTTTTTTTTGAGTATGAAGACTTTTTCTAGTTATCCATTAAACACAGAAAACACTATTTTGTTCAAGCTACGGCTTAAATCAGTGAATAGTGAATAGTTATCACAGTTTTACCCCGATTAAATCAGTGAACGTCGCTTTTGACTGATAACTGTTGAAGCAATAGAATTTATGTATGAAAACAGCAACTATCATTCGACACATTGCCTTTGAGGATTTAGGAAATCTCGCACCTCTTCTAATGCAACATGACTATGCTGTGACTTATATTGAAGCGGGTTACGACAATATCACACAGATTGATTCTGTGGCTTCTGATCTTGTTATTGTCTTAGGAGGGCCAATCGGTGTCTATGATGAATCTGACTATCCCTTCTTATTAGACGAACTCAATTTTTTAGAGTCACGACTAAAGCTAGATTTGCCAACTCTAGGACTTTGCTTAGGCGGTCAACTGATAGCGAGGGCGCTAGGTGCAAAAGTTTACCAAGGTAATAAGGGGAAAGAAATTGGTTGGGCATCCATAGATTTAAGTGAAGCAGGTAAATATAGTCCTATAGCTTATTTAGCACCTGAGGAAACATTTGTATTGCATTGGCATGGCGACACTTTCGACTTGCCAGATGGTTCCACTCTTTTAGCTTCTACCTCAAAATACCCAAATCAAGCATTTTCATGGGGTAAACACTGCCTAGCATTACAGTTTCATCCAGAAGTAACTGCTCGTGGTTTGGAACGTTGGTTTATTGGTCATGCTTGTGAAATTGGTTTTACACCTGATGTAAGTGTCAATCAACTGAGATTAGATACAAAACGTTATGCCTCTAAACTTGAAATTCAAGCTGGGAAATTGTGGAATGCTTGGTTAAAAACGCTCGTTTAACCACTAAAAGTCCTTATGAATGAGACTAGGGCGTGTTTTCAAACTCGAACTGTAGTAGTCTATTGCAAAAGTTTTGATAGGTTAATCAACTTTTCAATTTCTCTTGTTTCTCTCTTCCTTTGTGTACTTTGCGTCCTTGGCGGTTCGTTATTTTACCACTCAAAATTAATGCGATAGACCAGTAGGTTGGGTTGACGTAAGGAAACCCAACAAAGCAACATAAATGTTGGGTTGCGCTATGCTTAACTCAACTTACTATAAGTTCTATTTTGGGTTTGAAAACAGTCTCTAAAACCTTCTTCCTTCTTCCTTACTCTTTAATGTGTTTTACCTGCCCCTAAATACAGTTCGGCTACTTTGGGATCATTCAATAATTCTTGGCCAAGCCCTGCGATCGCATCACGTCCTGACTCTAGCACATAACCGCGATCAGACATTTCCAAAGCTTTACGGGCATTTTGTTCTACCAAGACAATTGCCGTCCCACCTTGGTTAATTTGTTGAATTTGCTCGAATACTTGCGTTACTAGAATGGGGGATAAAGCCGCAGAAGGTTCATCCAATAACAACAAATTTGGTTCTAACATCAAAGCTTTACCCATCGCTAACATCTGACGTTCACCTCCTGATAGAGTACCAGCACGTTGACGACGGCGATCGCTCAATCTCGGAAACATGGTAAATATTTGCTCTTTAAGGGGTTTGAGGGGAACGTTACGCACAAAAGCCCCCATTTCTAAGTTTTCTTCTACACTTAAAGAAGGAAAGACATTAGAAATTTGCGGGACATAACACATTCCCCGCCGCACAATTTGGTTTGATCTTAGTCCAGCAATGTTTTCGCCTTTAAAAGTAATTGTGCCTGTATGGGGAGTCAAAAGTCCAAAAATGGTTTTTGCCAAAGTGGATTTCCCAGCACCGTTGGGGCCAATTACTGCCACCATTTCTCCTAGTTCAACCCGAAAATTTACTCCTTGCAGAATATCTAGGTCTTTAATGTATCCGGCGCGAACGTTTTGAACTTCTAACAGTGGAGCAGAATTATTTACTGAAGCAGACATAATATTCTTGGATGGCAGTGAACAGGGAACAGGCTTAACTCTTCTTTACTAGACGCTAGGCGTTGCTTGCTTCCCCCTAAAGGTACGGCTACACTCAGCGTTGAAAGTCTTTTGTTGCCTGGGTTTTATGTCCTAAACGACTGGACTTTAGACTACAGTCCAGTCACTTATTGTAGTGGGAGAAACCTTACTTGTCCTTCCCACTCCTTGTCAAGACTGCACTTAGCAATCAAGATAACTTCTTCTATTGTTAACCCTACGGTGACACTACGACTTACTTCAAACAATCCAGGCATAGATAATTCTGCTTGGATGCGTTCGTATGCAAAGGTTATCATCGTGGTAACATCGTGAGGCAGAACAATTCTTTCTTCCTGTGCTGCCCATGCTAAAACGGTTGGGTCATCTGCTCCCGACAAGCCTACATCTTGAACACGCACAATATCAATATCTGGACTTTGACGAAGAACGCCTCGCACAATTTGGTTGTTAAAATTTTCATCAGCTAGGAACCGAACCATTTGGGATTACCTAGATTGATTTCGTCTGGCAAGTAGGCGATCGCGTATTCCAAGCGGGTCAAAACGTTGCTCAGCCTCTTGCCGAATTATGACTGATTGACGTTGACGTTCTGCTAGATAGGTATGAATTTCAGCCCGGTGTCTAAGGTAATAACCGATAACCAAGTAGATATCTGATAGCTGTAGTGATGGATACTGCTCCCCTATTTCTTCTGGCGTGCATCCCTCAAGAAAAGCAGTCACAACGGTATCTAGCGTGACGCGAGTTTTAGCAACTCTTACAGTGCCGTGAGCATCAATTTCTAGCGGTACGGATTCAAGAGCAATTGCTAAAGACATAGACTTTATTAGATTTCTAATTCATTCAATAGTAGCAAACACCTAATTGCTTGATGGGTAGAAATGGTTATGGTCGTCCCCACTCAATATCTCGGATCAGGTGCTTTTCATTTTCTGTGCAAACAATAACAGTAACTGCCTCAGTCTCTCCATCACAGGCAATCAAGGTATACGCCCAACCAATATCTTGAGGTTGTTTGCCTGGCCAATCAGTCATGACTGCTTCGACCTGAATATAGTTAGTCGGCGTACTAGAATATTCAATCATTTCTTCATAAGTGTCTTGTAGTACTGATGGTGACCAATTTCCACATATTGAAGAAGAGAGAAGTTGATAAGCATCTTCAAATTTTCCATTTGCCAGCGCAGTCGCAAATTCTAAAGCGACTTTTCCATGTGGCGTTTTGTAGTCTTCCATACTCACTCTTAGCTTTATAGTGCTACATAAAGACTAATGTAAGCAAACAAAGATAACTTTCACCACATCACAAATAACCTATGCTCCATTCTGGGTAAAGTATGATATCCTCTTTTTATGACCCCGGTCATGACTATGGGCATTATGAAAACCATTTCCAAAAGTAAACTTAAAAGTAAACTGCTGGAGTTCTTGCGGTTAGTAGAGTCGGAAGGGGAAGAAATTGTAGTAACCGACCGAGGTAAACCAGTGGTGAAAATTTCTAAATACGGTGATTCCCCGCCAACAAAAGAGTTATTTGGGCAAATGCGCGGTAAGGTAAAGTATTTTGAGGATTTAACGGCTCCCACAATAGAGGAATGGAGTGAACTGTGAGGATTGTCCTCGACACTTGTGCCTTGATTTGGTGGAGCTTAGATCCAGATCAACTTTCTCAAGCTGCAACACAGGCCTGCAACGAGATGGAAATTTTAAAAAACGGTCTTGTTCCATCTATCGTTGTGTGGGAAATTGCTATTAAAATCAAAAATAGAAAACTAAATTTAGGAGTCGATCTTCACGAATATGTCGCCTCTTTGAAAAAATCCAGTGTTATCCGTATTGTTCCCATTAATGAAGATGTGTGGTTAGAAAGCGTTAAATTAGAATGGAGTCATCGAGATCTAGCCGATCGAGTTGTTGTAGCATTAGCCAGCAGTAATCAAGCTTCAATTATCACAGCAGATCAAGAAATAAGAGATTTTTACTCAGATGTAATTTGGTAGATTAAAGCACTAAAATTCTCCTTTTACAAAAAACTACGGTTTTGCAGCCATACACTATTTAATTTGAATTTGCTATCAAATTAACGACTCCATAATAAATACAAGCTACGCTACCAAAGATGTATACAAACCACGTGAGGAAAAAACCGAATGCTCTTCCTGGAGAAGGCCCATAGGTTTTTATTAAACCCCATGCATGAGCAATTCTAGCTACAGTCAGACTACTTCCCAAAAGCCATAATAGCCATGTTTGTGCTTGCATTAACTCTAGCGCCAGTACAAGCAATAACGCATGAGGTACATATTCAGCAAAATTACCATGAGCGCGAATCTTTCTTTGTAGTAGTCCATTATCATTAGCTTGCACTTTTACAAATTTCTGAGTTGATTGCTCAACCATAGATGCCCAAGGGCTAGGATTTGCTAATGGATCAGGTTGTGCTGCTACATCTTGCTTAGATTCACCATGCCAAACTCTTGTTTTTATTCTTTCAAATGCTGCAATGTATGAAAGAGAAAAAGCGATCAGACCATTAACTCCAATAAAAATAGTTGAAATGGGAACACTATTTTCAATCATTTTGACTTTTTACCAAAACTCACAATACTGATTAAAGTTTAGGACTTACGCACTCGTGACGAAAACTAAGCCTTTATGATTACTTAGCTTTGCTCGTAATGGCGTAAAGTCATAATAGGTGCGTAAGTCCTATTATTAATTCTTTTGTAATGACTGTTGTTTAGACTTCCAGCTTGCGGGGCTTTGCAAGATAGCCCCGCATCAAAACTGGCTCCTAATTTTTGTAACTTAAAACTAATCACTCATCCTCTGGAGTTTCCTGGAAGAACTTCTTATGAATGGTTTTCGTTTGAGCGCCATTAGCATCTGCTGCTGTAATCAGATACTCAATTAAGTTATCCGAAAAAGGAATACGTAAGTGGAAAGTACCATCGGATTTTAGTGTGAGAGGATTACCCGCAACAGTCACAGTTGCTCCTGGCTTTGTTGCACCGTGAATAATCAACTCAGCATCCGCCACAAACCAGAAATCTCCATAAGGACGATTGAAGACACGAACGGTAGTTGAACGAGCGATCATTACCCAACGATCGCCTTCGGTGATATAGCCTAGTTCAGTGATATAGTCATGATCGCTGATGGGAATAGCCACGTAGCGATCATGTGTTGCTTCTTCACATTCATACTGCTGCACTAAAATAGGACTTTGATAACTCAAGTCAATGTCAGTTACGTCATACAGCCGCAGGGCTAATTGTGAGATGCTAGCATTGTGCAGCGCTTGTTTATGAGTTTCAGACATTTGCCAACAAACATAAGCCCATTTAGGAGTGCGAGGTGTGAGGACAATACTGCTTTGCTCATCTGCATTGATGGAGTTAGAAGCTGTTATGTCTCCTGTTACAGTATTCTCTGTTGTAGTATCTTGAGTATTTTCATCAGGCACACTGAAGATACGCACAATTTCTGAAGTTGCTATTTTTACCCAATCATTGCTAACATTCACATAACCTAATTCAGTCATGTAATTGCGATCGCTTGTCGGAATTGCTACGTAGCGGTCATCTGTGAATGCTTCACATTCGTACTGCTGTACTAAGATGGGACTTTGATAACTCAAGTCAATTTCACTGACATCATACAGCCGCAGAGCTAATTGTACACCAGCATTGTGCAGCGCTTGTTCATGAGCTTTTGAAACGCGCCACGACACACCAGCCCACTCAAAAGTTTGAGGTGTAAGAATAACACTACTTTTTGTATCTGCTTGCAACCCATTAACAGCTGCTATATTTCCTAATAAACCATTTTCTCCCGTAGTCTCTGGATGAGGCAAACCAAAGACACGTACAATCTCGGAAGTTGCCAGTGTTAACCAGTTATGACCATCAGTGACATAACCCAGTTCAGCCATGTAATTGCGATCGCTTGTCAAAATCGGCACAGAGAGACCGTCTGTAGGTTCCTCGCATTCATACTGCTGTACTAGAGAAGGACTTTGATAACTCAAATCAATGTCCGTGACATCACACAACCGCAGTGCTAACTGCAAACCAGCATCTTGTAGTGCTTGCTTGTGAGCTTTTGAAATCCGCCACGATACATCAGCCCACTCAGGAGTATGAACTGTAAGCATGATACTACTTTCTGTATCTGCGTGCAGCCCGTTAACAGTTGTTGTACTTCCTACAAAAGTATTTTCTACCGTAGTCTCTGAATGAGGCAAATCAAAGACACGTACAATCTCGGAAGTTGCCAGTGTTAACCAGTTATGACCATCAGTGACATAACCCAGTTCAGCCATATAATTGCGATCGCTTGCAGGAATCGGCACGGAGCAATTGTCTGTAAATTCTTCGCATTCATACTGCTGTACTAAAGAGGGACTTTGATAACTTAAGTCAATGTCCGTGACATCACACAGTCGTAATGCTAACTGCAAACCAGCATCATGCAATACTTGCTTTTGAGTTTCCGAAATCTGCCACGATATATCAGCCCGTTCAGGAGTATGAACTGTAAGCATGATCCTACTTTCTGTATCTGCGTGCAGCCCGTTAACAGCTGTTGTACTTCCTACTAAAGTATTTTCTACAATGGTCTCTGGATGGGGCAAACTAAAAACACGCACAATTTCTGAAGTAGCTAATATTACCCAGTTATTGTTATCAGCCACATAACCCAGTTCAGCCATGTAATTGCGATCGCTTATGGGAATCGGTACAGACAGACCATCTGTAAATTCTTCGCATTCATACTGCTGCACTAGAGAGGGACTTTGATAACTCAAGTCAATATCACTCACATCGTATAACCGCAGTGCTAATTTTGAGCCAGTATCCCGCAACACTTGTTTATGAATTTCCGAAACACGCCACGATGCATCAGCCCACTCAAAAGTCCGGGGTGTCAGGATAATACTGCTTTCTGTGTCTGCGTGCAGCAAATTAAAAGCTGTATCGCTTCCTGTAAGTATATTTTCATTGGCATGAGTTTGTGTATCAGATTCAGCGATGTTCTGAATACCATAAATACTAGCCCATGCCCCAATTCCTACTCCTGTTAAAGCTGCACCGTTGACAAAATCTGCTAGACCGCTTTGGGTAGGATCTTCTATCTCTTCTGGCAGATAAGAGATTGTTTCATTGTTGGTAAGTTCAGCTTCGTCTGCGACTACGTTCAGCGTCTCTTCGGGAATGTCTGGTAATTCAAAAAGTGAGGTTGTGACTTCTTGCTCTGGCGATTCTTCATCTACTATTAATTCGCTTGTTTCATCTAAAGATTGTTCCCCAGTAGAACTGATTTCTTCAGATACTACTGGTTGATCAGAAGTTACATTGGAAAATACCTCTGTTGGCCATTCTAAGTCGGATATTACTTCGTAAGATGCATTGAAATCTTGTTCAGCAGTAGTGTTGGCTTCTGGAGTGTCAGGAGTTACTTTGATGGTAGACCAGACATTTGCTCCTGTTCCTGTTACTGGTTGTTCTGTTGTCAAATCTTCAGGAGTTGAAGTTTCCGGATTTTCCTCATTAGATATTACTGGTGGAACATCAGTAACTTCTGTGGTGGGTAACTCTACATTCGGTGTAACTGGGGAAACATCTGCAATAGTTGGATATGAAGTATTTACAACCGCTGCTGGTGCTTCTATATCCCAAGGGGATTCATCAAGTTCATAAGGAGTAATTCCCGCATATTTATTTAAATTAGCAGTTTCTTTAGTTCCTTGATCAAAGCTTTCGTTAGCAACTGTAGAGCCAATAGCGGCTCCAGTTGCTGCTGCTAAAACAGCATTTTCTGATGTGTTGGATACATTAGGGGTTGTATCTTCAACGTTCGAGTTAGGGGGAATTTCTGCGGCGATCGCCGGGTTAGCAGTAGGTGTATTGGGAGTTGATTCTAGGGTGTTGTTTGTTTCTCTAGCACCAGATAAACCACTTCTAAGTAACCATGCTAGCAATCCACCCATAAGAGCCAAAGGTAACAGCAACCACCAAACTGGTATTTGTCCTTTGGCAATTGGATTATTTGCCGCAGGAGGTACAGCAGGTTGCTGGTCAGTAGGGATAACTTCAGCATTTGGTGTGGCAGTCTCCGTAGGCGTAGCCTCTGCAATAGGGGCAGAATTAGCAGTAGCGATCGCATTTGCTTCAGCGGCTCTAGCTTCTTCTATAGCCTGTTTTCCTGGCTGTGCCAGTGTAAATCCAAGAAAACTAGCTATAGCTGGACTAGGGTCTTTCTTGTAAACATAAACTAATGGCTGCGAAAAGGGATATTTAGGATTGTCTGGCAAGGTTTGATGTAACCGCAGCACCCGCACATCTGGCAGTTTTGACACCTGATTAGCTAGTGCATAGCTGATGCCATCATCGCCCAATTGTTTGACAATTTCTGCGGTGTTATCTTCTGTTAATTGGGTTGCAGTCGAACCTGTAGCAAATTTAGCAGCTCGGAAAACTGGATAGTTACTCAGTGCTTCGCGGATACCGCTTGTGGTTGGACGATCAATTAACCGAATTTTACCGTTAGATTCTCCTAATTGTGACCAATTTGTAATTCTTCCTCGAAAAATCCTTGCAAATTGCCTATCGGTCAAGTTTCCTTTAAAAGGATTTTCTGTACCAACGATAATTGCAATCTTTTCTCGGTATAAACGGACTTGCTCTAAACCTTGTGCTTTTTCTTCTGGAGTCAAACCACGACCAATTGCTGCTACATCAATTTTTCCATCTAGCAAAGCTTGGAGTGCAGCATCAGTACCGTTAGCCGCAACTTCTACCCTCGTGCCAGAAAACTGTTTTTCAAAACTTTGTTTGAGGCTTTGGTTGATTGCAGCCAAACTATTTGAACCGTCAATCCGCACCGTAGTTCCATTTTCCACTGTTTCTGGCAATGAAAAAGAGGGAGTGTCAGTAGGAGATTGAGACAGCACTTGTGCCGACACGAAGAGATTTGCTGCCATAGGGGTAGTAGCTAAGGCAAGCAATAATGCCAGACTGACTATTGCATTTTCTTTTTTTCTTGTTGCCACACATGCTCCTTATTACAGGTACAGAAAGCCGGCCAACCCTAAACTTGATTTTTTTATGAAGGAGTAGACGCGCTAATTATACATCTGGTGTTAACTTTTACTCTAGTCAGAGTTGGGGGAATTGGAAAACTTCAGCCCAAATCGTCGAGATATTCCCAAGAGTTTTTATAATCTAGGTCTGGTAATAGTAGCATTACATTAAATTAGAAACCAGACTTCTCATCCTGTTTACAAAAATCACAGGTTTCGGCTGTTGTGGAATCTAGCTCTAACTAAACAATTGATTAGGTTCCACCTGCTATATTTTCGCTGACATACTAAGTAAGTCGGTGAAATAAAATCAAACTATGTAAATAAAAGTAAATAAGGCTCAAACTCTTTCTTCCTTTGCCCCTGGTCAATGAGCGACTTGTACTGAGCGTCCTTCGACTCCTTTCGACTGCGCCCTTCGGCTACGCTCAGGATAAACTCAAGGCAAGTCGCTTAGGAACCATAGTCGAAGTAAGCCGAAGTGTTTCCCCCTGCTTTATCTCAATGATAATTATTGACATTGACTTATTGAAGCAATGACCTTTTTTGAATTAAAAATTAAGAAGAATAATAATTTTTTATTAATTTAACGTGAGTTCAATGAACCTCTTACCAACGCCTCTTTGACGCGGAGAGGGACAGAAATTTTTCAAATTTTGTACGAAAAAATCAAGATTTTAAAGCCTCTCCTACCGTGGGGGAGAAAAATGGAAGTGGGGTCTTTTAGAGCCGTCGAACTCACGTTAATTCCAGGTACAGGGTAACTTTTATATCTTAAAATGATTGAGGGTTTCTACGAAAGCAACGCGAGAAAGTGAGATCATACTGAAAAAGAGAGTTAAAAAGTTTACACAAAAATGCGATTTTTATAACATTTTAAAGGAATATAGCACTGAATCTAATTTACCTTATTAAGATAGTTTGGTTTTTCTCCAGCCGTTCTACTTAAACAGAACTTACGCACCAGTAACGGAAAATTAAACCGCACAGAAGCCAGTGCGTTGGGGAGACAGCGCTGCGGGCGGCTTTGCCGACTTGTAGACGCTTCTGCGGCTTCCCGCAGGGTAGCAACTGGCGCGACGCAGAGAACACAGAGAAATAAGAGTTTCAGAGAGTTCTTGCGTAAGTCCTATTAAATTCCGAAGATTAAATTATTTAATAAAGTTGAGTTTTTAACTCTACTAATTCCTTTTCAGCTTGAAGCCAATGTTCTACAGACTTACCACTTGGATAACCCATGTTTTGCCAGATTTCATAAGCTTTTATACGAATTTTATTTTCATCTGGACGGTTACTAATAAAATGTTCACAAGAATTAGTAATAAAACTATAGGGGGCTTCTACTAAAAAATCCTGACGACCCAGAATTTCGGCTGTAAAACGGTAACAATTTTGTTTTATTGGGCAATTTTGCCCTGGACATAAAATAAGGTCATAAGGCATATCTTTTTACTACTGATATAAATGCAAAATCTTTGTATTTGGCTAAGTCGATGGGATAAAGTGTGAAAAAAATAAATATAAAATTACAAATCTTAAATTATAACTTAGTAAAGGTTATCGAGTTGTATTGATTGAGAGATTGTCAATCGCTCTGAAGTTAGATATATATTATGTGCTGTGGTAGAAGATTTTTGGATTTTACTTTAGTAAACTTATTAAAAATCCTACAATCAAAGAATTTATTAAAAAAATCGTATATTACCCAATCTTAATTACCTGGAATAATAATGCAAAACATGGATAACACAAATAAACTTGATTGTACTACAAATAATTTGGGTCAGTATATAGGAGTTAGTGAAACTGATATGGGTTCTGAGTCATCTTCTAACGAACTAATGCAAACAACTAAAACAATTAATGTAGATGGTCAGCGTCCAGTTGATCCAAGTAACATTCAAATTAAGAAAACAATGGATATAGATGGTCAGCGTCCAATTGTGAAGGATGAAAATCATTGTGACCAAACAATTGATATAGATGGTCAACGCCCGATTGCTGAGAGCGATTTTCAAGATCATGAGATGTTAGCCGTAGACGGTCAACGTCCAATCGATCCTAATGATCTAGAGGTAGAAGACGTTCTTGACATAGACGGTCAACGTCCAATCGTTAAGAGTAATTTTCAAGTTAAAGATAATCTAAATATAGATGGTAGCCGCCCCATAGTTTCTGATAACACTGTTGATTCGCAAATGCCAACGAATATTATGGATTGAAGTTTACCTGAGCTGCACTCTTGTATTATTTGTAAATAAATTCAGTTAGCTGATACTCATTGATGATAATTAGCAAGCGACAAGCTAGAGCATTTTAAAATAATCTGCGATCGCCTTCGCCTCTACTCTTAATAATAGAATATCCCTTTATCTAGCAGTTTAGTAGTTTTGCTGCTGTTTCTGATGCTCAATGCGATCGCAAAACGAAGTGTCTCAGAACGAGAATCGTCCTACCAAAATCTTTATAAAGTAGCTCTAGATGTATATGCATCTGTCAACAAAGCATCGTGCTGGTTTTTGTCTAATCTACACATTGAAGGGGTTTGTCTACAAATAGCAGTCCTGCGGTTGATGCTTTGGGCGAGTTTAAAATAAAATCTATGGTTTAGATTCCGACTTATTAGATAAGTTAGGGTTTTGGAACTGATTTTCAAATAATTCTAATAAACCAATTGTACCTACAAAAAAAGTATAAATTCCATATTGGATTGGCTGATGATTTTTCGCAGGTGCAAAACAAGCTGCAATTATTCCTTCAAATAAATGAGCTGACAATGCCAAATGAGCAATTATCAAAACTGGATTTAAAGCAATAGGTATATAATTGTTAATTGTTAATGTTTGTATATACCATATTTCTAAGCCTATTGCACTTGTGATCACCACTACGGATATTACTTTAATGACGGAAAATAATTTCTCTTTAATATCTTTTAAAATCATGTTATTTTCCAAATTTTGCCTTTAAATAAAATAATTTATGAAACGTAGTATAGATTATAGTTTGTTCTCGACAGGACTTACTTAAAAACGGCTAAAAAGCTCAATTTATTGTAAACGCAAAGCGGCTTGCCGGAGGCTACCGCCAAGACACCAAGAACGCCAAGAATTGGTAAAACGTGCGTAAGTCCTACTCAATTTATAATTGAACCAACCATTGAGCATTGACTGAACACAAAACTGAGCATATCTGCCAAATAAACCAACCTACGCTAGAGACATAAAACAACAGCGTGAGGTTACTAAAATGACTCAGACTCTAGAACGCCAAGCTGGTGGCTTATATGTTCAAACTCCTAGCCAAGAACAAATCGCTTTCCCTCTTAAACACACCGAAGTACAAGCCAAAATAGCAGGTAATATCTCGCGGGTGGAAGTTACCCAAAGCTTTGAAAATCCATTTACCACAACCTTAGAAGCCGTCTATATTTTTCCCTTACCAGATGAGGCGGCTGTTGATGATATGCTGATTCGGATTGGCGATCGCACTATTCAAGGCAGTATCAAAAAACGCCAGGAAGCTCAACAAATATACGAGCAAGCCAAGCAACAAGGACGTACCGCTGGACTGCTAGAACAAGAACGGGACAACATTTTTACCCAATCCCTGGCGAATATCAAACCCGGTGAGCAAATCGATGTGATTATTCGCTACACCGAAAGCCTCAAATTTGACGGCGGGAATTACGAATTTGTTTTTCCGATGGTGGTTGGCCCCCGTTACATTCCAGGGACAACCATTGAGGAAGATACAACAGGCTATGGCTCGGCTGATGCACCCATGATGCAAAATCAAGATACCGATTTAGTACCGGATGCTTCTCGGTTGAATGCACCTATCTTACCAATGGGTACTCGCTCCCGTCATGATATTAATGTGACGGTAGAAATTGACGCAGGAGTAGAGATTCAGGATATACAATCACCTTCTCATCAAATCCAGATTACATATAAAGGACAGGTAGTGCTAGTTAAATTGGGAGGTGGAGATACTATCCCCAACAAAGACTTGATTTTACGCTATCAAGTAGCAAATAATTCCACCCAAGCAACTGTACTCACTCAAGCCGATGAACGAGGTGGACATTTTGCACTATATCTAATTCCTGCCCTCCAGTATCGCCCAGAGCAAGTTGTTCCTAAAGATGTGGTATTTCTCATCGATACCTCCGGTTCTCAAATGGGTGCGCCACTGATGCAATGTCAGGAATTGATGCGCCGCTTTATCAATGGACTCAATCTTGATGATACTTTCAGCATTATTGATTTCTCCAATACAACTAGGCAACTCTCACCTGTTCCCCTTGCCAATACACCGCAAAATCGTACACGAGCAATCAATTACGTCAACAAATTAAATGCAAGCGGTGGTACAGAAATGTTACGCGGTATTCGCGCTGTCTTAAATTT